>NZ_JAPDPE010000009.1 GCF_026283955.1 Dyella silvatica | reverse complement strand
TCCCGGAGTACATGCGCCGCATCCGCAGTTTTGTGCTGCGCGAAGGACGGATGACCCCGGCGCAGCAGCGCGCGTTCGATGCGCACTGGTCGCGTTACGGCATCGACTATAGCGGCACGGCGCAAAACTACGCGGCGCGTTTCGGCCGCAACGCGCCACTGGTACTGGAAATCGGCTTTGGCAATGGCGAGGCCCTAGCCTGGGCCAGCGAGCATGACCAAGGCCGCGATTTCATTGGCATCGAGGTGCATGGTCCCGGTGTCGGCCGGCTGATGAACGCGCTGGCCGCCCGCGACGCCGGCAATGTGCGGCTGTACAAACACGATGCGGTGGAAGTGCTGGAAAACGAGATCGCCCCCGGCAGCCTGGCCGAGGCGCGAATCTGGTTTCCCGACCCCTGGCATAAGAAGCGTCATAACAAGCGCCGCATCATCCAACCGGAGTTCGTCGCCATGCTTGCTTCGCGGATGGCGCCCAACGGCCTGCTGCACCTGGCCACCGATTGGCAGCCTTATGCCGAGCACATGCTGGAAGTGATGGAGGCCGCGCCGGACTGGCGCAACCAGACCGGCCGCGCCGCCTATGCGGAAAAGCCGGACTGGCGCATCGAAACGCATTTCGAGCGGCGCGGCCTGAAACTGGGTCACGGGGTATGGGACCTGCTGTACCGAAAGGCCTGAGCACGCGGTCCGTTCACGCAGCTGTAGTCACTCCACTAGCGTGCGGTTCACCAGCAACCGCACCGCCACGCTTATACTCGCGTATCAAACAGGGACGAGTCGCCGCAGCGTGAGGCAGCCACTGCACAATCGCATCCACCTCTGCTCACCGCTGCCGCGGGATGACCGCTAGTGGGACTCTCGCTCAGCCCTGAAATGATTCTGGTGCTCTGCCTGGTCGGCTTCACCATGCTGATGCTGGTGCTGGAGTGGATCCGCGCCGATATGGTGGCGCTACTGGTCGTGGTGGTGATCGGCCTCACTGGCTTGATTCCTTCCGAACGCGTGTTCAACGGCTTCGCCGGTAACGCGGTGATCGCCATCATCGCGATCATGATCATGGGCGCCGGCCTCGACCGCGCCGGCGTGCTCTCGCTAACCGCCAACTTCGTCATGCGCATGGCGCGCGGCGTGGAATCGCGCCTTGGCCTGGTGATTAACCTGGTCACCAGCTTGTTCAGTGCAGTGATCCCCAGCCAGGCACTGGCCGCCCTGATGATTCCGGTCACCAGCCGTCTCGCCGCGCGTACCGGCGTGCCGATTTCACGCCTGCTGCTGCCGATGGCGTTTTGCATTCTGACCGCCACCAACACCACGCTGATCGCCAACTCGCCGCTGATCGTGCTCAACGACTTGATCGCCAGCGCCAACGCCAATCTGCCGGCGGGTGCGCATACGATCCCCAAGTTCGGCTTGTTCAGCGTCACCCCGGTAGGCCTGGTGCTCGCGCTGACCGGCGTGCTGTTCTTTTATCTGTTCACCCGCAAGCTGCTGCCCGAGCGCGAAGACCAGCGCCTTAAGGTGACCCCCGGGCGCACCGAGAGTTACTTCGCCGAGACCTATGGCATCGTCGGCGAAACCGCCGAGCTGACGATCACCGCCGAAAGCCCCCTGGTCGGCATGAGCATTGGCGAAGTCGAGCAGTTGTACGGCGCTCCGCTGATTCTGGCGATCAAGAGCGGTACCGATGCACGCATGGCACCGCCGATCGATCTGGTGATCTGGGTGGGCTCGGTACTCGGCGTGCTTGGCCCGCGCGACCAGCTCAATCAATTCGCCAACAACCAGCTTTGCCGCTTGTCACCGCGCATGCGTCAGTTGGGCGAGTTGTTCAATCCCAGCCGCGCCGGTATTTCCGAAGCGGTGATTCCACCCAGCTCGCGCTTTATCAAGCAGACGGTGGGCGAGTTGCGTTTGCGCAAACGCTACGGTGTCTCGGTGTTGGCGGTGAATCGCGGCGACCAGGTGTTCCGCGACGATGTGCGCTCGGTCAGCCTGCGCGCGGGCGATAGCCTGGTCTTGCATTCCAGCTGGCGTGACCTGGTGTTGGCGTCGGAAGACAAAGACCTGGTCGTGGTGACCGATATTCCCAAGGAAGAGCAACGCCCCGGCAAAATCTGGCAGGCAGTCGGCTTTTTCGTGCTGGCCAAATGCCTGGCCTTGTTCACCCACCTCGATCTGTCCGTGGCGATGATGACGGGCGCCATCGGCATGCTGCTCACCGGCGTGTTGAACATGGACGAGGCGTACAAGGCGATCAACTGGAAAACCATTTTCGTCACCGCCTGCCTGATTCCCCTGGGCTGGTCGATGGACGCCACCGGCACCGCCGCCTGGGTCGCCCAAGAAGTGTTGCAACATCTCGGCAGCGCCTCGCCCTGGGTACTGCAGTTGTCGCTGGCCGTGCTCACCCTGCTGTTCTCGCAAGTGATGTCCAACGTCGGCGCAACGGTGATGATGGTGCCCATCGCGATCAGCGTCGCCGTGGCGACCGGCGGCAACCCATCGGCTTACGCGCTGATCGTCGCGGTGTCCTCGTCCAATACCTTCTTGCTCAGCTCAGGCCATCCCGCCTTGATGATGATCGCCGGCCCAGGCGGTTATCGCGGTAAGGATTTCCTGCGCGTCGGCCTGCCGCTTACGGCCTTGGTACTGATCATCACGCTGGTGGTGATCAATTTGATGTTCCGTTGAAGGCGGCACGTCGAAAGGCCTAACCCCCTCCCAACCTCCCCCTGCAAGCAGGGGGAGGAGGCAAAAACTCGCATCGACGCCTCCCCAGCCAAGCTCGCCTCAGTACACTCCCTCCCCTGCAAGCAGGGGAGGGCTGGGGAGGGGTCCGGCCTGGCCCATACCAACAAAACAAACCCTCAACCCAACTTCACCTCATCGTTCTCCACCCGCACCGCCACCGCACGCAGATGCTCACCGCGGCAAGGCCCGGCAATGCACTCGCCGTCGCCGCTGCGAAAACTGGCGCCATGCGCGGCACAGACCAAAATCTCGTTCTTCAATAAAAACTTGCCCGGCGCCCAATCCAGCCGGCGACCGGCATGTGGGCAGATATTGAGATACGCCTGCACGGCCCCGCCCCGGCGCAGCAGGATCAAGCTTTCTTCGCCGTCAGGCAGCACGGCATCGACCGCGATCGCCTCGCCATCGGGAATGTCATCAAGCTGGCAAAGTGCCTCTTGACCGGGTGTCACTGTATCCATCGGCACTTGTCTCTCGGGCGGTCAGGCCCCATCGTTGCACGTGTAAGTCGTTGATTTTAACACACGGATTTTTAACACATGCGCTTCGTCTTGCTCTCTCCGCGTCGCTCCCGCCATCCCCTGGTCCGCGCTTTGTCGCTGTTGATCGGTCTTGCCTTGGTGGGCGTATTGCTGGTGTTCGGGCTGATTGTGGCTGGCGTGCTCTTGGTCGGCGGGCTGATCGTGTTTGGCTTGCGTCAGTGGACGCAAAGCCGCCAGGGCAACCGCCCGGCGACCACACCCAAGGCCCATGAACCGGAAATTCTCGAAGGCGAGTTCGTGGTGCTGCAGCAGACCAATCGCACCGCGCATTAATCGCCCGATCCATGCGCAACATTCGGATAGTTGTCGTTATCCAGCCAGATTAATCTGGCGGCATTCGTCTAGGAATGCCGCCATGACTATGCCTAACGCCACCACCAACAACGCCCTGGAACGTGTTCGCCACCTGATCGAAGGCGCCGACGACGCACCCAGCCTGGCCCAGCTTGCCGAGGCTGCGCAATTAAGCCCCAGCCATTTGCAACGCGCCTTTCGCCGCCGCTACGGCATGAGTCCGGCGGAATATCACCGCGCTCGCCGTTTCGGCCAGCTAAAGGCCGCCTTACGCGATGGCGCCCGCGTGACCGATGCGGTCTACGACGCCGGCTTCGGTTCCGGTAGCCGCGTCTACGAGCATAGCGACCGCCTGTTCGGCATGACCCCGGCGAGTTACCGCGCCGGCGGCGCTGGCGCCAGCATTCGCTACACCACCACCAACACACCGCTAGGCCGGCTGCTGGTCGCCACCACCACCCGTGGCATCTGCTCGGTCACCCTTGGCGATAGCGACGCCGAATTGAAAGCGCGCCTGCTTGCCGAGTTTCCGCAGGCTACGCATGAACGGGTCGATGCCGGCCGCGAAGAGTGGCTGGACGCCGTGATCGCCCGCATCGCCAGCGAACTGGGCTGGAGCGATGCCGCCGCACCGGTCATGCCGCCACTGGATGTCGCCGCGACCGCCTTTCAATGGCGGGTATGGGAGGCACTTACACGCATCCCCGAAGGCGTTACCAAGAGCTACGGCGAACTTGCCAGCGAACTGGGCATGCCGCGCGCCGCGCGCGCCATCGGCAACGCCTGCGGCAATAACCGCCTGGCCCTGCTAGTGCCTTGTCATCGGATCGTCCGCGAGGACGGCAGCCTTGGCGGCTGGAGATGGGGAGTCGAGCGCAAACGCGAGCTGCTGGCACGCGAAAAACGCCGCACCGCCACACTGGAACCAATGGCGCAAGCGGGATAAACCGTGGCTATATCGTTGTCAAAGCCAACAGGCTTGACCCTATGTGGAACAGCGATGAGCCACTTACGTCTGGCGGCATCGACGCCGCTGCAAATACGTCCGGGCGACTTCATCGACAGCAGCAACGATGATGATCGAGCTGGGCGACGCGTTGTAGCCACACCCCCTTGAACGCCGCTCAAGCCTGCCTTGCAAAAGGCTCGCTACGAACAGCCAACGGCGCATCCATTTATCGCTTGCGGCCCGGCTAGAATACCCATGCATCCGCCCCGTGATGCCTTCCTGCGTCCCCGCTCATGACCGACTCCACTATCGACTCCGCGACTCGCGGGGCGCCTGTCGCTATCGTTAACACACGCGTGCTGGTGCCGCTGTCGTTGCTTGCGCTTTACATCATCTGGGGTTCGACCTACCTGGGTATCCGCTATGCGCTGGAGAGCTACCCGCCCTTCCTGCTCGCCGGTTTGCGCTTTCTCGCCGCCGGCGTGGTGATGTTCGGTTTTCTGCGTATCCGTGGCATGGCGATGCCGACCCCGCTGCAGTGGCGCAATGCCGCATTCACCGGCATCTTGCTGCTCGGCTTCGGCAATGGCCTGGTCTGCTTTGCCGAGCAGCGAGTGAGCTCAGGTATCGCCGCCGTGGCGGTGGCCAGCATGCCGTTGTTCGCCGCCCTGTTTTCCAGCCTGTATGGCGAACGGCCCAGCCGACGCGAAGGCTTTGGCTTGATGATTGGTTTTATCGGCGTGATCGTGCTGAACCTTGGCGCGGGCTTGTCCGGTTCGCGGATAGGCGCGTTGGCCCTGATCATTGCCGCGATGAGCTGGGCCTTCGGCTCGATCTGGAGCCGTCGCCAGCAGATGCCGCCTGGCCCGATGAACACCGCCGCGCAAATGCTTTGCGCCAGCGTGGCATTGCTGTTGGTCAGTTTTCTGCATGGCGAGCGGATGCCGGCGCACCCCACCCTGCGCGCCACCCTGGCCATCGCCTACCTGGCGATCTTCGGTTCCATCATCGCGTTCAGTGCTTTTCTATATGTGCTCAAGCATGCGCGGCCGGCCGTGGCGACCACCTACGCCTATGTGAATCCGCCGGTAGCCGTGCTGTTCGGTATCGTGATGGTTGGCGAACGGGTCGGCCCCTACGATTTGCTCGGCATGGCAATCATCCTGGTCGGCGTCGGGGTGATCACCCTGGCCCGGGTACGCAAGGCGCGCTGAGCGCGCGCCTTGCACGGGTTACATCGCAATACCGCCGCTGGCATGGATCACCTGACCGGTCAGCCAGCGCGCTTCATCGGAGGCGAGAAAAGCCACGATATCGGCGATATCCCGCGGCTCGCCGAGGCGGCCTAGCGGCGATTGCAGTGGAGCGTTTTCACGCACCGCGCCGGAAATCATCCGCGTATCGGTCGGCCCCGGCGACACCGCGTTCACGGTGATGCCGCGCGGCCCAAGTTCGCGGGCAAAACCGTGTACCAACTGTTCGACGGCCGCCTTGGTCGCTGCGTATACCGCAGTACCAGCACGGCCGGTCTTGGTCAGATTGGTCGAGATGGCGACCATGCGGCCACCATCGGCCATGCGACGCGCACCCTCACGTAAGACCAGAAAGGTCGCCCGCGTATTCACCGCAAAGGCGTAATCGTAGGCTTCAAGTTCGGTATCCATGGCCGGACCGCCGACAAACACACCGGCATTCGCCACCACGATATTCGGCACACCGAAGGCTGCTTCAGTCGCATCGAACACCTGGGTAATCTGCGTGGGATCGGTCAGATCCGCAGCCATGGCGGCGGCACGTCCGCCGGCGGCACGGATCGACGCCGCCACTTCCTCGGCATCGGCCAATGCATGACCGGCATGTACCAAGACGGCAACGCCTTGTTGTGCCAAACGCTCCGCAATCGCGCGACCGATACCACGCGCACTGCCGGTAACCAAGGCAACATTCGAAACGGTGTTCATGACGACATTCTCCGCAAAGTGAAAAGCATGGTTGCAACCAGAAAGGTGACGAACAGATTAGGCTTCGCCCTGGCCCGGATATACCGGCTCGCTCGCTGTTCACTTTGGACAGCCAGTCCACAATCAAGACGCCATCCTTCAGCCCATGGATCAATTAAGCAGTCTGTCCGTCTTTGTGCGCACCGTTGAACTCGGCAGCCTCACCGCGGCGGCGCAGCGACTTGGCATGACACCGTCCGGCGCCGGCAAGGCGATTACCCGGCTGGAGCAACGGCTTGGCGTGCGCCTGCTTCATCGCACCACCCGCAAGCTGACGACGACCATCGAAGGGGCCGAGTATTACCAGCGTTGCCGTTCGATCCTCGATCAACTCGACGATGCCGAAGCGCTTGTCTCCGGCGCACAGCGCCGGCCGCGCGGAAGAGTGGTGGTCGAGGCCCCACTCGTGCTCGGCCGGCAATGGCTGCTGCCGTTACTGCCTACGTTCCTGGCCGCCCAGCCCGAGGTCGCGCTGACCGTTTTGCTGCGCGACCAACCGGTGGACCTGCTGCACGAAGGCGTTGATGTCGCCATTCGCACCGGCCGCCTGACGGATTCCAGCTTGCGCGTGCGCCGGCTCGGCGCCCGCGCCTGGGTCATCTGCGCCACACCGGGTTATCTGGCCAACGCGCCCGCCCTGGTACAACCCAGCCAATTGAGTGATCACGCCTGCCTCGTCTACACCGGTGGCGCCGGCCAGCGACCGCGGCCGTGGCGTATTCAACGCGATGGCCGCGAGGTTGAAATCATGGTCGACGGCCGCCTGCAGTCGAATAATCTCGATGCGCTGGTGGGCTTTGTGCGTGCCGGGCTAGGCGTGGCGTCACTGCCTCGCAGCCTGGTCGAAATCGATCTGGCCGAAGGGCGCCTGCGTTGCGTGCTCGATGACTTTAAAACGGTGCCGGGTGCGGTCAGCCTGGTCTTTCCGCCCGGCCGCCGCACCCCGGCACGGGTTCGCAGCCTGGCTGATTTTCTTGCCGCGAATATAGACGTCTAGTCGGCGCTATCCCGCACCGCGCCGCCAGGCCGAGCGGCGCCAATTAGTTTCAAAAAAATCTTTTGCATTCGCATTCACGAAAAGTACACACTGAGATCGCACCGGGCGATTCCCCAACGACCCCGTGTCGTTCGCCAAGGTGTTACACGCGCTTCCCTTCCCACGAGCAGGAGGTGGCTTCATGGTGTCCGCAACTTTTCCCGTTGTTCATCGCACGCATCCCGACAGCGTGCGTATCGCCGCCTATAGCGCGGCCATCGCCATCAATCTCGCGGTTTTGTTGATCGCCTTGCGGCCGCTCGCGCCGGAAATCATGCAGCGCCTGCAGGAAGTGGCGCCCACGCAGATACGCCTTATTCCAAAGGAGGTTCCACCACCGCCGCTACCGCAAACCATTGAGATTAAAAAGGTGCAGCCCAAGGCCATACCGCATGTGCGCCCGCAACCTGTCGCCATAGTCACGCCACCTCAGGTCGTACCCACCAGCGAAGGCCATATCGAGGCACCTCCGGTTGCCCCGGTCACCATGGCACCGCCCGGTAATGTTTCCGCTGGACCGGTGAGCGACACGCCCATCGAGGCTTCGCTGGCGTATCGTTCGGCACCGCTTAGTTTCCCGCCGCAGGCGATGCGCCAACACATGCATGGCACAGTGTTGCTGCGCGTACTGGTGAACGAAGATGGCAAGCCGGTCGATGTAGCGATCGAAACAAGCAGTGGCTTCTCGCTGCTTGACCGTAGCGCCCGCGAACAGGTGCTGGCGAAATGGACATTCCAACCGGCAACCGTTCAAGGACACGCTGTGCGTGCTTGGGCTCGCGTTCCAGTGAGCTTCGACTTGCGCGAGCTGTAAAAACTAAGGCCCGGTCCGCCACCACAACGGAGCCGGGCCTTTCCACGGCAATCGGTGAATACATCCTACCGACTAGATCGTGCTGATACGGATCTCGTCGGAAAATGCGCGCTGCCACATGCGGTGTGGCCGTAGCGGCGGGTTGACGGCTGGAGCGGGCGATCGCCCAGACCACTGCAACCAGTAGCAAAACCGGCAAACATATCGGCAACAAGGCCAGTGCCACGATGGGCACCATGATCATCAACGCCATGCCGCCAAAAAACAGACCCAACGCCGCACCAACGATACTGAACAAGCCGCCGATCAAGGCAAACGTCAGCTTGAACACCAGCCCGATCACCGAGCCGACCAGCCACAACATCGTGAACAGCATTACCAGCACGCCTATCGCAATCATGTCGCTCTCCTCGTTGCTCCATGCACATGGCGGTTGTCTGCGCTGCATGAAGTCATGACTGCAGATTAGGCTCCTGCCATTGACTTTTCATGGATCGGAAGTCATGCCACGCGACCACCCGTTCATCGTCTCCCCGTGGCTCGCACAGGAAAATGCAGGCCGATACACGAACGAATGAGCGCCCAGCCCTGCGCGCAAACAGATCCGGCCCAACCGTGCGGTTGAATTCGCCTTAAGCAATCCCTAACTATCTGGCAGTGTTGGGGTTACATGACTTTAACGAGAGGCATGCTCCACTGCGCACCGTCATCTGCCGAGTTTTTTTCATGGGCAAGCATTCGCGAACCATAAAAACATTACGAGAGATCGCGCTTGAGTACGGTGTCGGCGAGCAACCTGATTTAGCCGCCATGGCACGTGCATTAGGCAGTGTCATCCATAAAGACACGCCGGTAGCTGGCGATGGCTTGAGCAAACTGCACCACGCCAAGCGCGGCTTTCAGCGTTGGCTGCTGGGCGAGCGCAACAAACCGGCCATCAGTGTGTTGATCATGTCGTGGCCACCCAATTACTACACTCCCGTGCACGATCACGGTGGGTTATGGGGGGTTGAGGTCGCCTTGTATGGCGCGCTCGAAGTGGAGTCGTATGAACGCGAATCCGCCTCGAATGCCCTGCGCTTTCTGCGCCGCGACTGGCTCGGCCCCGGCGACGCCACCTGGTTCGATGCAGGTGACACGCATGCACATCGTTGCCGCAATCTATCGCGGCATGACACCGCACTCACCCTGCATGTCTATGGCGGTCAACTGGCGCAATACTCGGCTTATGAGCCCGCTGCCCAGCAACCCGGCGAGCAGGCCAATCAATGGCTCGCTCAAACGCAGCACGCCGCGATCGCGGGTCGTCTGCGTGGTTGAACGACACCGCCCGATCCAGCAACGCGCCCAAGGGATTTCATGAAACGAAGGATCGCCATCATTGGTGGTGGCGCCTCGGCGTCGACCCTGCTGAGCGAGTTAATGGATCGACCAGCGGCCGCTCCATTGCAACTGGACTGGTATACCGGCGGTGGCGCATACGCCCGCGGGGTGGCCTACAACACGCGTTCCGAGCGGCACCTGCTCAATGTGCGGGCGGCGTCGATGAGCATGTTCGCCGGCAAGCCCAAGGGCTTTCTCGAATTCGCGCAACGCGGTGACCACGCCATCGCCGGCACCGACTTTTTGCCGCGCAGAGCTTACGGCGACTATCTGGAAGCCGAGGTGGAACATGCGCTACGGCGGGCGCAAACGGCCGGCCATGACGTTCGCATCATTCCGTTCGCGGTGGATTCGCTGGTACCCGAGCACGACGGCATTACCGTGATCCAGGGCGAAAACAATCACCGTGTCGATGCCGCCGTCCTGGCCATAGGCACCTTGCCGCCGCAACCGCTTGGCGGAGTCAGCGACGAGGCCTTGGCCAGTGGTCAATACATTATCGACCCATGGCCGTTTCTGTCTGAAGTCAGCGCCGACCCACGGCCGCTCGACATCGCGCTGATCGGTCTCGGCCTGACCTCTGCCGATGTGCTGATCGAATTGGCCGCGCAATGGCCCAACGCACGATTCACCGCTATCTCTCGCCATGGCCTGCTGCCCGAGCCTCATTTGGCCAGCGCATCGGCACCCGCCGACGATAGTGCCGAATTGATCGAAGCCATGCGCGACTCGCCCGAGATCCGCCGCTGGACGCATCTGCTGCGCGGGGCGATGGCTCAAAGCCGCGATTGGCGCACCGTCATCGATAGCCTGCGTCCGCATACATCGTCACTGTGGATGAGCTTGCCCGATGTCGAGCGGGCGCGCTTTCTGCGCCACGTGCGCTGGGCCTGGGAGCGCGTGCGGCATCGCATGCCGCCGCAAGTCAACAACACGCTGGACACACTTGAACACGATGGCCGTTTGCAACGTTATCGCGGCCGGATGCAACAAGTAGCATGTTCTGATGGCCGCCTGCAGTTGCAGATACTGCGTCGCGGTGGCAACGCGCCGACGACGATGCACGCCGACCTGGTGATTCAAACCGTGGGCTTGGACACCGATGTGCGTCGTACCCAACACACGCTGGTCCGTCAGCTGGTAACCAACGGGCACATCAGAGCCGATCCTTTCGGCCTCGGCTGTCATGCCACCCCCGATGGACGCTTGCAGCAGCCTGGCGATACCGTGCCACGGCTGTTCGCCATCGGCAGCCTGTTGCGCGGGGTGCTGTGGGAATCCACCGCCATGCCGGAAATTCGGCAGCAGGCGCGCGTCTTGGCGGATCAGTTGCTCGCGCCGTGATTAAAGGCTCATCGGGTTCGGTGCACCGTAGCTGGCCATGATTTGCTCCAAAGCCAGCTTTACGATTGAAGCCATCTGTTTGACATCACCTTCCACGCGACCATGACGTAAAGGTCACCAGGGGTTATATGCCATTAGGAAGTCATGCAAATGTCTTTAATGCCTGCCTGCGCATTCTTCGCGACCGTGGATTCAAGCTAAAAATCGAAGGAGAAATAGACTCTGACCTGTGTTACCCAACGAATGCCCTATGGACCGCCGAAAAAAATGGATTTCGCTTTACGGGCGACAATCCGATTGAACTGCTTGGCCTTGTAGGCATCTATGACCATCTCAAGCCAGACGAAAACAGGCCGTACTGGTGGCGTGTAGAAGGGCCAGATGTGTGGGATGAATTAATGAGCGAGGCGTTTGATGACGACATCAGGACAGCCGAGCAAAAAATTATCGACGAAAACATTCAAAGTCCAAATCAATAGCTGTGTTGCCGCCGATACCATTCTGGCCCAAGCGAGCCATTCAAACTGCCTAACTTCCACTTGGCAGAATCCCGGCAAATGACCGCGCCACATCGAAGCCGAATTTCAGCAAACCCACCCACCGCCCTGACTAAAGATCGCCGTCGAAACGACGTGGCGCGTAGCTCTGACCATTCCAACGAGAACGCGCGGCCTTGGCCGCCGCTGGCTGCCCCGCCGCAGCGCGCATGATCACGTCGTAGTAGCCCTTGGTTGCCTGTGGGCTGAATATCAATACGTAGCGCTGCTCACTGACGATTTCCCTTTCGCAAGCCTGTTGTTGCGCGTCACTGGGCTCATGGCCCTGACCAGCCTTGTCTTGGGCACAGGCTGCTATCGCATCTTTATCGAAACTGCTGCTGTAGGTAAGCGCGGTAAAAACCGGAGTCAACGAACTGCCGGCGAAGCGATACAAACTGACTCGCTCTTCTGCATCGCTATGCGCAGTGGAGTTGTAACTGCCGTTGATGCGCACACCGAACGCAGTCTCCTGCGCACTGATGCGATAAGGAATCAGATCCAGCATCACACCGGGATTCCACAGCAATGGCATCGAGTCGATGTGCTCGCTGTGATCTTTCGCGAGCAGCCGAAAATTCTCACCGTCTCGACGCAATACGCCAGTCCACAGCTGTACATCACCTTCGCTTCCCGGCGATTGCACCAGGGCGGCCACCACCCATAACGCTCCGGCATCTGCCGGAGCATGCGGCCATGGAGCAAGCGCGATGCTCTTGACGCTATCCACTGCGGGCGGGCGACCATCCATCAAGGCGCTCAACGCCGCCTGCTGTCTGTCATCGCCAACCACCTCGGCGGCGGTTACCTGACATGTCGATGTGACAAGTAACAGCGCAAACACCCAAAACCGCAGTCGCATCAAAACCATCCCGGCCGGCATGGCCTAGTGACGAAAGTGCGCCACTGTAGCAAGCGGCCAGCCGACTCAGAAGCCGCTCAACACCCATTTGCCGATCGACGTGCCGTCTTCCAGCAAGGCATGGGCACGGCGCAGGTTGGCCGCGTCGATACGACCCAGATTTTCGCGCACCGAACTGCGCAACACACCGGCGTCGACCAGATCCGCCACTTCGTTGAGCAAGCGATGTTGAGCTGACATGTCGTCGGTATGAAACAGCGAACGGGTGAACATCGACTCCCAATGCAGCGACAGGCTCTTGCCCTTGAGCAAACGGATATCCAGCAGCGTGGCCGGATCATCGATCAAGGCCAGTCGCCCTTGTGGCTTCAAGACATCGACGATAGCGGCGTAATGCTGTTCGGTATGGGTCAAGCTGAGCACGTAGTTGACACCCTGCGGTGCCAGCGCGCGGACCTGCGCCGCCAGATCGCCATGATGATCGATCACATGATGCGCCCCCATGCCCAGCACCCACTCGCGGCTCGCCTCGCGCGATGCCGTGCCGATAACGGTAAGGCCAGTGAGCTTGCGCGCCAGCTGCACAGCCATCGAGCCCACGCCGCCCGCGGCGCCCACGATGAGTACACTGCCCGCCGTGTTGTCGCGCGGCACACCTAGCCGATCGAACAGCAGCTCCCACGCGGTAATCGAGGTCAACGGCAACGCCGCCGCATCGGCAAAATCAAGCGAGCCCGGTTTGCGGCCGACGATGCGCTCGTCCACCAATTGCAGTTGAGCATTGCTGCCGGGGCGATCAATCGCGCCGGCGTAGTACACCGCGTCACCGGGCTTGAACAGGCTGACCTCAGCGCCCACCGCCAGCACCGTGCCAGCGGCATCCCAGCCAAGCACTTTGTCCGCACCCTGGGGATCGGTGCGCTTGCGTACCTTGGTATCGACCGGGTTGACCGAGATTGCCTCTATCTTCACCAGCAGGTCGCGCCCTTGCGCCAGCGGGTCGGGTAACTCGACATCGAGCAGGCTCTGCGGGTCGGCAATCGGTAGCGAATGGCGGTAGGCAACAGCTTTCATGACACGGCTCCTGGGAATAGGGACAAGGATGCAGCAAGCAAAGACAGCAGGCGCTACTGTGCAACTTGCCGCGATGGATGAGAATTGGCCAAACTATGCAAGCATCTTTTCCAGAAAGTTGAAGATGACCGACGTCGATGATTGATCTTGAGGATATGCAGCTGTTCGTGCGTGCGGTAAGCGACGGCAGCCTTTCGGCGGCCGGACGCGAACTCGGGCTGTCACCTGCAGTCGCCAGCAAACGCCTGACCCGGCTTGAACAGACGCTGGGCGTCCGCTTGCTGCAACGCAGCTCGCGGCGCCTGGCGCTAACCGACGAAGGCAGCGTGTACTACGAGCGCTGTATGGGCATCCTCGGCGATATCGATGAAGCCAATACGGCTGTCGGCGCGGGCCAGATGGAAGCTCGCGGCACCCTGCACGTGTCGGCACCGCTGGATCTGGGGCGGCAATGGATTGGACCGATAGCCGCCGACTTTGCCGCGCAACATCCCAAACTGCGCCTGCGCATCAGCATCTCCGATACCACGTTGGATATGTTCGAGCATGGGGTGGACGTCGCCGTGCGCAGCGGCACACCGGCCGATTCACAACTTATCTCGCGCCAGCTGGTGCGTAACTATCGAGTAATTTGCGCGGCGCCGGCGTATCTTGCGCGGCACGGCTGCCCCAGCCACACCGACGATTTGCAACAGCACACCTGCCTGATGCTGCATCGCCCCGGGCGCGGCATCCTGCCGTGGATCGTGCAGACCGCCACCGGCCCCCGCTCGCTGCCCATTTCCGCCACCATCACCTGCGACAGCGGTGATTTGATGCGCGAACTGGCCGTGGCTGGCCACGGCCTGGCCTTCAAATCGGCCTGGGATATCGCCGCCGATGTACGCGCCGGACGCCTGCTGCCGGTGCTTGCCGATACCGCCCGCGAGCAAGCGCATATCCATGCGATTTATCCGAGCCGCCGCTTTCTGCCCGCGCGCATCCGCCTATTTATCGACTATCTACAAAAGGTCTTGCAGAGCCATGAGCATGATGTGCTTGATAGCGTCCGCCTCGCTCAAGGTTCACCCAAACAAAAACAAGGCTAAACCCGCTTGGAGTACCCCATGCTGCTCAGCATGATTGGCATCGTTGCGCTGTTGTTTCACATCGTTGGCGTGCTGGCGGCGACGCATGCGGTCATGAATACGCGTACCCCGCAGGGTGCGTTTGCCTGGGCGCTGGGCCTGTTGCTTTTGCCCTACTTCACCCTGCTGCCGTATTTGTTTCTGGGCCGCAGCCGTTTTCACGGCTATGTCGACCTGCATCAGACCAAGCGCCGGCAACTGCGCACGATCATCGCCGCGGAAATTGCCAGCAACGATCCACTCCCCCCGGCACTCGCGCGTTATGCCTCGATCGCCACCATGGCGGACGCGCGCTTTCATCATGGCCAGCGACTGCGCTTGCTGATCGATGGCGATGCCACTTTCGAGGCCATTTTCGCGGCCATCGCCGAAGCCAAGCAGTGCGTGTTGATGCAGTTTTTCATTTTCCACGACGACCAACTCGGCCGCCGCATGCAACAGGCCTTGCTGGAACGTGCCGCCGCGGGCGTTGCGGTCTGTGTCTTATATGACGGCATTGGCAGCCACGCCTTGCCCAAACACTATGTGGAAACCTTGCAGGCAGGCGGCGTGGCGATTCATCCGTTTGCCACCCAGCGCCGCAGCAATCGCTTTCAGCTGAATTTTCGCAATCACCGCAAGGTCGTCGTCATCGATGGCTGCCGCGGCTTTGTCGGCGGGCTCAATGTCGGCGATGAATACCTCGGCCTGAAACCACCGCTGGCGCCCTGGCGCGATACGCATATGGAGTTGCAAGGCCTGGCCGTTACCGATCTGCAGCGCAGCTTTGCCGAGGACTGGCACTGGGTCACCGGCGCCCTGCCGCCACTACTGCTGCCGCGCATCAGCGACGGCAACGCCAGCACCATGATTGTCGCCACCGGCCCCGCCGATGCGCAGGAAAGCTGCTCGTTGTTTTTTGTCGGCGCCATTCACGCCGCGCAACGACGGCTGTGGCTGACCACACCCTATTTTGTGCCCGATCAGGCGGTGATGTCCGCACTGCGGTTGGCGGTATTTCGCGGCGTGGACGTGCGCGTGCTGATTCCCTCGCGCCCGGATCACCGCACCGTGTTTCTTGCCTCCGGCCTGTATGCGCATGAAGCGGTCGGCATGTTTCGTTACCGGCCCGGCTTTGTGCATCAAAAGGTCTTGTTGATCGATGATGACACTGCTGCCATCGGCAGCATGAATCTCGACAGTCGCTCGTTCCGCCTTAACTTCGAAATCACCGCGCTCAATGTCGATCAGGCTTTCGCCAGCGAGGTAGAGGCGATGCTTGAACACGACTTCGCCCAGGCCTACGAGTTGAACGAAGACAGTTATCGCAAGGCACCGTATTTGACCCGGCTGGCCATGCATGTGGCGCGGCTGTTCGATCCGGTGCTTTGATTGCGGGCGGGGAACGGGGAACGGGGAACGGGGAACGGGGAACGGGGAACGGGGAACGGGGAAGCGTAGGTAGCTACGGCTTCAGCCGTACAACATTGCTCACTTTATTTTTTCTCGGGGTCGCCGTGCTCGGGGGATGTATGAAAACCCCAGGCCTAGCGCTGGTGCGCGAAGACCCAACCTCGATCAAAAGCATCAAGCCAGTGTCGGCTTGCCGTGCTTGAAATACAGCAGGCCGGTCAGCATGGCCGATGCCAGCGATAAACACGAGGCGATGGCGAACATCGGGGCGTAGTTGCCGGATGCGGCAATCAGGCCACCGAGCGGGCCGGTCACGCCGAGCGCGACATCGACAAACACCGAATAGGCCGACAGTGCCGCACCACGGTTGCTGATGCTTACCCGATTGACGGCCTCGACACCCAGGGCGGGGAAAATCAGTGAAAAACCGATGCCGGTAAGCGCCGCGCCAAACATCGCCGTGCCGGCATGCGCGGCGCTGGACAGTACGATCAGTCCGCAGCATTCGACCAGCAGCGAAACCAGCGCGACGCGATAGCCGCCAAAGCGCGAGATCGTGCTGCCGAACAGCAGGCGCACGCTGACAAAGCACACGCCGAAAACGCTTAAGGTCGGGGCGGCATGGCTCCAGCCCACGCTGGCGTAATACAAGGTAATAAAGGTGGCGATCACGCCGAAGCCGATCGAGCCCATCGCCAGGCCGATGCCGTACGGCATCACTCGGCCAAACACATGGCGCATCGGCAAGCGCTCGCCCGCCTGTACCTGCACGCCTTGCTGCAAGCTGCCCAGCAACAACGCCGCCAGCATCAGCAGCGCACCGGCGATGCCAATCGCGATAAAACCACCGATATTCACCAGCCACACGCCCAGCGGCGCGCCCAGCGCCAGGGCGCCATACGTGGCGATGCCATTCCATGAAATCACTTTGGCGGTGTGCGTTGCGCCGACCCGGCCAATACCCCACATGATGCAGCCGGTACCAACGCAGCTCTCGCCGAAACCCAGCGCCAACCGGCCCACCAGCATCAGGCCCAGCGACAGCGACGGTATCTGATGAGCCAGTGCGGCGGCGATCATCATCACGCCGCTGATGCCGCACGCCGTCATGCCGATCAGCGCAGCCCGCTTAGGCCCGGCGACATCGGTGGTGCGCCCGGCAAAACCACGGGTCAGCAAGGTGGCGATGTATTGCGTGCTGATGGCCAACCCCGCCAGCACCGCGCCGAAGCCAAGATCGTTGTGTACAAAGGGCGGCAGTACCGCCAGCTGCAGGCCGACCACCAAGTAGGCAAAAAAAGTAAAGCAGACGACTTGCACGATATTCAGCGTCAATCGCATACCACGGCCCGCTTGGACATCCGCCGTCGTCATGGGTCGATCTTCGGCCTATCCGTCGGCGTGCGTGAACGAATCAGCCCCAGCCGGGCGAACAAGACCCAACCCACATACACACCAACGACCCCGCCGATGAATTCGCACATCACCCGCGCGCCGATGCCATCGGGATCATGCACGCCGGCCAGTTTGACCTTCAACAGTTGTAGCGACTGCAATTGACCATAGCTGAAATACACCAGGTCCCACAGATCGCCGCTGGCAGTCAGCGCCAGCGTAATTAAGTACGTCCAGGCCAGCTGCCTGCCGTTGCCCCACTCGTTCCGTTCGCCAAACCAGCGAAGTACACCGAACAACAACAAGCCCACCACAGCGGCGATAGCCCCGGCCTGCAGTCCGCCGACCATCCCATAACCCATCCACGATTGGTCGTAATGCATTGAGCACTTATCCTTAGAACGATCCAGTATCGCTGCACATTATGCCTGCCTTGCCCGATAGCTTGCGCGTAGCTGAATCCGCGGTATCGCGCACATATCGTGAGCCCACCGCATCACACTCTGCGGAGCAATACTGGCCTTAGACTCACGGAAGCCAAATCACTCCTGACCAGCCCGCGACCATGACCCCCTCCATCAGCGATCACGCCGCCCTGATCCTTGTCGATGTGCAACCGGATTTCATGCCCGGCGGTGCGCTGGCCTGTCATGAAGGCGATGCCATTGTGCCGGGCATCCATCATCTGCTGAAGTCGGGCTTGTTCCGGCATGTCGTGGCAACCCAGGACTGGCATCCACGTGGGCATGTCTCCTTCGCCACCACCCATGCCGGTAAACATCCGTTCGAGCGGATTCCCCTGTACGGTCACGCACAAACCCTGTGGCCAGCCCATTGCGTGCAGGGCACGCCCGGCGCGGCGCTGCATCCGGGCATCGATTGGTCCTCGCTCAACGCGGTGATCCGCAAGGGCAGCGACCCACGGGTGGATTCCTACAGCGCGTTTCGCGAAAACCATGGCCCCCACGGCAACCGCCCCAGCACCGGCCTCGCCGGCTGGCTGCGCGAACGTGACATTGTCGAGGTGTATATCTGCGGCCTGGCGCGCGAGATCTGCGTGCTGTGGACCGCGCAGGACGCGGTCGAGCTGGGCTTTCAAACCCGGCTGCTATGGGATCTGACCCGCCCGGTATCGCCTGACTCCGACGTCACCACGCGTACCCGCCTGGACCGGCTCGAGGTCACCGTGCTGGATTCGAGCAGCTGGTTTGAAACCCGCCCAGCCGCGCTTAGTGCCGTAGCTCGCTAGGTTTGCATCGACAAGGCCGCGTGCAGCGAGACTTTGTCTAGACATCATCCTCAGACTGCACGCCAATCTGCCATTCGCCATACTCGTCCGCATCCACCGTCAAGGTGATCGGCTGGCAGCACACATGACAATCCTCGATATAGCTTTGATGCTCGATCGAGGTATCGACCAGGATGTAAATCGCTTCGCCGCAATAGGGGCAATGGATGGTCTGTGGCATTTGCATGGTCATCGGCCTGTTTCATGCGCGGTTCGGCGGCTCAGGGGCAGCAGCTGAGGGCCCAACGGCGGCGTGGATCCCGGGCCCCACAGTATCGCGCCATGGCGATGCTCAAAAACGCTGGATTTTCGCTGGCGCAGCGCCATCATCGCGGCGCCACAGCGCGCGCCAGCCGCGCGGCGTCACGATGGTAAACCAGCCGGCGCGCGCCACTCGCGGCCCCAGCTTGAGCACTTCGTTGTCTTTGCTGACCAGCCAGTGCGCCTGGCTGGCCAGCGCCAGCTCCAAGAATTTCTGATCGTCCGGGTCGGCACAGCGTGGCAGCTGCACCTTGGCCGGCGGGCCCACGTCGTCTGCCGAGATACAGCGCACGCAGGCATCGAAAGCCAAGCGCGCCTGCGAACGCCGGGCCTCATCCAGGGCCAGTTTCGGGTAATCCAGCACCCGCCACCATTCCTCGCGGCAGGCCTCGTCGGTCACCGCCTCGACCGCCCCGGCCTGCAACACCTCGAGCAAGGTCACGCACTCGGCGTCACGAAACACAAACAGGTCGAGGCAGACATTGGTGTCCAGCACCACCCGTGGCGTAGCGCTCGCAGAATGGAAGGATTTGGGCGTCATCGTGGGTGCATGGTCGCATAGCCGGCCATGAGCGGCACGGCGGCGCACGTTACACTAGCGCCCTTCATTTCAGGATAGGCAACCATGGCCGAGCGCGAGTTTGAACACTATCTGGCCCGCTCCGGCGCTACTGCCGAGGGTTCGCGCTTCGGGGCATATATCGCCGTGACGCCACGGCATAAAAACGGCTTTCCCAGCTATTTTGCCGTGTGCGAAAACCGCAGTTTCCGCCAGAAAGATCTTGCCGAAGCCGCCGCAGCAGCCGCCTTGGCCGCTGTGCTGGAGCTCGAAGAAGACGGTACCCCGGTCTTTCCCGAGGGCTACACCGGCTTTGCCGACGACGCGCCGGCCGGCGAGAGCTGACGCGGTACCCATGACCCCGCTCAAGTACCTCGGCGGTTATCCGCCCGCGTTGCAGGAAAAAGTGCGGCAGCTGATCGCCGAGGATCAACTGGACGACTACCTGCAACGCCGTTATCCCGGGCGCCATGAAGTTCAGAATGACAAAGCGTTGTACGTTTATACCAACACCTTGAAGCAAGAGTATTTGCGCAACGCGCCGGGTATCGACAAGGTCATGTACGACAGCAAGCTCGACGTGATCCAGCGTGCGCTGGGCCTGCACACCGCCATCTCGCGCTCGCACGGCGGCAAGCTGAAGGCCAAGAAAGAAATCCGCATTGCCTCGGTATTTCGCGAAGCCGCACCGGAATTTCTGCGCATGATCGTGGTGCACGAGCTGGCCCATCTGAAAGAAACCGAGCACAACAAAGCCTTTTATCAACTGTGCGAGCACATGCAGCCGGGTTATCACCAACTGGAATTTGACCTGCGCATGTTCCTCACATGGCGCGATCTTTCACACGCTTGAATCCGAGTTCCCTGCCATGCATACCAAGCAGACCCCGCCCGCCTCGGCGAAACGATTCAACCCCTTCAGGCGCCGGCCGCGCACCTTGATGCTCGGCGGCAACCAGTTCATCAGCCTGGGGCTTACCCGCCGGGTCTGGGACGATATTTATCACTACACCCTGACCATTCACTGGCCGGCCTTTTTCGGTCTCGCCGGGCTGGGCTTTCTGCTGCTCAATACCTTCTTCGCCACGCTGTACCAACTCGGCGACCATGCGATTGCCAATCAGTATCCGCTCGGCTTCGGCGGCGCCTTCTTTTTCAGCGTGGAAACCCTGGCCACGGTCGGCTACGGCGACATGCACCCGCAAACCATTTACGCCCATCTCGTCGCCACCCTGGAAATCTTCACCGGCATGGGCTGTATCGCCCTGGTTACCGGGCTGATCTTCTCGCGGTTCTCGCGCCCGCGCGCCAAGATGATGTTCGCCAAGCATCCCATTGTGCGCACGCTTAACGGCCAGCCGACCTTGATGATACGCGCGGCAAACGCGCGGCAAAACGTCATCGCCGAGGCCTCCGCTTCGTTGCACCTGCTGATCCGCGAAGCCACCCCAGAGGGCTTCAAACTGCGCAAGATCTACGATCTGAAATTGATGCGCGACCGGCACCCGGTATTCATCCTGAGCTGGAGCCTGATGCATGTCATCGATGAAAGCAGTCCGCTGTACGGCGCCACGCCCGAGTCGCTTGAAAGCACCGAAGCGTTAATCATGCTGACCATCGAAGGCATCGATGAAACCACCTCGCAGCCGATGCTTGCCCGGCATCAATGGACGCACGACCAATTACGCTGGAATCACCGCTATATCGATCTTGTGCATGATCGCGAAGACGGCAACAGCTATATCGACTACACGGTTTTCCACGAGGTGCTACCGCTATTGGATAACAACCAGGAAAACGCCGGCAGGTAATCCGCGGTACAGGCACCAGCACGCATTCACGACACAGTGCAGCTTGATGCATTAGCTTGGCTGCCGATCGACGGCGAAAGCCAAGCTTTGCGCTCACCATCGCAAGCATCCACCAGAGGATCAGGGAGATCTCGCCATGAAATACCGCTCACTGCTGCTACCGCTTGCGCTTGCCGCTTGCTCGCCGGCACCGCCGCCAAGCACGGACACCAGCACACCTGCCCACACAGCCACCGCGCCAGCGACTACCGGCCCCGCGGCCGCAGCGACGGCAGCAACCGCCGCCAGCCCGGCCCTGCCGCTTTCCTTGAGCCAGTTCCATTGGCAGCTGCAACAGGCCAACAGCCGCGATGGCAAACGCATCGATGCGCTGTTCGTTGGCGACGACAACTCGCCGCAACTGAACTTCACCCAGGACCGGATCAGCGTCAGCAAGGGCTGCAACGGCATGGGCGGCAGCTACCGGATCAAAGACGGCCGACTGGAAACCTCCGCGTTGGCGCAAACCATGATGGCCTGTTCCAACCCGGCCCTGATGGCGATGGATGCCGCTATCGGCGAACGCCTGCAAGCTCATCCGCAGGTGACCCTACAAACCAGCGGTGAGGCGCCGCAGCTCAGCCTGGTCACCGACAGTGGCGACAGTTTGCAGTTCAGCGGCAAGCCCACCGCCGAAACCCGTTACGGCGGCGAAGGCAGTACGGTATTCATGGAGGTGGCGGCGCAAACCAAGCCATGCAGCCATCCACTGATTCCCAACATGCAGTGCCTGCAAGTGCGTGAACGGCATTACGACGACAAAGGGCTGGAAGCAGGCAAGCCCGGCGACTGGCAGCCGCTATATCAAGATATCGAGGGCTACACCCACCAAGCGGGCGTGCGAAACGTGCTGCGCCTGAAGCGCTTCCATATCAAGAATCCGCCAGCCGATGCGCCCAACACCGCCTACGTGCTGGACATGGTGGTGGAATCGGAAATCGTCAAACCCTGAGCGTAAGCTCCCTCTGCGCGGCCTCGCGCAGAGGGAGCTCATCACTACAGCGCGCCGACTCGGCGCCGCACGTCCATCAGGTCGCGTACCGGCCGAATCTCGATGCAGCCGGTGCGTGTCCACGGAAATTCCGCGGCGATGCGTACCGCCTCGTCCATATTTTCCGCTTCGATCAGATTGAACCCGCCCAGGCATTCCTTGGCTTCGGCAAACGGGCCATCGACGATGGTCACGCGGTCATTGCGGACCCGGATCGACTTGGCCGTCGACGGTGCCTCGAGCTGCTGCGAATCAAGCACACAACCTTTGGCGCTAAGCTCATCGGTGTGGGCAAAACAACCACGCATCATGCGGTCGAACTCACCGGGTGGCAGCGCATTCAACAGGCTTTCATCGGTGTAAATCATCACTAGAAATTTCATGGTGTCCTCATCGGGTGCCGTCACGCCAACAGCTTTCTCGCACATGGAAGCTAAGAAAACACGCCTCGCCCCTACTCCGCGTCACTGCCTAGCCGCAGGTGAATTCCCAGGTCGATGGCGAGCTCGCGTAGTGTCTCGCCATCGCGTTTCAAGGTCATCCAGCCGGCATAACTATCGCCGCCGGTTTCCCATAACCACAGCGTGTAACCAAACGCAGCGAGGCAGTCGTAGGCGATAGCCAGCAGCGAAACCGCATCGTGACTCTCAAAAAAGCCGTCATCGTCTGGGTCGCCGCTCCAGTCGATCGAAAGATTCCAGCGCGCCGACAGCTCGTCCAGCGCCTGCACCAGCGACGGCGTGTCTTTCCAGTCCACATAGAAGCCCGAGCGCCAGTCGATCACCTGACCGATCACCTGGACCGGCTCGATCTCGTCCTCATCGGCATGGGCTACCGCCTCGCGGTAAGCGGCAAACTGCTGTAATGCCGTTTCGTCATCGCCCGGGTTGATCAACAACAGCAACTGCCACACCAGCGCCTCGACCGAATCACCGTCGCCAGCGCCCTCATCCAGGCCGTGCTCATACTCGCTTTCAAAAGGATCGTCGGAGGGGTTCATACGTAATCACTTGGGGCAAGACCGGCATGGTTGCGCGTACGGCACCGAATGAAAAGCATGGCCTCGCCCGCGCCTGCAAGTTGGCGGGAAATCCGCACTGACGCATGCCCGTACACGCCGCCATCAGCCCAACATCTACGACGGTCTTCACGCTTAGTAGCCTTCATCGGCCCTATCATGCCCGCAGCCGCGCCGGGCCTAGGGGGAGCCGAAAGCCCAGCGCAGAGGGTTGATTAGCAAGCAAGTTCACCCTCGAAAGGTCCGATTCATGGATGTCTGCGGCGGCATGTCCGCGGAATATAACGTCCAAGCCTTAAGGGGAAATGGGGATTATGCAAAAGGCAAAGGGGGAGCGTGTTTGGCTATGGCATGTCGTCATAGTCATAGCCTATGCCGTGAGTTACTCATTTCTGCGCCATATCTCAGATGTGCAGTGGATGCTTTACGCCGGGCTACGCCTTAGCTGCCTGCTGCTGTTGCCCTATCGCTATTGGCCCGCCCTGGTCCTGGGCGAGTTCTTGCCGCGAGCGTATTTAAGCTATCAATGCATCGATAATTTCGGCCTGACCTGGGTTTTGCTGCAAGCGATCCCGGCCATGCTGTTGGCCATGCCGGTGGCATGGTGGTTTCGCAAGCGCCTGCTGATGTTTCCCACCCAAAGGCTGGTCAACGTCGGCATGCTGCTGGTTTGCATGCTGCTGGTTTCATTGATCTGTGCAGTGGCCGGCTTCGGCATCCTCACTACCGCCCAGCTGCCGCCGGGCCAGCCGCCTTTCCAGGTGATGCCGCTGCACGCGGTGGGCTTCTTCTTCGGCAACTATCTGGGCATCCTCACGGTGGTGCCGCTGGTGTTGATGGTGACCTTCGAGCTGCGTGCCGGATCGCTGCGCACGGTGCTTTCTCACCTGGCCGACAACCGCGTACTGCTCGACAGCCTGATGCTGTTGCTGCCGGCGCTGGCCCTGCTGACCTGGCTAAGCGCCGAAGCCACCGGCGACACCAAGCAGATCGCGCGGATCGCGATGTTTCTGCCGGTGGCCTGGCTGACCCTTAAACACGGCTGGTATGGCGCCGCCCTGGCTGGCAGCGCCGCCTGCGTCTGCATCTGCCTGACCCTGCCGATGACCCCCAGCCAGGAGACCCTGCAGCCACAGGCATTCATGGCCTTCGCCGTCACCTCGCTGCTGATGCTGGGCGCGCGCATAACCGTACAGAACGAACAACAGCGGCGCGGCCAGATCGACGGCAAGCAAGCCTTATATCTGGCCCAGCAAGGGCTTTACCTTGGTGAGCTGCGCATGCGTCAAACCGCGTTTGCGCTGGAGCAGATTGGCGGCGCCATGCAGCAAATGCACGGCCGCCTGCTGAACCGCCTGCGCCACCTGCTGCCTCCCGCCGAAGAGCATGGCTACTATCGGCAAGTCGCCATCACCCAGCACCAGGTGCACCGCCTCGCCGATGGCCTGTATCCCCGCGCATGGCGCGACCGTGGCCTGCTCGCCGGCCTGCGCGACGGTGCGATGGCACAGGCACTGGAAGAGGCCGGCGTGAGCTATCGCTGCGAAGTGCGCGGACGCGGCCTCAGCCAGCTATCGTCAAACGTACATACGGCGCTGTATCGGCTGGCCTGCGAAACCATGGTGTATCTGTTTACCCAACGTTCGTTTACCCACGTGCGCCTGTATTTGCGCGGCGGCGAGACACGCGGCCACCGCTGGGCTGTGCTCCGGCTCGAAGGCAGCGGCAACAACACCAGCCAAAGCGTCGATATCGAACAGCTGGCGCCGCGCCTCGGAGCCAGCGGCCTGGGCCTGGATGCGATACGCGATCATGCGCGCATCTACGGCGGCGATCCGCACATGCTGCCGCTACCCGATGGCATTCGGGTCACCATGTTGCTGCATGACGCGGCCACCGGGGAGCGGGCAACGACGCTCGCTGCCACTCCCAAGCTTACGGCTCACGGCTGAATAAGCCGCCGGCAGAGAACCGACCTTTATTGCATTTGCATACCGCCGCACTTGAACGGGTCATTGCAGGTCGAATCAAAAGCCCGCATGCCCACGTCGCCGTTGCTCTGCGGGATCAGCTGAAGCTGCACCGCGCTATCGCGATAAACCATTTCGCTAGGTGCTGACCGCAGCGTCGGCAGTGGCCGCTGTGGCGTACCGATATGCCCGGCGTCGACACCGATCGGCAAGACCACATAGGTACCGTTCGCCGTGGCAAAAGCGCCGCGCACCGTACCGTTGAGATCATTGACCTGGATGTAGCGGACACCATCGCGTTCAAACACGTATACATGCCAATTCGGGCTGGCGCTGACATCGCGCGCATTCGGCCACGATTGACCCAAACCATTTGCCTGCGACGACGGCGCGGCAAACGCAGAAACCGACAAACCCACAGCGAGCAACCCAGCCAGAGCGGTGCGGCACGAAACAAATTTTTGCAATGAACCCAACATGCGCCATCCCCTTTTCAAATCGGCAACACGCGCGCCGATCGGCCAAAGGTAGCACTAGCGCAGATGAATTCCGTGCGAAATAAAACGCCGGAAATACCAGGCCAAGGCACTAAAAACAAACATGAAATCGATTACGCCGTCTACTAGCTGAATAGCCGCTCCCGAAGCTTTAGCGGCAACTTCTGATCGACGATTTTCGCTCGGTTCCATAGGAATAACGGATCGCCTGTTGGCTGCACAGACATGGCGATACTCCCGGCGATTTGGACAGTTGCCATACTGGAGGCCTAGGGTTCCATGGAACCCTAGGCTCTCGACCTAACGCAGAGCCTGTTCGCAGATGGAGGCTGCGGCCGGGCCACGCAGCCCCTCTCTACGGCCCGATCAGCGATATTTTTTGCATACGCCTGCATCCGTTGTTTGCCTACGCTCGTATCTAACTGTGCTTCCAGCCGGAAGTCGCTAGTTACGGAGATGATCATGAAAAGTAATCAACGCGCGGGTTCGGTGCTGTTTGGCGTTGCCCTGGTACTGGGCGCCACCTCGCTTTCACCGTTGGCCATCGCCGGTGCCATGGATGCTCCCGCATCCGTGATGGTCGGCGGCGCTGCTATGTATCCCACCAAGAACATCATCCAGAATGCCGTGAACTCCAAGGATCACACCACGCTGGTTGCAGCGGTGAAGGCGGGGGGGCTGGTAGATACCTTGTCCGGCCCCGGCCCGTTTACCGTTTTTGCACCGACCAACGAGGCCTTTGCGGCATTGCCGGCAGGCACGGTCGATACATTGATCAAACCTGAGAACAAAGCGAGCTTGGTCAAAATCCTTACCTATCACGTCGTGCCAGGGCGACTGACTGCGAAGGATCTGTCGATGAAGGTGGACGCTGGCGGCGGCAAGGCTGAGCTCAAGACGGTACAGGGCGAAACGCTGACCGTCAGCAAGGATGGCGACGGCTGGGCCGTGGCGGATGCCAAAGGAAATACAGCGCACGTCACCATCGGCGACGTTATTCAGTCCAACGGCGTGATTCACGTCGTCGACAAAGTACTGATGCCCTGATTGCCGCGTGCAAGCACGGGCCTTCCCATGTCGCCGCCCGCACCGAACGGTGCGGCGACACCTGGTCATCAGACGCCAGAAATTCCGTCACGGACCTTGTGCCGGAATCAACTTGCCAAACCGGCTTGCGAGGTTCCATGCTGAAGCAGGTACTTGTTTCACCGGACCAACCCCGGAAGCCGGCGCACTTAGGCACATCCATGAGCCCTCTCGCCAACGAACGAGACGAGTTATCTGAAGTGCTTGTGCAAGTTGCCATCGGCAACCAGAGCGCTTTTGCCGAACTCTATCGACGCACTGCCGCTAAGTTGTTTGGAGTCTGCCTACGCATGCTCGCCGATCATGGAGAGGCGGAAGAAGTGCTCCAGGAAATCTATACCACCGTGTGGCGTCGAGCCGAGAGCTTCGACGCAGGGCGGGCGAGTGCTATCACCTGGTTGATGGCACTCGCCCGTAACAAGGCGATAGACCGCTTGCGGCAACGCCATGAGCATCCGTCATCCCGGTCAGCTGACCTGGATGATCTTGTCGACGAACAACCGGGACCCGCTACTCAAGCCGAAGCGACCCAGGAGCATCGGCGTCTGTGGGAGTGCCTGCAGGCTCTGGAACCCAGGCAGCGTCAGTCGGTGCGCGAAGCATTCTTCGCGGGAGCCACCTATAGCGAACTGGCTGCACGATGTCATGTGCCGCTGGGGACGATGAAGAGCTGGATTCGCCGTGGATTGCTGCAACTTCGCACGTGCCTGGACACATGAATACGCCACTTGACCAGGATCATTCACAGCTTCGGTATGCCGAGTATGTACTGGGCGTGTTGGATGCCGATGCGCGTGCCCAAGTGGCATCAGAGGTGCAAACCAGCGACGAGGCCGCTACCGCCGTGAATCTTTGGCATCGCAGACTGCAACCCTTGAGCGAAGAGATTCCGCCCATTGAACCGCCCGACCATGTATGGGCACGAATCCAGCACGCGCTTCGATTTGACCTGCAAGAGCGCGCACGCGTGGCGCCGATGCGTTCCGGGCTCTGGGAGAATCTCCGCTTCTGGCATTGGCTCGGCCTGGGCGCCAGTACTCTGGCGGCAGCGTGCCTGTTGCTTCTTGTTGTCACAACGGGCCCGCGCATGGCGCCGTCGTCGCCAGCCGTTCCGTTCATGGCGTCCTCCATCACCCAGACGGATGGCCATGTGGGTTGGACGGCGGCAATGGATATCCAACAGGCCCGCATCATCGTCGTGCCCGTGGTCCCAACGTCGTTCGCCCAAGGGAAAGCACCTCAGCTGTGGCTGGTGCCTTCCGGGCAAAAGCCCATCTCCGTCGGCATGATCGCTACCCATGCGCCCACCACGCTGAAGCTCGACCGCGCCCTGCTGGCGAGGCTGGGCCCCACAGCCGCCCTCGCCGTATCCGTGGAGCCCATGGGCGGCTCGCCAACCGGTCAACCCACCGGACCCGTGGTGGCCACGGGTGCCATTGGCGCCGCGCAGGGTTGAAAGCAGTGGCTGTGCTGCACATCCCTCCTTTCGCCAAAGAGGGAGGCCAGGTGGTGATTGATGCCGGCGGCAGGCGAGCTGTTGATCGACTGACGTCGCCGTCGAAAACGGATATAGCTTGAGCCAACCCAGCTAAGCCACTCTTGGGTGCCCGGAGCGAGACAGGCCATGCCACAGCAAGCTCCCGATGTATTGCCTAGCGACCAGCTCGTCCTCGGCACATCAAAGTACGGCTAGTGCGCCCTTCCATGAGAAGGCATCGTCACCAAGCATATGGTCGAGCTCGGTGCGCAAGCTCACAGCGAAGCCCGGGTTGCGCTTGATGGCTAACCCAATGCCGTTCTGAGCTGTTTTGCTTTGACCGATGCCAGATGCCAGGTTAGTTGGCCAGCACCTACTCGACGTATTCGTAGCTCATCCATAAACCTCATCATGCCGCCGGGATGTCCCCTTCGGGTCAGAAGCGGACCTTGCGAATTTTAGCTTGCGCTTGCGTAGCATTTTTTCAGATCAGCCATATCCCCGTCGCTCAGGTGGTAGCTAAAGACCGGAATCAGCGCGGTGAACTGCTGTGGCGAGAACCACGAACGAAAGTACGGCCAATATTCCCTGTGCGTTGGCAAGTGCTCGTAGAACGCACAAGCAACAGCCGTCGATGATTGGCTGGGTAGGCGACCGGCGGCGTCCGACATGCACCACGCCGCATATTCCAGAAAACGACCTAGCAGCCGTTGATCGTTCGCTACGAACGCATCTTCGAACCGTAGGACGAGCTCGATCCACAAGACCATAGGGGTGTCGGAACCTTCAATGGCCTGCCGATACTCCGGAAGGAACTGAATCGCCCGGCGTCTCCATGTGCTCATCAAAACCGTCCCGTGGGTGATGTCCGCCTCGGGTTGGAAGCGGACGTTGCTTTGAAAGCGCGCAGCTCAAGGCCACCCTAGTCCGGCAGGCTAACCACCGGCTTGAAGCCGCCAAAGATCATTCGCTTGCCATCGAAAGGACAGTCAGCAGCGGCTTCCATGCGCGGGTCTTGCATGAATTTCGCCATGCCGGCATCGCGAGTGGCCTTGTCGGGCCATTCCACCCAGGAGAACACCACAGATTCATCCTGCGTCGCCTGCACGGCACGGCGGAAATCGGTGAGCTTGCCGTCGGGCACCTCGTCGCCCCAACACTCCACCACCCGGATCGCGCCGAACTCCACGAGAATGGCGTCGAAGGTACGGGCGTGCGCAATGAACTGTTCGCGGTTGGCGTTGGGTACGGCGATCACGAAACCATCGATGTAGGACATGATTTTCTCCTTAGCATGAAGGGTGACCGGCGTGGTCACCTTCTTGTATGCGACGAACGAGCGCCTGCAGGATCGACACGGGGCCTCCGGTGAAGCTGTCCGTTATGGGTCGGAAGCGGACATGGCGATGAACACAATCCAGCTTTCATTCGACCCTGCAGCGCTTGATACTTTTTTGGTCCGGATTAGGCAACCATCATGACAACAACTCAGTCTGATCCAAGTCAAAATTCCTTGGCGTCCGCACCCACTTCTTCAAGGTGCTACGTCGGCCCACTGGGGTCACACAGGTCATCAAAAAAAAGAGGGCTATCGCTTTCGTTTTGATAGCCGGTCGCTTTGCACAACCAGAACCCGCCATTTTCTTCAAGGACATGCTCTCCCTGCTCCTCGGCCGGCCTGAAGCTGAGCAAAACCCCATAGGTCGAGGCGCCAAAGAGCACCGCCACGGGGTCGTTGCGATACCTCAGGGTCACCTCTCCCTTGGCTATACGCACTGATTGCACGTAACGAGTGTGAAGAGCTTCCGGCGAAGGTAGTCCCGCACTCTGGTTGTCGGGAGGCAGCTCGTCCGCATGCAGGTTCTGATACTGACGAACTGCACGTAGCGTCACGGACACCATGCTACGCGCCTCTGCACCTTGCTGGTCCCGAATGTATTTACCGTAACCTGCGAAGTGGAGCACATAGCCCGCGGGAACAATCAGGGCCACGAAAGCGATAGCCACGCCAACCACTCTGAGCAGGGCGATAAACCTCCAGGGCGCACCCTGAGTTGAGTGACGTTGCACCAACAGTACGACGAAAAAAAACAGCCACAGAAGGAGAAAACTCGCCGACGCATAGCCAGCTCCCCGCATCGGGTCGATGAAGTGCTGCTGGTAAGCTATGTTGCCCCGGAGCAAGGACAGCCCCAGCAAGGGTGCAGGCAAGGAGCAGGCAAGAAAGCCGAGTATGAGCCCGCCACGGCGCGAGACAATGCCCGGCCGCACCAAGCCCAGCCATGCCATGGTCAAACCGATCAGACCGAGAATGCCGCATACCCCGGGGACTATGAGAACCAACCCCATTAGGGCGAAGGGCGTGAGTATCAAAATGGTGCCAACCACGCTTGGCGCCAAGGCCATGAAAAGCCATGGGTGCTTTTGGCTGTAGAACGCTGACTGCATGTCCCCCCCTGTGTCCTGCAGTGTGACCCCATGCTCCCGCACGTCGGATCTTAGCTCTTATAAACGGTGTCGCTGGATCGCCAAAAGCGGTCCCCCTGAAGGCAGCACACTTCCGTTCTCGCGAAGCCTGCCGTCACATTTCATCTAAAGGTTGTCCGCTTTGGGTGGCAGACACTACGGACGGTAAAGCAAGGTTCCAAGACAGAATGACGGAGACGGAGGTCGTTGAAGCGACATGACCACCTTCGCCCCCTTTAGCGCGAAGTTCAGCCGCCGGTTTGGCCGGACCTACCTACGGGTCGATGCGGAGCGTTGCTTGAGCTCTCATTGCTTACCTTGGACCGCACTTGGGAGTACACAATGGCTTTATTGCCTTCGCACTGCCCGACCACCTTGCCTTCACTCTTATCCGCCTGATCGGCCGCCACCACGCCCAGGCTGTGATGGCTCACACCGTTCGCCTTGATCTTTGCATCAATACCGGCCTTCACCGCATCGCAAGAGGCATGGGCGAATACCGGCAATGCCATCAATACTAACGCGACAACTGACATGCGGGATTTCATAGTTACTCCTTGTTGGTCAAACACAAGAATACAAAGGACCAAGCATGCTGGGCCGAGTTGATTACCTACCCCCTTAGCTTCATGTCTTCCGCCACAGCGATAGGTCAACGATACGAAGCAGTATCGCGACGCCCACAGGTTCGGTCGAACCCTCTCTAAGGTGTATGGCGTCATGGGCGTGCCGGCCATTACTTCAGTGCGTAGCCGAGCAAGCGTTCCATCGTCCCGAGCTTGTCGCAGTCTGGCGCAGCGGACGCGAAGTGCGATGGCCCGTGTGCGTCGTAACAGCGATAAAGAGACAACGTATCTGATCCCGGATGCGCATAGACCCACCCCGCCGTACGTAGTCGCTCATACGCGTGCGCTTCGCAAAACCCTTTCTCTGCGAGCAGATGATCCGGATGACCCGACCGTAAGTTGACACAGTCTTCGAGTTCTACGGATGCCGCGCCTGCGGGCGCAGCAGTCATCAAGTAACCCGTCGTGGTCTCTAGCGTGTAGATCTGGTTGTTACCCGGGACCGCAGCCGTCGTCGACCAGCGATCGTGCAGTTTGGGTGCATACCAGCGCGCGAGTTGCACGCCCACCTGTGGATTCACGGCATGCTTGCCGACCGACACAGTAACGTCCCGAAAGACGAGATATTTCTGATTACTAGGCTCGTTGGGCGGAATATAGGCGTAGACCATCAGCCACTTGTCAGAGAGCTGATTGCTTCCGCTATCGGCATCAAGCAGCACCGGATAGAAGATAAGTTCGGATGGTGCGGGCCGTGCCCACTGCCCGGGATCAACGGCGAGAACAGGCTCGTGCAGTGGCACGAGCGATGTATGGTCAGTCGTTATGAATAGACCCAGCCCACCTTTCACCCAGCCAGTCAGCACAAGCTCGTGCATGGTCTTCCAATAGGCGACGCTTACACCTGAGCCATTGCTCAGTTTCGTCGCATCACCGCCCAGCCCAGGCTGCGACCAATGGCCTTGGAAGAATTTCGTCCAGTGACGTGGGTCGATAGTCGAAATAGGTGAACGCGCGACGATTAGCCCTCCATCTCTGGGACGAAAGCAATAGGCGTAACGGTAGCCGTCTTGGCCGTTTACGACGGTACAGTCGCCTTCGCCCGTGTTCTTTCGTGGTGTTGGCGCGTCGGTGCCAGTGATGAACGGGCCGAGGTCTCGCCAGGTCAGCCCATAATCGTCTGAGACAGCCACGGCCATCGACATATGAGTCTGGCCAATCGCGTAGTTGCAGGCGGTTTCGGCGTGAACGAAACCGAGCGTCGCCGCTCCGCTCACCTCGGCGTGATCCAGCCAGCGACCACATGAATCGTAGGCTGCCCTCTTTCCCGGCCCCATCACCGTCCGCTGAGGGCCGCCCATATCTGTCGGACTGCTGCCGTCGATGGCTCGGGTATCGTTGTGCGCATCGAAGCCGCGAAACCGTCCATCAGGCAAGGCGATTTCCGTAAAGTGGTTGTCGGCCATATTCGCCGCCGGCCCCCGCACGATGCGAGGAACGCCGACACGGATGCTGATGCACGCATTGCAATCCACTGCGCCTACTGGGCCAGCGGCAAGCATCGCGAAAACAATGATGCCCGATATGAATCCGAGCACTGCGGGCCTAGGTCGAAGCAGACGATACAAGTGCTGCCCTGTGACCATTGATCACCCCCTAGACTTCTAGTGTCTGCCATGGGTCGGAAGCGGATATCTGACCTTTCCAGCTGATCGCCCTCTGCGCAACAACCATCCGAACCACAGCGAGGCTGCTGGCGACAAAGACCATAAACAGGTAGGCGGCTCCTTGCTGATCATCAAGCCACGCACCTGCGGCGCATAAACAAAAAGATAAAGTGCATGCAGGCATAACCCATTTCTCCGACTCCATCACCCCTCCTATTTTCCAAGTACGTTGGTCCGCTTCGGGTCGGAAGCGGACATTACGGTGATCGAATCGATCATCTCAGAGAACTGATGAGAGCATAACGATGAACAGGCCAACGACCACTCCCGCAAGAAGGACGAGGCAGAGTGCAGGAGCAGACAGGAAGCCGAAAAACCGAACACCTTTTGCCGCGAAGATGCAGCCACACCTAGGACAGCGAACTTTGGAGGATGCGGCGGGCAGCGTGAAACCGCGGGAGGTGGCAACCCCGCCCCATAGCAGAGCATTCCGCCCCTCAAAGTGCGCAGAGCATTTGGGGCAAGTTTCCAACTGTGCTTTCATCGATCTCCCACTGTAGCTTCCCCACGATCTCCGCTTCGGGTCGGAAGCGGACGTTACGGAACATTGCCTAATCCCATGCCTTAACCCGCCCTATGAGCCTTTGAGCCCGCCAATATCCCAAGCCACCGCCAAGCAGGCCACCGAGGATATAGCCAGCAAAAAAGCCGACACCGCCCGCTCGCGAAGAAGCAAAGAGCTGCTCTAGGCCAAGCGCGAGGGCCCAACAAAGAACAAGGGCACCGGTCGAAGCCAGGATCGGGACCCATACGAAAGGGATGAATCGACGCCATGGGCGCCTAATGAAAAGGAATGCGGCGCTTAAAGCGCCGGCTGTGAACATTACGAATAGCAGGCCCATCATGGGAAGAATCATGCAAGCAAGACCCTCCTCGAGACTTCGCTATCTGCGGATTGCAGGTTGTCGTTGCGCATTGCGTCCCTCTTCAGCTCTTTGCTTTGATGTCCGCTTTGTGTCGGAAGCGGACCTTACTTTGAAAGCGCGCAGGTCACGCTTACGATCCTTGAGGTGCCGTTGAAATGTAGCGAAAGCTCTGGAAACCCACCACCTTTGGTGTTGGGTTTAGGACTGCCGATAAAGTATGTCCATTGACGAAGCGGACTTGACTGGTCACCCCACTTCTCCGTCGATTCATAGTCGGGCTGGCCCCAGGCCGATCGAATCCGCTCTGGGGACAGCCCCACAAGCTGATCAGTGCTACTGGGACACGCAAAGCGAGTCTCCGTGCCGATCGCCAGGGTCCTGACGTACTTGAGCTTGGCACACACATCGATGAGGGCTATGGGGAATTCACGCCCGTCATAAGCAGTGCATTCTGTCGAATCGCTTGGCTTCGGTCTCCGGAATGTATCCGCCGCATCCATGGCTCTGAAAAGAGCATCCAACCTTTGTTGTTGACAGGCCTTGCCGCATGGCTCGCTCGACACTGAGGCGGAGGACGTTTGGCCTTCGGCACCCGAAGGATGAGTACAAAGCATTGCGAGCCAGGCCAGCACATACATCCTGCGCAACATATCCCCTCCTTATTACTTCTGGCTTCAACGTCCGCTTCGGGTTGAACGCGAACGTTTTAGAACTAGAAATTTATGACGCCACGCCGCCTACTGATCCCGTCTGAAACACAACGACACTTTTGGGGTTGCCTGTAGTCAACTTTTCATCACCCAGTGAAATGCATAGATCAGTAAGCAGCTCGGACGCAACGAGGAATCCCTTGCAGTCTGCGACCTTCAGTTGGTCTGCAAAGGGCCATAGAAGAAGAATCCGTCTCGTGGGCAAGGCATCAAGGCCCGACCAAAGCGAATCAGAGAGAGCATCCCAGTTCTGACTTAGAACGGCAGGATTGAGCGGCAATGCTTCCCGGATGGCTTCAAAAAAATCCGGCACACTCCTGATCCCGGAAGTAAGGCGAAAGATCGTCCAGCCATTGCAAGCCAGGCAAGATATAGCTGCCTCAGCGTCTGGGCCATCATTCAACCAATGCACTCCTTCGCTGTATCCAACCAGCGCTTCCATTTGCATCTCCCTCACACAACTCAATGTCCGCTATGGATCGGAAGCAGGCCATTAGGTGACCGTTAGCTGGCCCGACGAACGAGGACCAATTCTGCATCATATTCCGGGTAGTGCACGAGCCCACCAAAATCGGTATCGATCATTGCGCCCGTGCCCAAATATTCCCAACCTTCGCCACCGGGTAAATAGCTCTTGTCATCGATGGCGGCGACCACAACTCCGTGATATCGACCATTGATCGAGACTACGTCCCCAGCGAGTACTCGTTGTCCATCCGCATACTTCATAAGCCAGCCTCCTTGCAACTTCATCAGCAAGATTGCGATGTCTGCTTCGGGTCGAAGGCCGACAATCAGCGCCTGAATTTAGCAACGCTCAGCGAATCCGCTGGAATGAGTTCTTAGACCTCGGATTCGTGGCAAACCACTTCGATGTTGTGCCCATCCGGACCGATGACAAAGGCTGCATAGTATCTGCCGCTGCAGTTGGGGCGCAGACCCGGCGCACCATTGTCTTTGGCACCTGCCTCTAGAGCCGCACGATAGAACGCTTCGACTTGCTGCCGATTCTCTGCCGTGAATGCCAGGTGGAGATGTGCAGGCTTCTCCTCGGTGTGGCAGATGCACAATGAAGACTTGCCATCCGCGCTGAGCCCTATACCGAGTGGCCCCTCGGCGACCACGATCATGCCGATCGGTTCGAGTGCCTTGAGGAAGAATGCTTTGCTCGCTTCATAGTCGCTGACTCCGAAAACGATGTGGTCAAACATGAGTTCTCCTGATGGGCGTGTCGTGCGCGAGGTCTAACGCCAGAATAAAGCCTCGCCGCGAAGCGGACACTTCGGTTTAGCGCTTTAACGCAGCGTTGTGCTGATGTGGAAGAGACCCGTGATATCTAAAATATTCGACAACACGCTCTGCCAGATGATCATAAGCATCGTCGGAAAGGTAAGGCTGGCAGGATTACTTAATGAACGAACGTGCATGTCCGCTAGGGGTCGGAAGCAGACATTGAGTAATCAATCAGATGACTCGTCAAGACCTTCCATGCAACCAAATTTCGTGCGCACGAAGGAACTCGTCTCCGCTAGAGGTTGACTCAATATTAGCGAAGTTTGATTCAAGCATCGCGCCTATGAGCACCGCAATGGCTGCGCGCTGCTCAGCGTTGCAGTACTGATAGAGCGTATTGTGCAAACCACCGGAATAAAGGTGGAATAGCAGTTGGTCGCCATACCAGCCATAGCCATAAGTTGGCTCCGCGAACGCCAGTCGAGCCAGCGAAGGCATGTAGAACGCTATGCCCTCAGGACTGGAGAAGCACAGCGGCTCCCACCCAGGATTCCCTACGTCTTGGATCACAAGCGTCTCACGGGTTCGGCTTCTTAGCAGCTCGTCGTGCTCAGCGCACTCCTGGCAATGCGTGTAATTGGTGAAATGATCGGGCTTAGGGCATGACCCAAATGCCAAATCTATAGCTGCAATAGCCGCAGACTGCGTCACCATATTCGATTTCCATCTCCGATCAGCTGACCACCATGCTCCACCTTCGCTCCGAATCTAACTGGTCTCGTCGGGCCTCAGCGATGTCCGCTTCGGGTCGGAAACGGACGTTGCGTTACATCGCTCAGCACTTCAGCACGACGTGACCTGACCGGCCACAATGGTCTGCACGCGCCCGTCAGCTTGCTTGATCAAAAGCCAGTTAGTCCTGTCGCCAGCGCCATCGCAGACGCCTTCGAGCTTCTCTGCGTAGTTGAAGGCCTGCCAGGCGCCTGATTCGTGAGAGGGCACCCCGAAATGCTTGCGGACATCCATCGTCGACATACCAAGCCATCCTTTATGGCCAGACAGTACAACAGCCGTCGTTGCCGGTAACGCTGGGCAATCCGTAGTTCCGGCTACTGCCGGCAGTTGTTCGGCGACAAATCCGGTGACGAGATGATCCGCGCCACCCATCTCCCCGCTTGAAACAATCCAGATTCGCTGACCTTCGCGGGGCCGGCTGTAGCAAAGCCAGTACTCGCTTTCTCCCGCATCACCTTGATGATCTATCACACCTTCGCTGACGGCAGCAGCGATTTCGCCCAAGGTGGTCTTCTCGAATCTGACTATCGCAGAACCAAGGGCGAATCCTTCGCTCGGTGCCTCGCGGGAGGCTGCCTTCCAGCTTATCTCTGTCAAGGGCGGAACGGGCGGCGGCATTGCCGCCATTACAGCCCCGCCCCAGCACATCAGGCTGGCAAGAAGAACAGTTCGACGCATGTTACCTCCTTGATTAGGTCAGCTTTGATTCGAAAACGGACTTACCCAAGTCAGCGATCCTTAGCCGCGCGATAGAACTCCGACGCCCCCTCCATTAGCGAGATCAGGTCACTCCCGTCGCATCGGCAAAATTCGGTTGTTCCCAATGCCCCTCCGGACAGGACAACTGTATAAATCGCTGAAGCACCAGCCATGATGCGTTCACCATCGATCTTTACGACTGCAACGACCGGCTGAATCCGCAGTCGGAAGCGGATATTAGCGTTTGCAGTGATTGGAACGTTACAGTCGCCACCAATCGAGATTGTTTGTCTTTGTGTTCCAGAAAAAATGGAATACATCGCACTCCCCTCCACTCAGAATGAACGCCGTCCCGGTCTTAGATCGCATGAAACCGGAGATCGGCCCAGTCGCATCAGTCGGGTCGTAATCGAGCAACTCCTTGCCTATGCGAGCGGGTGCCGCATAGAGACTGTCCTGCGATGGATCACCGATGGGAAAGGTCTGAACTAGAACTCTATGTCCGCTCTGTCCGAGTACTAGGCCCACCGTTGCGGATTTGAGATCCTGGCTCAGGAACACACAGTCAGGCCTTCCATCAGAGTCAATGTCGATCTGCAGAGCACTGTTGCGATCCCAAATGTGATCGGGAGAGGCTTTCTGAAGCTGTTTCAGTGCATCGGCCTCACTGGCCAGCACGCTGGTAGCCAGCAGCGCTAGAGCCAGGGTGACCAGATCACGACGAGGCGTTACGAACATAATCGGTCCTTCCATTGATCAATCGCGATCGCTTTCTGACTTGAGCGGTTCCCCGCTAGAGTGCCCGCTTCGGGTCGGAAACGGATATTCCTGGCTTGTTACCTTGATTCGATCAATGGGGCGAGCAGCGGTGTGACCGCTTCGTCGAACTGGGCGTCGCTCAGGCCCATGCCTTCCCGCCCTGGAATCCTTCTGCGATTCCAGCTCGCTATTGCGATGAGAACTGGGGACGGTATGCCGTTGAATTCGTCATCCACTTTGGTGATCAAAACGCTGCTACTGGTGTCGCCATAGAGCTGGCGAAGGGCTTCGCTAGGTTTCACCCCCGCAAGCATCGGATCTCGAACAGAGTTCATCCAAAGCCCCTCAAATTCATGTGCGTGGAATGTCTTCTACGAGTCGAAAGCGGACATTTCAATGAGTCTCTGACCGGGGGATAACGCGATTAGCTCGGGATGGCATCCCGAAGCTCACTCCAGGAGCGAATCAATTTCAAACGTGCTTCGAAAGCGAGGAAGTTTACATAGTACGCATAGATGCGTACAGTGTACACATATGACTAGAGACACCATCCTCGCCGCCGCAAGAACTGTCCTCGATCGCGAGGGCGTCCTTGGACTCACCGTTCGCAAGGTCGCCGCGCGAGCCAAGCTGTCGCCAATGGCCATGTATCGGCACTTTGTGGATAAAAGCGCCTTGCTCGATGCCCTCATGGATGACGGTCTGGCAACGTGGGGCAAGATCGTGTCGTCCATATCCGCCCAGGACCCCATAGCGTGGCTGGAGGAGTTGATCGAGGCGTACTTAGATTTCGCACTGACCAAGCCGCACCGTTTCGATGCAGCCTTCATGCTCCCAGCGCCCAGCGCACGCCAATTTCCGGATGACTTCGCCGTCGGCCGCTCACCAGTCATGGCGATGATCATCTTGCGAATTGATCAGGCCAAGTCCAGCGGATGGTTTGGCGATAAGCCTGCGCTTGACGTTGCGCTATCACTCGCGGCTCTGGCCCAAGGCCTGGTCTCCATGCATCGCGCCAACCGATTTTCGAATGAAGCGCAGTTCAAAACCATCTATCGCACAGCGCTACGTCACTGCCTTGAATCTTATTCAGTCAGACCGCTTCGGAGAGAAAGATGACCCATCTATTGGCAAGAACATCAAGCGCTCGAAATCGAATGGGTGCATTGTGTCTCCAGACCCTGATCGGACTGATCGTCGGGTTGTCTCTCATTGCTGACGGGAGCGCGCATGAGTCGACTCCCACCACAGCTGATCTTGCCATTGTGGGGGCGAGAATCTACCCAGCACCCGATAGTGAACCAATCAACGATGGTGTCGTTCTCGTGCGTGGGGGGAAGATCGTCGGCGTTGGCCCACGCCGGCAGATCAGCGTTCCCCGTGGGGTTCGTCAGATAGACGCGCGCGGCTCAGTGTTGACGGCGGGTTTCTGGAATAGCCACGTCCACCTGATGACGCCGAGCCTTCTCGGCGCAACCGTAGCGAAAGCCGAAACCTTGCAAGGTGGCTTGGAGACCATGTTCACTCGCTGGGGCTTCACCACCATTTTTGACATCGCCTCAACGACCGGGAACGCGATCGCACTTCGGCACCGTGTGGAAACGGCTGAGATCACGGGCCCCATGATTCTGACAGTTGGCGATCCGTTCTATCCAAATGGCGGGACGCCGTTCTATGTTCGCGACTATCTGCGGGCGCATGGCGCACCCGATGATGAGGTTTCAACACCCGAAGAAGCTGCTGCTCGCGCGGCGCGCCAACTGGATAACGGTACCGATGGCGTGAAGATCTTCGCCGGTGCGGTTGTGGGCGGGAAGATCGGCGTTCTTCCTATGCCCATTGACATTGCCAAGGCGATCGTCGACGAGGCACATCGCCGCAAGAAGCCCGCATTCGCCCATCCGGCCAGTCTCGCTGGGGTAAACGTGGCGATTGAGTCTGGGGTCGATATCCTGGCTCATACCACAGCCATGGATGGGGGAGACTCAGGCGGGTGGCCGCCAGCGTTGATCGCCCGGCTGCGTGCGCATGACATGGCCCTCATTCCCACCATGATGCTGTTCGAGGTCGAGGCGAAGAAATTCCACGAAAGCCCCAGCGATCTGGCGAACGCTATTTCGGTCATCACGACAGAGGTCAAAAACTACGCTGGTGCGGGCGGCCAGATATTGTTCGGCACCGACGTAGGTTACATCGATGTCTTCGACCCTACAGAGGAATACAAGCTGATGTCGGGCGCCCTCGACTGGCGGGCTATCCTGACCTCGCTCACCACCGCGCCGGCCGGGCGATTCGGCTACAGCTCCCGCAAAGGTCGGATTGCAAATGGTATGGATGCCGATCTTGTATTGTTGAACGGCGACCCCGCCAAAGATCCAACCGCCTTCGCCCGTGTGCGCGACACGATCCGAGCAGGAAGGATCATTTGGGGTGCGGATCGATAGAACTGAACTGGACATGCGGGGTGCGAAATACATTCGCAGGGGTGTCCGCTTCGGGTCGGAAGCGGACCTTACACTGATTCCTCTGCGGCCCAGAATCTAGGGTCTTTCGCCAGAGCTTGCGCAAGCTCGGCCCAGGCCCCTTCAAACGCAGTCCCGTGACTTAGAGCGCAGGTGTACGCAGCAGAACGGACGGCTGCAACGAAGGCCTGAAATGCCTCGGCCGCGAGCTCTCGGAGATCGATGAACATCATGCCCTCATGGTCATAAGGGCGATATGCATTCGCGATTTCCGCGTCGCCAGGATTTGCCATAGATTGGCGTATCTCTTCAACCAAATGGTCGAAGCTCACCGAGCTCAACGGCAAGCCTGCACCCTCCGAAATCAAGATCGTCCCAGCCATTTACTCCCCCTTTCCTTGCTCCCTGGAAACGTCCGCTTCGAAAGCGGACATCACCTGTTGCTCGGCCCGCATCGACATGGTTTAGTACTGATCAATGCTTTTGAAGCCAGCTTGTTAAAGTCTTTGGGGCGTTGGTGCCTTGATCGAACACGCACCCAGTTACTTCTACAGAGACCTTGGTGCCATCGCCATCTACGATTTCCAACGTTTCAAATACATCCGTGGGCGCAGCTGGGCAGCTGGATGCTTGCTGCCTAGCCTCTCTCACCATTTCTTCTAGCTGAGTCCACTCCTGATCCGATAGCTTGTGAGAGGCCACTGCTTTTAAGCCTTTCCGCTCGATGCTTTGCGTTGCACGGTCCATTAGCCAAACCGAGCCGCAACTCCCACCCTGCGGACAGGGACCCCAGGCACTCACATAAGTGGCACGCGTCCAATCTAGATGCTCGTCGCTCGCTACGTTGCTGCTCATAAATAACCCACCAACAGCGGCGATCAACAATAGAAATCGAGCAAGATTCATCCTGACTCCCGAAAAAGATGGAACGCTAGATCGCGGCACCCCTTATACCGGCAATGTCCGCTTTGGGTCGGAAGCGGACCTTACAAAGGTCGCTGTCTGGAACAACGCTGACGTCCTAGCTCATGAAATGACCTGAAGGGTTTAATGGAAACAGTCTTGGCAACGGAATCACCGTTTCCGGATAAGGAAGCTACGGCCCAGGAGAGGCAATGTCAGATTCAGGCGCGCTAGAAATGGACATGCGCGATGTCCTTTAACTTCGCCGCGCTGAGGAGAAATGGGCCGCCATGGTCTCAGTGATACATGGCGCCTAGGGTCACCCGCCCCTCAACTGTTCGCGCTGACAAGAGCTCTACTCCGTTGTCGCGGACAGTTGAGTTAAAGCGTACTCGCAGCGCGAGGATATGTCGGGCTTTGCGGGAGTTTGCCGACTACCCGCGATAACTCGACCTAGCACCGCGCCCTGTAGCCGCTGCGGGATGAACAACACAGACTTGGTCAATATCCGCTCTGGGGATCGCCGAACACGGATATTCACCATGAACATGGAGACCGCCGAGAGAGCGACCGCCACGAGCGAGACATTGCGGCATCGTCCTTTGCCGTTACTTCAACGTATAAGTCAGCGTGCCATATCCAAGCTGGTCGAATCCGCCGCTATTGGGGCCATAGTTGCCGCCACCTCCCTCGGGGCGCCCTTTCTCAGCGGCCATGCGGAGATAAGGAGCATCCCGTCCTTTGAGCACCACGTAGTGGTTATAGAACAGTTCCCACACAGGGCGGGTATTGCCGCGCCCGTTACTTGAGATGGTTGGCTGCGTTACATCGCTGTTGCTGTAGGTCGTGTAGGGAACGTCATACCCGAGGTTGTATTTGGCGATGTATTCCACGCCCTTGAGTGCACGATTGTCGTCATAGCCGAACAGGTCGTCGTGCTGATTCCAAGCCATCTGCAAGAACGCGCCCAATAGCGCCACGTTGAGGGTATTGTGCCCCTGGTCGCGCCCGCTTTCCTGGGTCTGCCCAAGGCCATCAGGATAGATCTTCCACACCACGTGTTCGATGGAGCCATTGCCCGCACCGTGCTTGAAGTATTCGACGGCCTCGTCGTAGATATCGTGGCGATCCGTCAGAATGCCGATGGCCAGCATGGATGACATGTTGGCGAGATCCCAGTTGGCCCAATAGTGATCGACCTTCTGGCCGTTGTGATGCACCAGAAACTGATGGTTCATCGGATAGAAGACGTTGAGCATCATGGTTTTGAAGCGAACGACATCTTGCGCCGGCCAGCGCTTGTAACCGCGCATGATCTCTGCGGCGTTGGCGAGCTGGTAACCGTAAATACCTGACGCCAGAAACTTGTCGGATGTGCCGTTGATCTCGGTCAAAGTCTTGGACCACGCGTCCAGAATGGCGACGGCCTTGTCGGCATAGGCGTCGTCACCACTCACCTCCCAGCGCAGCGCAAGCGCATACGCAGCCGCAGCGTCGTTGAATAGCGCCGCATAGTTCTCCCGATGCGTGCCGTCATAGCCACGATAGACCATGGCCTGAGGGTTCGCGGTCCAGTTCAGCGAGGCATGGGAATTCTTGATCAGCACATCCCAGCTGTCCGTCCAGGGCTGCGCGTGTTGCCCCAACTGGGTCTTCATGCGATCGAAATCGGCCTGGGTATGCAAGGCGCCCGGATGAACGAAAGAACTTGCCATCACCGACGGCGCAACCAGCGCCAACGCGACCGATAGGCCGATGAAACGGCCCAGGCTTTTGAATGAAATACTCAACGTCTTCAACTCCGGGAAAAGGGATTGTCTCTACAGAACGCACGCGATCAAGGTTTAGCCGACCTTGCTCCGCAGCGATCACGGTAAGCGTAAATTGAAGGGCATTTCCGCCCGGAGTCAAAGCGGTGACATCCAGGCTGACGCCGATGCCAGGTGGCGCGAGTCGTGTCCGGGGAAAATGAGGCGCGCGCGATGGGTACGCACCACCCAAGGCTACTGTGAGAGTGCTCCGGTCGGCTGCGCGGACGCCTGTCGAAATGGACGCGTCCTACCTCCGGTAACACGGGCGAATCGCCCTGCCCCCAGGCCCGCTTCGGGTCGGAAGCGGGCCTTATCGCCCTGTGGCGAGCCGCTGGAAGCAGCGGAGCGCCTTGCCGGCATCCTGCAGCGAATGGCTACCTGGCCTCTCATCGCGGCGCGGATGGAGGCGGGAGCGGTAACGCGCACGGTGTCACTTCACCACGACCGTCGGCCTCCCTGTCACCAGCGCCATCGGCCGCTGCTCGGCATCGGCAAAGCTCTCTACATCAAGGTCACGCAAAGTAATCTCAAAGTTGCGCCCGGCAATGCCGGCATTAATCGTGGGCGGGGTGTAGAGCGTGAACGATTTGCCGTGCAGATAGTCGGACGCCACTTTGCCGGTGGCTACACCAAACGCAAACGTCACCTCGGGGTACACCTCGCCATCGACGCTCCAATCGAACACGATGGCGTCGATCGATTCCACCACGACCTCGATCGTTTTATCGTCCTTGACGGCAAGCCGGCCGCTGCAATTGACGTAGCCGTCACTCCAGACCCGCGGGCTGAAGTCGTGGCGGATTTCGAAGACGCCATCGCCACGTAGATCGATGCGCAAGCGGCACTGGCCGCCGGATGACGGAAAGATGCTGAAGCGCGGGTTGCCAAGACCAATCTGATAGTAGACCCGCAAGTCGAAGCTGCGACTGGGATCCTTGTACGTCCACGAATCGTAGACCTTGATGCTTGCCAGCACTTCGCCCAACACGGTATCCAGCGTGGAGGTGCCGATTCCCGTCATCACCCTGCCACCGAACGGCCAGCTGGTGGGGCGGGGCACAATGGTCGCATGAGGCGCCTTGGCGAGGGCTGCCGTTACATAAGGGGGCTGCACGGTCACCACTGGCGCGCTGAACTGATTACCCGGCAGCCCGGCCAGAGGTATGCGCAAGGGGGCAAAAATCTGCAGATTGAAATGCGCGATCAGCCAGGGCACGAGCAACTCGTTGAGGCGTGCCTCAGCCTCCGGATGCTGTTCCACCCGCAGCCAGCCTTGCCACAGTTCCAGCGTCATCATGGACACCGGCGGCGACCCATGGGCCTGGAAACGAACCCTCGCCAGCATCTGCAGGACAGCCGTGGCCGTCCACGCCCCATCCTTCCCCTCGACCGCAAGCTCAATGCCCTCGAACACTACGATGAACGCCGTCGGGAACGAAGGGTTCGCCGGGTCGATGGGCATATCGGAAGGCGCGACGTGGACCATGGGAGCGGCGGCGAAATCGAAGGCGACCCTGCCCATGTCGGATGACTGAAACGTCAACGCGCCCTTGAAAAGGTCGGGATAACAGCGGTGGTAGATGGCGCGCAGGATCTGGTCGGGGGCGACGGTGTCGGTACCGGCGACCAGATCGCAGCCGAGCTTCCTTGACTGCCACAACTCGTTCGCTGCCGCGTGCGACCAGGGGTGGACGATCAAGGCGTTGCCCTGATCGGCATAAGGCGGGTCGCCACGCATGTTGAGCTTGAGTTCGAGATCGGTCTTCGAGCGGATCGCAGTCCAATCGCCCGGAACGGTGTCGTCGAGCCAGAGGCAATGGTCGTCGGTATCGATTTCCGACACGTGCTTGAGCACGACCTGCATGCCCGGGCCGCGCGCGATGCACATGTTCGGCCTTGCCCGATTGATCAGCGCATAACCCTCTGCGCCGCGTACCGGGCGACGATCCCAGGTTTGCGGATCGCTACCGTCCAGCGCCGAGACCCCCACCTCCGCTTTGCGAAGCGATCCCGAGGCCGTGATCGCCAGCGGTTTGCCGCTGCGTGAAGCCGCCCTGGAAACCAGCACCCGGTAGTCTGGCCTGCGCGGCATGATCCTGATCGCCAGGCCGCCGATATGACGCCCCTGTCCGCGCAGGCCGCAATACTCGCCGTTGGCCAGCCACTCGGTGTCGCCGCCACCGCTGATGTTCGCCATGTAGAGCACGTCGTAATCGGCGATGCATTCGCCGCTCAGCTCGATGCGGAAACCTTCGAGCGCCCGGCCCTGTCCGCGGGTACCGACGAACAGGCCGTCTCTCACCCAGCCGGTATCGCCCTGTCCGCGGAGGTCTGCTCGATAGCGCAACCCCAGGCCGCGCGTCCATGGCTCCAGCGTGATGGCGAAACCTTCCAGGCGCAGGCCGGTAATGCGCGTTCCTACGTATTCGCCAGGTCCCGCGTGCAGGTCCCCCTCATCTTGCATGTGAACAAGCACATCGAAGTGCACCGTCATTATTGCCCCCTGATAGCCATCGCCAGCGCAACCGCCTCAGTCGGTTGCTTGAACTTCCCCATTATGGGTAGCCACGCCACCGCCGCTTGACCCGGTGTCTCAATCGGACCGGCGGGCGCGGACGCACCCGCTCGCGGCGTCACTCTGCCATGCGTGTCGTCTGCAGGTTAACCAGCCGCCATGCACCGCCTTAGATACATGAAATGTCCGCGTTGGATGGCGACCTCAACCGGTCAACGCAACACTCCTGCTGCTTACGCCGTTTTCAGTGTGTTGCATCCACCGGCTTATGGACTTCTCCCCTGGACCGTGCAGGCCACACTCCGGTGAGATCGAGACAACCGACCGAGAGGACTCCATCTCATGGCTTCGAATCAAAACGGCGCTTAGCGAAACTAGCGCTTGGGCTCCCACAGCTCGACCTTGTTTCCTTCGGGATCCAAAATCCAGGCAAAGCGGCCATTGGGATCGCTGTCGTCACGCTTCAAAACCTTGACCCCCTTGGACTGCAAGCGCACGAGCAATGCATCCATATCATCCACGGCGTAGTTGATCATCAATCCGCTCGTCGATGGCGCGAAGTAATTCGTCGCCGCGGGAAATGCATTCCATGCCAGTGCGGGAGGGTGCTTGGGCGCGTCATAGCGCAGAGCCGCGCCGCCCCAGGCTTCCACCGGCATGCCCAGCACATCGCGATACCACGCCGCGAGAGTCTTGGGGTCCTTCGCCTTGAAAAAGATTCCGCCGACACCGGTGATGTGTCCGGTTGGCGGCACGGGCGCCGGTGCGGCCGTCGCCGGACCGGCCAGTGAAAACACGGTAAGGCATAGCAGGAAAATCGATCGCCGATCCATCCAAGTCCCCCCAGTTTGTGTGACTTGCCCCATTCTGACCGCTGCTATTGTTTTGGGTCAAAAGCAGACAGCAGATGCGCATGCTAGCTGGTCTGGCTACAAACGAGGGATGGCGCTCGCGGCCCGTGTTCTCAAGGCCAGTGGATATCGATATCCTCCGATCGACCCGTTATAGAGGATGGACGTTTGCACCACCATGACGGCATGGCGCAGTCATGGCGGTGCGAGACTATGGAAGCTTGCAAACGCGCAAGCATGCTCACACCGCCAGACCTACGTCTGTATCAGTGACCATGCATGTCCGCGGCGGTTCCATCGGACCAATCAGGGGCCGGGATTAAGAACACAAGAATCGGCGGCAGCCCTTTAGCTTGGGGTGGCTCTTTCGCAGAGATGAACCAATAGGGGCTGGACATCACCGGCGAACCCGCAGCACCGGAACCCCAGTCTTTACCGTCTTTGACCAGGGTGTCGAACATGAGATGAGGCATGTTGTGGTCCCCTTCGTCGGTCAGATACGACGATTTGGACATCATGTAATCCATCGCGCCGCTTTCGAGATTCGGCAGTTGCTTATTTTCGTAGGCGGCTTTGACTGCCGACAGCATCTCCGCCTTGGAACGACCGGCCATCGCCAGCTCGGCGCGCAGATGAAAGACGGGCACGAGCGAACGTGCAGCCTGAGGGTTCAAGCAATCGGCAGCCCGTATTTTCGGGCTCCAGAATTCAGGCCAGTCAAACGGTCCGGTCCAACCTCTGGCCACGATGCAGACAAACCCGTTCTTGCCTTCGACCGCTGTCTCGTAGCCCTTGCGTCCTAAAACCAGGATCGTCGCATCACCGGAAATGGACTCCGGCGCCGCACTGCGCGCCAGGGCTATCTCCGCGGCCCGATCCGCCATCAGGTATTGATCGAGCGGAGCCATCTTCGGATACGCTGCCGCAGCGTCCTGTGCCATCGCCTGGTGTGCCGCCCCAAGCCCGACAAGCAGAACAGAGCAGCTCATTATGAAAGCGCCCATCTTGTATATACGCATGGTTCTTTCCTCACCATCGGTTATTTCACGCAGAAACCTGCCGTTTGCCTGACCCTCTGCACAGCGCCGTTCGCCGCCACTGTGCTGATCAATGCTCTGCCGGGGCGGGGTTGAAGAAAATCTCTCGCACTTCGACCGCGCCCTGCAGCGCCTTGGCACCCTTGCGCATCCACGCCAACACCTCGTCCAGATTCTCGGTTTCCAGTATGCACAGACCGCCGACGAACTCTTTCGCCTCCAGATACGGCCCGTCGGTGACAAGCACCTCGCCGTTGGCTTGCGAGCGCAGTGTCACGGCCTTCGGGCTCAGGCCACAGGCAAATTTCCTGACGCCAGCGGCGATCATTTCCCGGTTGAACGCGTGAATGGCTTCGATGCTCGCTTCGGTGACTTGGGACGGATCAAAGTTGTCCGGGAGGTAAGTAGAGATTAGATACTGCGGCATTTTCGTCTCCTGATCGTGTCATCAACGGGGTTGGTTGCCCGATTCTCACTGTAACGACGAACGGCAACAGCGGATTTCGACATGCTCCACCGAAAAATTCTGGCTCTTTGGTGTGAGGCATGAGTGACTCAAGCGGCATGCTCGACCTAAGCCGGGAGTGGCCAGAACGCGGTTTCACGCGCGCAAGAAAAAACGCGGCACGCCTTGGCGCATAGATGCCCTTCTCGACCCGAACTAACCGCACCATGCCTTCGTCACCAGTCTGGCGTCGCGGGCTTGCTTGGCGCGGTTCCATAAGAACGCCATGTCATCGCGCATCATCGCCTGAGGGCTGCCAAGAGCGCACGACCCCGTCTAACAAATCCGTTCGTTATGGTTCGCAAGCGGACTTCCGACGATGGGCTACACCGGCAAAGCAGCGCAGCGATGGTGTCCAACTCACTTCAGCAACGACGCTGGCCCGGGCTATGCTGAAGACTCCGCAGTGGAGATTTTCCATGGCTAAGCTTGTGTTCGGATTGAACCAGTCCCTGGATGGCTATATCGACCATCTGGAATTTAGCCCAAGCCCGGCGCTCTTTGGTCACTTCATCGAGCAAACGCGTGACACGACGGGCATGCTGTACGGTCGCCGCATGTACGAGGTCATGCGTTATTGGGACGAAGACCATGCGGACTGGGGCGCACAGGAACGCGACTACGCCACGGCGTGGCGCAGCCAGCCGAAGTGGGTTGTGTCGCGCTCATTGAAGTCGGTTGGCCCCAACGCCACCCTTGTCGCCGATGACCTTGAAGCGGTGATACGGCGGCTGAAGGCTGAGCTCGCTGGGGAGATCGACGTAGCCGGACCAGACCTGGCGCAAAGCCTGACCGAGCTAGGTCTTATCGATGAGTATCGACTTTACCTTCACCCGGTCGTGCTTGGTCGCGGCAAGCCATTCTTCGCGGGCCCCCGGCCACCGCTGCACCTCGTGGCCAGCGATTTAATCTGCGCGGATGTGCTTAGGTTGACCTACGTGCCTGCTTGATCGCGCGATGCACCCGAGGGACGACGCCGATGCATCGGTGAATGGGGTGGTCACTGCCACCGGTGAACGCAAGCGAAAGAAATGCCACCTATGGCAGCTGCCCTTCGAAAAGACTTCACACTCGGCGAGACAGCGCAGAGGTGGACGCGATGGCGGCGTAGCGAGTCGACTGCTTTCATCGCGGTCAGCGCCAGAATTCGCTGAGCTGCCCGGCAAGGGCTTTGGCTTGGTTGTAACCGGCTTGAGCGGCGGGCGCACGGGTCGACAAATCCATCATGTTCACACCGAACGCGTTAAGCGAATCGCCGTCGGGGAAGATCGTCTCGACTCGGCTGCCGCCCGCGCGGAGTTCGTCCAGCTGTGCAGCAAGCTGCATGCCCCACTCCGGCGGATGCCGCGATCTGCCACCGAAGGGTGATAACACCAGCACCCGTGCGTATCCGGCCGCCAGATCGGCGTTCTCGTTGCGTCGATAGCCGCCGTCGATGTATCGGCTGTCGCCGATGCTGTAAGGGGGCACACCAAAGCCGTTGGACGTGCTGGCGGCGACGGCATCGACGAGATCGACGCCGCTGTGGCGATCGAACACCACCGGTTCACCGCTATGGGCATCGACCGCCGTGATCAGCAACAGTTGCTCCGGCCAGTGCTGACGGGGCAACCGCGCGGCGACGACAGCGCGCCACCGCGCTTGCCCGGAACCGTCCGACGCCGCGTCCATGTCGAGCGCTGCCGCGCCCATGCCGCGGCGCATGCTGGCCGCAGTCTCAGCGGTAGCGATGATCCGGCTGGTTATCTCCATATGATTCGCCAGCGGCCCCATGGCAACGCGCGCGCCCTCAGGGCCGCCCTGACCTATCCGTTGCTGCGGTGCGGCGGCAAGGATGGCGGCAAACAATTCGGTCGGAGTCACGCTAGTGATCTGGGCCGCGGCCGTCGATCCAGCCGACGTCCCGATGATGACATCGGCCTGGGTTACATCCAACCCGGCATCGAACACGCCGGCAACCACGCCAATCTCCCACGCATTACCGGCCGCGCCGCCACCATGCAGGACCAACGCTCGCTCACCTGCGCTTTGCATGCCGCCCCCGGTATGGATGGATTCGATCAAGCCGATGATTTTGCCTGCAGGTCAAGACTGTTTGCCTGGGTCGGAAGCGACCTTCGCGGACTATAGCCGCAGAATCTTACCGCCGGCGTTGATCGCCGCCGGCGGATATCCATCAAGCGGCGACCGGCGTGGCTTACGGCACTTGAGCACACCGCGATGGCCGACAACACTGGCGCCTCTCCGGGATCGCGAAAAACCATCCATGCCCCCCTCCATGACCCGCTATGTGGCCTTACTGCGCGCCGTCAATGTCGGCGGTACCGGCAAATTGCTGATGACCGAACTCAAGAGCTTGTGTGAAGCCGCCGGCTTCAGCGACGTGCGTACCTACATCGCCAGTGGCAACGTGGTGTTCACCAGCCAGCTCAACGAGACGGCGGTGCAAAAGGCCCTCGGCAAGCACTTGCAAAGCCATACCGGCAAATCGGTCGGCGTCCTGGTTCGCACTGCCGCGGAAATGGCCCAGGTACTCGCAGATAATCCGTTCCCCGAAGCGCCTGGCAATCGCGTGGTGGCGATTTTTCTCGATACGCCGCCAGCTGCCACGGCCTTGAACGATGTCGGTGGCGTCGTCGAAGAACGCCTGGCGCTGGGCCGCCGCGAGATCTACGTGCACTACGGCGACGGCATGGCCGACTCGCGCATGAAGCTTCCGATAGCCGCCCATGGCACCGCGCGCAATATCAACACCGTCGCCAAACTGGCCGAGCTGGCGGCGATCCCCAAGCCCGCCAAGTAATGGCTAGCCCTGGCCGATCCCGAACATGCGCCGGCAACGCCTGCCGAACCTGACCGGGGGGTATTTTGACCCATGAGATCAGCACCGGGTTGGGTCATGCTGGGGCCACTCCCTCGGTGCTCCAGCCCATGCCGACTCATGCCGCATCCACCGTGAATATCAGCAGCACCGATGCCCGCGCGCGACTCAAGACTTATGCGCTGGGGTTCGGCTTCTGGACCCTGCTGGCGCTATCCAGTTCGATCAGCATGATGCTGACATCGATCAACGAAGGCGTGTCGCGTTCATGGCAGCGCACGCTGGCCTGGAACCTGCCCGATTTCTATCTATGGATGTTGCTGGCGCCGCTGATCGGCTGGCTGGGTCGGCGCTCTGCCCACTATGGCTGGGGCCGCTTTCTGGCCGTGCATTTGCCGGCCAGCGTCGTGATGTCCGCGCTGCAGACCACGATCATGCTGCACGCCTATTGGCAATGGCACGGCAGCGACCCGATCAGCTTCAAGTCACTCGATGATCTTCTGCGCATCGAGTTCATCTACCAGTTTCATCTCGGTGTGATCACTTACTGGTTGATCCTGACTATTCTGCGCGGCCTTGATTCCAGGCGCCGATTGAAAGGCGAGCAACTGCGCAATGCGCAATTGCAGGGACAGCTGGCGCAAGCACAGCTGCAGGCCTTGCGCATGCAATTGCAACCGCATTTTCTGTTCAATACCCTCAATGCCATTTCCGCCCTGGCCCTGGCCGCGCCGTCGCAGGCCCGGGTAATGATTGCCCGCCTTAGCGATTTTCTACGCCTGACGCTGGAGGAAGATCACACGCAAAGCGTGCCGCTGGCGCGCGAGCTGCAATATCTGGATTGCTATCTGGCGATCCAGCAAATCCGCTTCCAAGACCGACTTTCAACCCAGCTGGAAATCGCCGCGGACACCTTGAACGCCGCCGTCCCTCACTTGATTCTGCAACCGCTGGTGGAAAACGCACTGCATCATGGGCTGCTGCCGATGCCGGGCTACGGCGTGTTGCGCATCGCCATTCGCCGCGATCACAACGATTTGCTGGTACTGGTGGAAGACGATGGACAAGGCTTGCCAGCCGGAGACCTCGTCGAAGGCATCGGCCTGGGCAATACACGCGCACGACTGAGCGCCCTGGGCGCCGGGCAACTCGCACTGCAACCCAGGCCCGAGGGCGGCACCCGGGTGGAGCTGCGCATGCCGTTTGCGCTGTACGCGGCATGAGCACACCAGCCATCCGCGCCGTCTTGGTCGATGACGAAGTGTTGGCGCGGCTGTCCTTGCGCCAGGCGCTGGCCGCGCACCCGCAGGTGGACATCGCCGGTGAATGCGGCAATGCGGCCGACGCCCTGCAGGCCATTCGGCTGCTGCATCCCGACCTGGTCATTCTGGACATCCAGATGCCTGGCATGAACGGCTTTGAATTGCTGCGCCGCCTGCCCGCCGATGCCTTGCCGCTGGTGGTTTTCGCCAGTGCTTTCGACCAGCATGCCTTGCAAGCCTTCGATGCCGGCGCCGTCGATTACCTGCTCAAGCCGATCGATCAGGCGCGCTTCGATCTGTGCATGCAGCGCATCGGCCAGCGACTGCATCGGCTCAGCCAGCACGCCACCCCGCCACGACATACCGCTTTTGCCGCCGCCGAACCCTTTGTGCAGCGCTTCAGTATTCGCGTTGGCGAACATTTACGCGTGGTCCGGGTAGAAGATATCGACTGGATCGCCGCCGACGGCAACTATGTGCGCCTGCATCTGGCCGGTACCGCCTTACTGCATCGCGACACGCTGAAGAATGTGGAAGCGACGCTCGACCCCGCGCGGTTCCTGCGTATTCATCGCAGCACGATGGTCAACATCGACCGCATCAAAGAGTGGCATCCGCTATTCCACGGCGATGCCGAAATCGTCCTGCACGATGGCACCCGGCTCACCCTGAGCCGCCGCTTTCGTGATGGCGCCCGCCACCGGCTGGGCTTGCGCTAAGCCGCCGCGACGCACCACCCAAACCAGCGCGGTAGCCGGCTGTCCCGGCAAAAGACCCGTTGATCACAAAGGCCACGCGACACCAACCCGGCGGCGGCAGTCTCTGCGTGTGCTCCGTCCACTCTGCCGAGGTCAGCTTCAATGCGCCGCTCTACCTGGATATCCCGCCATACCCCCACCCTGGGCTTGCTCTTGCTCTCGATCAGCATGGGCGCGGCCAGTCACGCCGGCGATACCGCCTTGCCTGATGCGAATGAAACGATGCCGACCGAAGCGGCGGTTCTCGCCGTCGAGGATCACTGGTCATTGGCCGAGGCCAGCGGCGACACCGCCTTTCTCGAACAAATGCTGCTGCCCGAATATCGCTCGGTCAATGTCGATGGCAAAGTGCATTCCAAGGCCGATTTGCTGGCCAGCGCGGAAAAACATCGCGGCGCGGCAAACCCCAAAGCGGTCATCGACGCCTACCGCAAAGACCACCCATCGAAAACCACGGTCGTGCTGCGCGACGGCATGGCCATCGTCTCGTTTCATAACCCGGCGTCGAATCCACAGTGGGTCAAATCCTCGGACATTTTTCTGTTTGTCGATGGTCACTGGCATGCGGTGTACTCGCAGCACAGCCAGGCGGGTAACAGCTGACCCATGCAGACCAGGCACCGCATTCAGCCGCACCGAGCACGGGGATGGCGCATCGCCCTGGCATGCATCGCCCTGCTCGGCGCCAATACCGCGAGCGCCGCCATCGGCCCGGGAACATCCGCCCATGAGCTGCTCGCACAGACCCTAAGCGCGCTGGCACCACATCGCGATCTGCGTGCGCTGAAATCGATCCAGGCATCCACGCAAACCGTGTCCTACGATGTCGTCGAGAACGATCATCTTGGCGCGCCCTATCCGTTTGCCGGCGCCGCGCAAGCCAGCATCACCGATGACCTGGCAAACGCGCGCCGCCTGGTTGTCGAAACGACTCCAGGCAAACCCTCGCGAACGGTGCGCACGCTGTTTACCCGCGAACGACAGCAGGCGGAAACCTCACTCGATGACCAGCTGACCCTGGCGCCTACCGTGGATGCGCCACCATCGTGGGAGACCCATGATCCGATTCGCGTCCTGTTGCTGGCCGAGCAAGCCGCCGATCTACAGCGCGAGCCGGACACCGTCAGGCATGAAGCGGTTCAGCACGTGTTGGCTTTTCACCACGCGGGCTATCCGGTGCGGATATTCATCGACGCCCTCACCGAGCTGCCCAGCGCCACCGAGGCCACCATCGCGTTGCGGCGCGCGCACAGCGCGGAGATTGCCTGGAATGGCTGGGGCGATGTACTTGAACGTACCGAGTATCTGAACTGGGATGTCAGCGACGGTGTGCGTTATCCGCAGCAGTGGGACATGTTCCGCAACGACGCACTGTTTCGCACCGTGACCTATGCCGACCTGCACATCGATGCGCCAGTGGCCGCGGAGTACTTCGCCATGCACACGCCCGCCGATGCCCCACTGCCCGCGTATGCGGACGATCTTCAGCTCGGCCAGCCCGTCGCCAACGCGCCCGACCCCAAGCGGCCGATCGCCGAAATCGCGCCTGCTATCGTGCAAATACCCAACTCCTGGTACACCACCCTGGTACGCCAGGACGATGGCATCGTCATCATCGACGCGCCGATTTCCGCCGGTTATTCCAAGCGCGTACTGGCCGAAGCCGCACGGCGTTTCCCCGGCATGCCGGTCAAGGCCGTCATTACCTCCACCGGCTTTTACTGGCATATCGCCGGCATCCGCGAATACGCCGCCCAAGGCATTCCCATCTATGTTCGCGATCGCAACGAGCCCATCGTGCGCAAGCTGCTGGCTAGCCGGCACAGTATCGCGCCGGACGATCTCGCCCGCGCGCCGCGCACGCCGATTATCCACGCCGTGTCCACCCGCACGCTGATCGGCAGCGGGACCCATGCCATCGTGTTGCTGCCTATTCGCTACGGCGAACAGCCCATGCTGATGACCTGGATTGGCGACGCGCACTTGCTGCATACCGCGGAAATGGTCCAGCCGCTGGGGCCGCACGGTTCGTTGCTATATCCCGAATCGCTGCTTGAGCTGAAACACTCGGTGCAAGAAGCCGGCATCGCGACCGAGCCGCTGCATATTATCGGCATGCACATGAGCCCCACGCCGTGGTCGACGCTGGAAGAAACCCTCGGCGCGGGCTATGCGAATAGCGTGAACAGGCCCTAGCTACGTTCCAGCGCCAGCTGCAGCCGGCCGAGTGCGGCGTCCCACTGCTGCGCAATGATGTCCAGCGAACGCCTGGCCTCATCCAGCCGGCTCGACTCGAATTCCCATAGGCGTTCGCGCCCGACTTTGACATCGCGCACCAGCCCCGCATCGGCCAGCACCTGCAAATGCTTGGTCACCGCTTGCCGCGTGATATCGGTTCCATCGGTGAGCTGGGCAATCGACAGCGCACTGCCGGCGCACAAGACGGCAACCAGGCGCAGCCGCGTTTCATCGCCCAGGGCGGCGAAGATCGGCGCCGACTTGCGCAACGCCGGCCCCTTCAGCAGCGCTTTGCTGGAGCGTGCATTAGCTGGCGGCGACATACTTTTCGATATTCGTCATTTGCTCGCTCCAGCCACTGCTGTTCATTCGAAAGGCTTCCATACGCCGCGCCACTGGAATCTTGTCAAAGCCGGATTCGACCACACGCAGCAAGGTACTGCTGCCGTGCTCCTCCAGTTCGAAGACCACCAGCGTGGTCGGCTCGTGCGAATAATCGACCGACGTGTCGACGGCATAGGGATGCCAGCGGAAAGACAATAAACGCTCCGGCTCGATCTGCTCGACCAGGATATCGAGCACCAGGTGCTCATAACCCGGATAGGTTATAGACCCCTGCGTATGCTCGCCGGCGATAAAGCGCTTGCCTTGCAGCGCGACGCCAAACCAGTCGCCGAAGGACTCGGCGTCGGCCAGTGCCCGCCACACGCGCGAACGCGGTGCCTTGAGCAGAATCTCTCTTTCGATGCGATCTGTTGATGTATTCATGGGCAACCTCCAGGTTGCACATTAACCGAGCCATCGACGACATGCAACTATGTTGTTGCATATTTACCAGGCGCCCGCCGATGCAGCCAGGCCAACTCGGCTGGCTTATTTATCGCCACCCCAGCGCCAGCGCGGCGGCTCGCCTTTAAGCCAGCAGATGACCATCAACAGCGCACAGAGGCATAGCGAGTACAGCAAAAACGCCGCATGACGCTGCGGCAGCAAGATGGCCCCGCCCACCGCAAGAAACACCCCGAAGAAGATCAAGACGACCCATCCCTGCCACACCTGCGGCGGCCCCCAGCCCCAGCCATAGCGCTTCGCGGGAAACCAATACTTCGGCTCGGTAGGCATCGCGCGGCTCCTCGCAGGGCTGATCCAGCTGCGCATTTTACGCTCACCCACGACGCGGGCGTAGCGTGCCGCCAGCGCTACTCGCGCAGGAATTTTTCTTAGCCCGACCTCGGTAGGGGATGCACCCCGGATTGCGTTTATCTGCTTATGACCGTTTGGTGACGGTCACGCCTCGATGCCTGGCGTCTCGGCGCAACAAGCCATACCAAGAGGAAAGACGTGAGCAAGATTAAATTCAGGCCGTTATCGTTGGCCCTGGCCTGCCTGTTAGCGCCGTACGGACAAACCCACGCCACCAGCATCCCGCTGGATATCATCCAAGAGCCTAACGGCGGCACCACCACGATTTATCGCCTGGGTATCCAGGTCGGCGTCAACGGCGCCACCCCGAAGGAATACCTGTTCGATACCGGCTCGGACTCCTTCAACATCGATGTAGGCACGAGTGCCAACGGCAAGGGGCCGGCCTGGTTCCCGAATCAGCCGGGCGTGGTACCCGCCGCGCCGCAGTCGTATCTGTATGGCGATGGCACCTACGGTTACTGGCAGTCCAACATCAATGTTTCCAGCATGCAGTTCTACAACTCGGCTTCGGGCGCCAAGGTCGGTAGCTTCGATACGCCGCAAGGCCTGCCGGTGGCGATTGCCCTGGCCTGGCTGACGACCACACCGAATGGTCCGGTCATCACCACCGGCGGCGATGCCGCCGGCAGCCCGTTGTATGCCGATCCGAATTTTCAACAGAAGCTCAACCAGGGCATCGCTCCTGAAGAGGGCCACTTCTACGGCACCTTCGGTGCCGGCGATTTCGTCTATGCCGGTGACAACGGCGGCCCGCCCGGCATGCTCACCAAAACCGGCTACATCGTCGAGGCCAATGGCCCGGTCGGTGTTCCGGGTAATTGCGGCCAGGCCTGCCTGATTCTCGACCTGACCCCGGCGCTTCGCGCCCAGTTCCTGACGACCGTGCCGTGGAGAACCGGCCGCACGGGCTATAGCAGCAACTTCACACTGTCCGGTGCCAATACCGCCCGGCAGTTCGACGCCTTGTTCAATTACACCCTGGATGGCGGCAAGACCACGGCCAAGCTGGCAACGCTGCTCGACAGCGGCACCACCACCATTTTCGTCAATGACGCCGGCCTGTTGGCCAGCGCCACCAAGAATGGTCAGATCGATAGCGCCAACTGCAATGGCACCGCGTCCAATTACTGCGATGCCTTTGGCGGCAGCACGCTTACCGTCACCGGCGCATCGACCAATGCGCAGCCGACCTCCATCACCACCCATACCGATACCACTGGCGATGCGACCAATGTGGTCACGGTGGGCCCCAACCCGTATACCAGCCAGGGCCAGACGCTTTACGGCGTGTCGTTCTTTATCCATAACGCGGTGATGTACGACCTGCAAAACATGGCGACGGGCTACACCCCGTTCTATGTCACCGATAGCGCCATCACCACCTCGTTCACCGCCACAGCGGCGATGGGCCCGCTGGGACTGGCCGGGGTCATTTCAGGCAGCGGCCCGTTCAACATCGCCGCCGGCGGCATCGCCAACCTCAGCGGCAGCAACACCTACACCGGCCTGACCAACATCGCCCAAGGCGGCTGGCTGGGCTTGGCCGGGCCGGGCAGCATCGCCACCTCGGCCGGCGTGCAGGTCGATGGCAGTTTCGATATTTCGCGCGCCGCAGGGGGTGTCTTCATCCGCACGTTGTCAGGCACTGGCAGCGTGCAGTTGGGCGGCAACACGCTCGAACTGACCAACGCGAGCAGCGTCTTCAACGGTCAGCTAACGGATGGCGGATTAGGCGGCGGTAGTGGCGGCAGTGTGATCGTTGCCTCGGGCCAGCAAACGCTCACCGGCAACAACACCTATACCGGCAGCACCGGCGTCAGCCCACAGGCTGCGCTGCTGTTGAATGGCTCGCTGGCCGGCTCGGTCGTTGATGCCGGCTTGCTCGGCGGCCAAGGCCATATCGGCGGCAATCTGGCGGTCAGCGGCGTGGTCGCACCCGGCAATGGCAACGGCACGTATCAGACGCTGACCGTCGCCGGCAACTACAGCCAGGCCAGCGGCGCGGTCTATCTGGCCCAGGCCAATCCGGCGCAGGCCGGTGTATCCAGCCAGATCGTCGTCGGCGGCAGCGCCACGCTGGCCGCCGGAGCCATCGTCAATCTGGCCGCCGGCCCAGCGGGGCAGATCTACAGCAAGGGCGCTCGTTACACCTTGCTCAGCGCCAGCCAGGGCTTGAGCGGCAGCTACAGCCTGACCGGCGCGACCAACCTCAGCGCCACGCTCGGCTTTAACGTGGCCTATGACGCACAGCACGTGTATCTGGATGTCATCCAGCAGCGCAATCTGACCGATGCCGCCAACACGCGCAACGAGACGGCCGCGCTGGCGGGCGTGCAAGGGCTGTCGCCGTCGACCGCTTTGTTCACCACGCTGAGCAACCTGCAGACCGACGGGCAGATTCGCAACGCCGCCAACCAGCTCTCCGGCGAAGTGCATGCCAGCGTGCAAAGCACCTTCCTCGAAGACAGCCACTTTGTCCGCGATGCGGTCACCGCCCGCTTGCGCCAGGCCAGCCAGGAAGGCGCCGCCAACAGCAACGGCCCGGCATCCGCCGCCGCGGTAAAAACCCAGGCCAATGGCCTGGCCTGGTGGGGCCAGTTCGTCGGCTCATGGGGGCATAACAACAGCGACGGCAATGCGGCTTCGGCATCGCGCACGCTGGGCGGCTTTGTGCTCGGCGCGGATATGCCGGTAGGTGAGAGCAGCCGCATCGGTGTGGCCGGCGGCTATACCCTCACCTCATTCAACCTGGCGCAACGCAACTCCTCAGGCTCCAGCGATGACGCTCATCTCAGTGTCTATGCAGGCACTCAGCTGGGCGGGTTCGGGCTACGCGTCGGTGCCGCCTATACCCAGCACTCGCTGGATACGACGCGAAATATCAACCTGCCTAACCTGACCGATCGCGCACTCGGCGACTACAAAGCGCATACCGCCCAGGTGTTCGGCGAAGCGGGTTATCAGTTCCAGTTCCGCTCGGCAACGATCGAACCGTTTGCGCAAGCCGCCTACGTCAAGCTCAATACCGATGGTTTCCAGGAACGCGGCGGCGCCGCTGCATTAACCGCCAGCGGCAACAGCCATGCTCGGCGGACATGCGAGCAGCAGCTTTGCCTTCAATGGCGACTGGGTCACCGCGCACGCCACCCTGGGTTGGCGTCACGCGTTCGGTGTCGTCGATCCGGACAGTGTGCTGCGCTTTAACGGCGGCTCGGCATCATTCGCGGTTGACGGGGTGCCGATCGCCCGCAATGCCTTGGTCATCGATACCGGCCTCGATGTGCAAATCGCCAAGAACGCTACGCTCAGCCTGTCGTACAACGGGCAAGTCGCGCACAACGCGGTGGATAGCGGTTTCAAGGGCGGCTTCAGCTGGAAGTTCTAAGCCAGCCGCCTACCCGAGATTTTCGGATTAACCGCTGAATGCAGGGGCAGAGACGCAACCGTCTCTGCCCCGCACCGATCGGCGGCTTCAGCCTTGCCAATGCGCAGGGGCGCGCACAGGGAAGGTGCCCATCGCGGCAATCTTCGGCGGCACCGCCGAGAAGCGAAATCCATCCAGCGGCAAAGCGGCAAGATTCGTCAAATGCTCGACGATGGGAATGCCTGCCGCAAGCAATACGCTATGCACCGGACGCTCACCGTCCGAGGTGTCATCGATGTTCATCGAATCGATGCCGACTAATAAGGCGCCCTGGTCGCGCAGATACTCCGCCGCGGCCCGGGTCAGAAACGGATGCCCTTCGAAATAGCCGTCCGTACGCCAATGCGTACTCCAACCGGTATGCACCAATACGGCGCGGCCGCGCACATCCAGCGCGGCAAAATGGCTCCAGTCGATCGAACGCCCAAGCATGCCGCTGGCCCGCGCCACCACGCCAGGCACGTCGGAAACACGTTCCAGCGCAAGGCCGCTGAGGTCGTGCCCACCGGCATAGCGGTGATAAGGGGTATCGATATAGGTACCGGTGCCACCGACCATCTCGATCCGGCCGATCTGAAACTCGGTGCCCGGCGCATAGATGCCGCGTGACTCGACGCGCGACAGGTGATCGCAGATCAGCGGCGCAGGCAAGCCCTTATAGGTCACCATGCCGTCTTCGATGACATGACTGAGATCGGCAAAACGCGAACCCGCCGCAGCTCCCGCCACCGCAACGGCGGACACAGCTCGCTTGTGCTGCTCCTGGATGATCCGCTTATGCAGAATACGCACCTCGCCGACCATCAGCAGTCGCAGGTCATTGACGATGATCGCGGCCAGCGCGTTGTCGCTGATGTCATCGGCATGGATGGCATCGGCAGCGATGTCCAGCCTGAAATCCTGGCCCTGGATGCCGCCGCCGTTGGAGAAATCGATCTCGAAATCAAAACATACACGTTGCTCGCTCATGCACTGTCCTTGGAAGTAAATGGCTTACCAGGCATCGGGCCAACGACATCATCACCGCCATCACCACGGCAGGCGCGGGCAACCATCCTGCCTGACCGACGGCACAGCATCCGCGCGCATTCTGGAGATTGTGTGGCAGTCTGCTGCACAATCCAGAATCACCGCGATCATGATCCGGCGATCCTGATCCGGCGGATGCATTACCCCAAGGAAGAATGCCGTGAATGTCGTGATCAGATGGCTGCTGACCGTTGCCGCCTTGCTATTCGTTTACCTGTACCACCGCGTCGGCTTTGCCCTCGCCTTACTCTGGTCACTGCTGCTGGGCCTGGGTCTATTACTGGTGGCAGGCCCGTTGCTGATCATGCTCGGTCGCTCGGTAAAGAAGAAAAATGCCGCTGCCAGCGCAACCGATCCGGCCAGCATCGCGTCATCTGCGACAACCGCGACAGCGGCCGCCACCGATGCTCACGCCCCGCCTGAAAACCTGATTTCACCCGGGCAAGCCCATGCCGAGAGCGGCAAGCGGGTGAGCTTTGTCCCGCGCGGCGAAATAGGCATGGGCGGCCCGGTTTATGGCGACTATCAATTACCCGGCGGGCTGTTCGTGCTGGGCAGCTACGAGAACGGTGCGCTCAGCAAAGATGGGCGCTGGTTCGTCGCGTCCAATCACTACTCAGGCAATGATTGCGGCTTCGTGCTCGACTGCGAACGACGCTTGTTGTGGCAACTGCGCACCTGGCAGCAGCTGGGCTGGCAAGACAATCAACTATGGATGGCACCGATCCAAGGCGGTCAGCCGCGGCGCTTGCAAGAAGTGCTTGAACACGACCCGCAGACGCCGATGGATTACCTCGCCATCGCCGACCTGTGGCTGCCGCGTAGCTTTATCGAAACACTGCCACCTGTATTACTCGAACCGCAACGCCCCGCCGGCGCACCGCCGCTGAGCTTGCATAAGCGGATGCCAGAATCGTTGGCGGCACTGCAAGATCCGCTCAAGCCGCTCAATTCCACCCGCTACCACCTGTGGCTAGATAACCAGGACAGCGGCTTGCTGGTGCTGGGCGAAAAAGATCTGTGCTGGCGACCCGACGGTAACGCACTGGCCGTGCGCGCGATTTCAGCAAATAGCTATGACTGGACCTACCACCTATGGAGCGAGGGGCGCGGCTGGGCTGAAGTTCGACCCTGGGTGGCTTACCTCGATGAGCCGACCCTCGTGCTCGGCGTGCCGCAATCACTAAGCGCCGACACCTTGCGCGTGGAGGGCATGCTGATGGAACACAGCCGCCGCGGCTGGCCGGATAGCTGGAAAGCGGTTTCAGGCAAGCTACAAGCCGGCGAGTTCTACCGTGGCGGTGGCCTGCATGGCAAGGCCACCATACCGGGTGAGCTGACAGCGTCAATGGCGCTGCGCACCCGCGAACAGCCGCTGCGAAGCTTTCATGTCTGCCTGTCACTAAGCAGCGCCGAACGCTGGCTGGAATACGCCGGCGTGCGCATTGTGCCCACCGCCAGCAGCAGCGATGGCCAGCAAGGGCGGTACCGCTACGAGGGCCCCGGCTGGACCATCGATGAAGCCTTGCTGGAACACCGCGTATCACCCGATGGACGCTGGTGGACCACCATCGCCGCAGCCGCAGCGCCGGCGTTGCCACAACGCTTGCTCGCACTCGATACACAGCATGGGCGATTGCATACGCTGGAGCTGCCATGGCCGCTGCTGAGTCTGGATAGCATCGCCGATAACGAGCTGCAGGCCGCCACCTTGCGCGGCTGGGTCAGCGAAAAAAAAGCCGAACCCGATGCACTGCGGCGCTGCGATGTCGCGCTATCAGATCCCGCGCAGGCGGTGCCCTTTATCAACACCCAGGCGGCTCGCGGCGGTCTGTTCTGGATTCATATGCAACGCATCGCCATCGCGCCGTCGGGTATCGAGATGCTGCCCGACTGGCGTGTACCGCGTGGGCCGGTCGCCGCCAATGGCGCCGTCGATCTGCTGCTGCCCGCGCCACAAGGCAGCGATGCGGCGTGGCTGTTCGGCGTTGATACGTCCTGGCATGACGGCCGGCTCGATCCACGCACGGTGCGCAGCGGCTTCTTGCGCACGCGCAGTGGCTTGGCCATGCGCGACATCACCCCTTCATTGCTGTGGTCCGAAGACGGTCGCTACCTGCTGTTTCTGCAATGGCGAAATCGCTGGGTTTATCGCAGCCTGAAACAAGACGAATGGTGGTTGCATGCCTTCGATACCCACGAGCACCTGCTTCACCGCCACCCCAAGCCGATCTTGCAGTTACCGCAGTTAACTGAGTTTCGGCGCGGCGTGATCAAACTCGGATTGTATCGGCGCGACTGGATCGAACCGCGCGACCGTCCCAGGCCGACCAAGTTGCCCTTCGCCGAAATCATCGCTCCAGGCCAGCGCGTGGCGCTGCAAGAGCATCAGGGTTTGTGGCTGGAAAAAGTCGAACTCAACCATGCGAAATACTGGGCCGCCATGGCATTTCCCGACCCGCCGGGTTAGTTTATCGCACGCTGTATGGCCTCGTATCGAGGCCTATCGTTGGTCATGGAACCGTCCGGGCATCGCCGCTTGCCAGCCCGGCACTCAGCAATGGAGCACTTATGAATTCACCCTCTCCCGCCAGCCTTCCGCCAACCGACCGCAGCTCGATCGGCGTCGGCATCCTCATGGCCGTCGGCCTGTCCGTTGTCTTGCTGTTGATCGACCACGAATTAGTGCGCTCGGCGATGACCGGCGAGGTCTCCGTCATCCATCAGGCAGGCTGGATGCTGGCCCTATTGATGGCCACATCGCTTGCCACGGCTTTTGCGCTGGGGAAATATCAGTGCAGACGCGCGCGCCGTGGCTTCATCATCACGATGAGTGTGCTTTGGCCACTGATTATCCTGTTCGCTGCCGGCGGGGCATGGATGATGATGGTCGCCAGTGTGTCCGGTGGTTAGTCGCCGACGATAGCGGCAACGACCGGCCCCTTCGGGCGGCCGCCATGTGGCGGTCGATGACATCGTGCAGATCCATTCCTGACTTGCAGCTGACGCCTTCGGCCGCATGATTTTTTGACCTCGGTTACCCTACCGACCATCGCATCGTGGCCATCGGCTACGTGAGGAGATGGATATGAAGCGCAGCCGCAAAGTGCTGATCTGGATGGCAGCCCTGCTGCTGGCCTTGATCGTGATCGTGGCGATCGTCATCGCCAGCTTCGATTGGAACCGGCTCAAACCGACCATCAACGACAAAGTCAGCCAGGCCCTTGGCCGCCCGTTCAGCATCAACGGCGACCTTAATGTCAGTTGGCAACGCGAACCCTCGCAAGGCGGCTTGCGCGCGTGGGTGCCGTGGCCGGAATTTGTCGCCCACGACATTCGACTCGCCAACCCGGACTGGGCCAAGCAGCCGCAGTTTGCTCAGTTGGAGGCGCTGCGCTTCAGGCTGGCGCCGCTACCGCTGCTGGCCCATCGCGTGGTGATCCCTACGCTGCAACTGGTGCATCCGGTCATCGACCTGGAGCGCGACAAGCAAAGCCGCGCGAGCTGGGATTTCAATCTTCCGCCAAGTACGACGCCGTCCGCATGGCAAGTGGAGCTGGGCGCCATCGGCTTCGATCGCGGCAACATCAGCCTGGACGATGCGCTTGGCCGGGTCACCTTGCAGGTCGACATCGAACCGCTGCAACAGGCTATTCCCTACGACCAGATCGTCGCGCAGCAATCGGCCGATTCACGCGAGCAGGCAGGCAAGAGCGCCGGCGCCGCCGCCAAGAAAGCGCTGTCGACAGGGCGCGCCGCCGACAAGGACAAAGCCAGCGAAACGGTAACTACCGCTGGCGCCGGCACCAGCTATCAATTCGAATGGCAAGCCGAAGGCAGTTATCAAGGTACGCCGCTCAAGGGCAGCGGCAAGACCGGCGCCGTGCTCGCCTTGCAAGAGGCCACCCAGCCCTTCCCGGTGCAAGCCAACATCCACATCGGCGACAGCCACATCGCCCTGGTCGGCACGCTGACCGACCCGGCCCATCTGGCGGCGCTGGATGTGCGCCTGTGGTTCTCCGGCACCAGCATGGCCAAGCTCTACCCGATCACCGGCGTCACCCTGCCTGACACGCCGCCGTATGCCACCGAAGGGCATCTCAAGGCCGAGCTGCATCGTGCTGGCAGTCATTTCAGCTATCAGAATTTTCGTGGCCGTGTCGGTGGCAGCGACCTCGCCGGCAATCTCGATTTCACTGCGGCGGCACCGCGCCCCAAACTAAGCGGCACGCTGAAATCCCAGCTGCTGCAATTTGCCGACCTGGCGCCGCTGATCGGCGCCGACTCCAAGGCCGAAAAAGTACAGCGCGGCGACGCCACCGCCCAGCCCAGCGACAAAATGCTGCCGGTCGAACCGTTTCGCACCGAGCGCTGGAAAGCCATGGATGCCGACGTGACCTTCAGCGGCGCGCGCATCGTTCGCGAAAAGCAATTGCCCATCGATACGCTTAGCACCCATCTGGTGATGGACAACGGTGTGCTGCAGCTGGAGCCGCTGAGCTTTGGCCTGGCCGGCGGCAGCGTCAACAGCACCATTCGTCTCGACGGCAGCCGCCAGCCGATGCAAGGCGCGCTCAAACTCAATGCGCGTCATCTCAAACTCAAGCAGTTGTTTCCTACCTTCGAGGCGATGAATACCAGCTTCGGCGAGATCAACGGCGATGCCGCCATCAGCACCCACGGCAACTCCGTGGCAGCCCTGCTCGGCAGTGCCACCGGCGAGGTGAAGTTGTTGATGAACGATGGCGCCATCAGCAAAACCCTGCTTGAAACCGCCGGCCTCAATATCGGCAATGTCGTGCTTGGCAAACTGTTCGGCGACAAGACCGTCAAGATCAACTGCGCGGCCTCGGATCTGGCCGCCGACAACGGCTTGTTCAAGACCAAGCTGTTCGTGTTCGACACCGAAGATGCCGTGATCAATGTCGATGGCACGGTGAATTTCGCCAGCGAAAAACTCGACCTCGATGTCAAGCCGCATAGCAAAGGTCTTCGCGTGTTCTCGCTGCGCTCGCCGCTATACATCAAAGGCACGCTGAAAAACCCCGACGTCGGCGTGTATACCGGCAGCCTGCTATTGCGTGGCGGCGCCGCGGTGGCGCTGGGGGTTTTCGCCGCCCCCGCCGCGGCCCTGCTGCCGCTGGTCGTCGCCAGCCAGGGCAGCGCGCCCAACACCTGCCAGGGCGTGCTGGAACAAATGCGCACGCCGGCCAAGGCGGCTACCGGCAACAGCAAGAAGGCCAGCGCGAAGCGCAACAAGTAGGCCGGCGCTCAGCGCGTCTGATCGTCGCCGGTAAGCGCGGCGCTCAGGCGCGCTTCCAGCCGAGTACCGCTTTTACCTCCAGGAATTCCTCCAGGCCAAAGGCGCCCCACTCGCGCCCATTCCCCGATTGCTTATAGCCCCCGAACGGGGCCCGCAGATCGCCGCCGGCACCATTGAGGTGGACATTGCCCACACGCAGGCGCCGCGCCACGTTGCGCGCGCGCTCGACCGAGCCCGATTGCACATACCCGCACAATCCATAAATCGTATCGTTGGCTATCGCCACCGCGTGATCTTCATCGTCGTACGGCATGATCGACAGCACCGGGCCGAATATCTCCTCACGCGCAAAGGCCATCTGGGCGCTGACATTCGCAAACACCGTCGGCCGCACATAGTAGCCGCGCACAAAACCCTGCGGGCGGCCCAGGCCGCCCGCGACCAGCTGCGCACCTTCGTCGATGCCTTGTTGAACCAATCGCTGCACCTTGTCGAACTGCGCTCGGCTCGCCAAAGGGCCGATGCTGCCGCGATCGCGGCTATCGGGTGCGGCGACATGAAGATGAGCCACCGCCGTTGCCGCCAACGCCGCTGCCTGCGCATGCCACTGCCGTGGCACCAACATGCGTGCCGGTGCATTGCAGTTCTGCCCCGAATTGATCATGCATTGCATCACCCCGGCAGCCACAGCCTGCTTCAGGTCGGCATCATCCAGCACGATATTCGCGCTGTTGCCGCCCAACTCCATGGCCACCCGCTTGACCGTCGCCGCAGCCGCTTGCGACACCAGTACCCCGGCACGATTGGAGCCGGTAAAGCTCAGCATGTCGATGGCGGGATGCCGAGCCAGCGCGGCGCCGGTTTCGGCACCGTCGCCATGCACCAGATTGAACACCCCGTGCGGCACACCGGCCTTGTCGAGCAGGTCCGCCATCAACACCGCACTAAGCGGAGCGAGCTCAGAAGGTTTGAGCACCATCGTGCAACCGGCGGCCAGCGCGAATGCCACCTTGCAGGCCATCTGGCTTATCGGCCAGTTCCAGGGCGTGATCAACCCGCATACGCCGACCGGCTCGCGCACGATGCGGGTCGTGCCCATGGCGTACTCAAACTCGTAGGCATCGAGCAAACGCAGCGCCTCCACAAAATGCCCCAGGCCAGCCGGCGCCTGCGCCTCGTTCGCCAGCCACGCCGGCGCCCCCATATCGGCGCTGATGGCCTGGGCTATTTCCGGCAAGCGGCGCTCGAATATCGCAATGACTTGCCGCAACAAGGCAGCGCGCTCGTGCCTGGACGTCCGCGAAAAATGCTCAAACGCCGCCGCTGCTGCCGCCACCGCGTGATCGACATCCGCCTGGCAGCCCCAGGCAACTCGCCTGGACGGCTGCTCGGTGACCGGGTCGATCACCTCGTGCAGACGATGGCTATCCGCAGGGTCGACCCACCTGCCATTGATATAAAACGTCCGTGGCTCACGCAATTCCATCGCCCCCATGAAGTCGAAGCATCACAATGCCCATGCACTCGATAAGCCAGCGGTCGCGCGCCGTCACTCATCGCGTATTGGCAAGTCCTTACGCAAGCCGGCAGATAAGCCGCCGATGCAGCCCCAGAAAACCCTGGCCAGGGCTTTGTTAAACGTATAACGCCACTTCATTAGGCCGGCGATAAGCAAGCGCCATTGCCTTGTAATGAGCAGCACTGCACTTACCCGTTACAACCCAATCATTCGCAGGTTTTAATGGCGTCCACCAGCAACCCACCCAACCACACTTATGACAGTGCGTCATCTGCGCACCCCAGTGCATTGATAAGGCGTTAGTAATGTCTAAACCAGCTTATTAATTTGTCATACCAGCTCATGTATTTTCACCTCGTCTAAACAACTGACTCAGCATGCTTGATAATTTTCCGCTTGTGATATGCATCACACACAAGCCCCGCAAAGCCTTAGCTGACAACACCCTTGACCATCGATCGCCGCCACTGAAAAGCGCAGCGCAGGGCCGGTCATCACCTCGCCTAAACAAATTACCACGGTCTAATTAGAACGTAATAAATGATTATAAAGAATATATTCTATTAGCCTACATTAATGCTTGCATTAAACCAAATCGTCATGATAGCGTCCCGCAGCCCAGGTAATGAAACGGGCCCATGCTTCATTAGTCTCCATTAACCTAAGGGAGTACATCAATGAGCGCCAACAAAGAACCGACTGTCCATGAAGTCAAAACCGTAGATACGGCGAAAAACCTCTTTGACGGACAGAAAGCCGATCTTTACATCAACACCAATAAGCTCGGCGGCAAGCATTTTCTGGTCAAGCTGCAAAATGCCGAGGGGCATCCTACGCTCATCGCGATTCATCTTTAGAATCGACGCGCGTAGCTGAGTTTTCTTCGGGTGGGGGGCGTCAACGCGCCCTCCTTGAAGTCTCCTATTGCAAAGACGCTTCCTATGAGCCGCGTTGAAACTTCGCTTTCTCGCCGTCCACGCCTGGTTTCCGCTATCAGCCTGAAAGACATGTCGACGCTGCCTGAAGACGCGGCCTCGTTGCAGGCTATTGAGCGAACGCTGGGGCGACTGGACGGTATGCTCAGCATCGCGCAGATCGCCCAGGCCGAGCCTACGCTGGCGCCGCAAGATGTCGAAAACCTGGTGGCGTCGCTGGACGAGGCAGGCCTGATCGACGATGACGCGCCGGTGGACTTCCGGCCGGGTTCGGAGGTTATCCTCGAACTCGATGAAATCGTCGAAGCGCATTGCGCAGAGACTATTTTCCAGAATCCGTTCTGGCGCACCTGCCTGGATGCACGCGGCCCCGGCGATGTGCCGGAGAAGCTCGCCATCGGCATGATTATCGAGAACTGGCACTTTCTATTTCGCGAAAGCTATTTCGATGCACCGGTGCTCTCCTATGTGCCCAATACCGCGGTGCGTCTGCTGCTGAATAAATTCTTCGCCGAAGAATACGGACACGACGAGATTCTGCTGCGCGCACTCAATTTCGCCGGGCTTAGCCGCGAAGACATGCGCGATGCGATTCCGTTGCCCGAAACCATGGGCCTGTGCAACGCCCTCGCTCACTGGGCGCATAGCGACCCATTGTTTTTCTTCACCACCCTGGGCCTGCTTGAAGGCCAGGGCATGAAGCAAGACAGCTTCATCGAGGCGTGTGAGCGCTCGGCGTTACCCGACGGACTGGTCGGCCCGTTGAAGATTCACGCCAATATCAATATCGGCGCGGCGCACGGCAGCCTGACACGCTCGATCTTCCAGGAAATACCGGTACTCGACCACGCCACCATTGCGCGGCTGAAACGCCAGCTTCGATTATTCGTCGAGCTGTACGACAACTTCTATACCGGGGTATGGCGCTACTACAGTTCCGATGCGCCGCTACTCCGTCGGGTATCCCAGCTCTGAGCGAGGCGATATGGACAGCACCCTGGCAGGACCAAGACAGCCCAAATTCCGCAATCAAGTACGCGCCATCGTCGGCCACGGCGAAGCGCAGATATCGCTGGGCGCGCGCAGCTGCGCCTTTGAATTCAGCGAGCACGAGGCCGCCGCCGTTTCACGCCTTATCGCCGACCTGGAAACCGGCGGCCTGACTCGCCACGACCTGGCCTCCCGATCGAGCGTCATCGCCGACAAGGTGCCCCAGCTGCTGCACGATTTCGACGAACTGCGGCTGCTGATCGAATCCGACCCACAGCGGATCGGCCATGCGTTAAGCGGCACCCAGCTGTATCGCGAAGTGCGTCGACTGGCCGATCGCATGGTCGGCCGTATCGCCACCTCGGCGTTTCATCGCGCCCTGACCGAAGGGCGAGCAAGCCGCCAGCAACTGATCGGCTATGCGCTGGAGTATTACTGGATCGTGCAGTCGGCGCCTGGCTTGATTGGCCCGGCCCTGGGCTCAGCCCATTCGGCCGCCGAACGACGCCTGTTGCAAGATTTTCTCAAATCGGAACTCGGCCACGACCGCTTTCTGGCCATGGCCTTGAAATCCGTCGGAGTCACCACTGCCGAGCTTGAGGCTCATCAGCCGCTACCTGCCACTTTCGCGCTGGGCGCGTCGCTCGGTATTTACGGGCGTCAGCATCCCCTGTCGTTCAAAGCCAGCCTGTTTCTCTTTGAACGCGCCCAGCCCGCCTTTATTGATGCTTTTGACGATCGCTGCCGTGCGCTGGGCATGCCGGATGCTTTTCATACCCCGTTGCGCGCGCACGCCAATATCAATGACGAATACGACCACGAAGATATTTCGCGCCAGCTCATGGAGCTTGAGCATGCCGTCGATGCCGAGACCTGCGCGGTGGTCAAACGCCATATCGCGATCATGGTGGAAACCATGATCCAGCAAGAAGAACAGATCCTCGCCTACTACGGCCAGGAGCTGACCCGGGTACCACGTATCTTCAATTGAGGCCGACCATGGAACTATGGACCTTTCAGCGGTTTCAACAGCCGCGCCTATGCGTGGACGCGATCGAGCACGATCACGACAGCGCCACGGTAAAGCTGCGTTCCGGTGCCAAGACCTACCGTCTGGCCTTCGATCAGCCCGCCGCTGCCGAGCAGATCGCCATCGAGCTGATGAGCCTGACTGACAGCGCCGCGCCGCTGTGGTCGACCCTGCGCGAAAGCCCGCCGGACTCCAGCTGGCACGCGCTGGGCACCTTTCTGGATACCCATTCGCTGATTGGCGAAGGCCACGATCAGGCCACCGCACAACTCGCCGCACAAACCAGGCGCATACGCGACTGTGTCGAAGAAACCGCGCGCAAGGTCAGCGCCGGCATTTCGCCCGAACGGCGCAGCGCCATGGCGCGGCATGCGGCGCAGCTGCGCCAGAAGCTGGGCAGGACCAGCACCACTGGCCACCTGTTCGAACCCGGCGGCGATCCGTTTGACGCCAGCGTGCAGCCGAACTTCTTTCTGGCCTTGCTGCTGGTGGAGTTCGAATACTTCCGCCGCTCGGCGCCACTGACCTTCGCCGCTACCGATCTGCTGCTCGAACAGCTGGCTGCCGGCATGGATGCGGGGCAGGCACCGGACATCGCCGCGGCCATCACCGACAGCGCCGGGCTTTATAACGAGCACGACCTGTTCTCGCATCTATGGCTGGTCGGCTCGCTGCTGCTCTCGAGCACCGGCGATGATGCAAGGAGATATCCCTCCGCCGCGCTACCGGCCCCGTTTGTAACGACCGGCCTGGAGTTCATGCGGCAAACCGAAGTGCTAACGCGCGACACGCTCGACAGCTGGGGCGAAAACCCCTACGTCACCGCCATCAACCGTTTGAACGGCGCTTACTCGCCGCTGGTGGCCGGCCCCTTTATCGAGCAGTACCACGTCACCAGCCGTTTCGTCGAAATCATCACCCCGCTGCTAAGCATGCGGCTGGCCAAACCGCTGCGCTCGATGATGTTTCGCTATTACTCAGAGGAATACGGTCACGAGGCGCTGGAGAGCACCACCTGTGAAGCGTTGGGTGTGGCCCCCGCCATGCTCGAGAAAATCGTGCCGCTGCCGCTGCACTTCGCTTTTGTCGATACGCTGACCCTGCTGGCCGACCTCGATCCGATCAGTTCCTTCACCGCCATCATGGTGATCGAAGGCATCTTTGGCGAACCGCCGAAAATGTCGCTTCGGCTGGCCGCGGCGGCCCGCGAGAACGCCGCTTTTCGCGAAGTATCCGGTGATCACGAAGAGCTTAACGAGACACTTAATCACAACAGCATCTCGCGGGATATGTTTGAACATGTCACCGCGCTGGGCATTGAGCGTCAGGCGATCGCCATGCGCCGCATCCTGTTCTTGCTGGAACTCAACCAACGCGCCTGGGGCGGCATTGCGGACTTCTACGGCCAGCAAGAGCAACTATGGCTGCACGGACCTTACGGCCAGCGCCTGGCACCCGATCAAGCGAGCAAGACCGCCCAGGCCGCCAGCGGCAAGGCCTGACGATGCAGCACGTGCGTGGCCTATCCCCGATGCACGGAGCGGGATAGGCCGACGCCAAGCATGTCGCCCATCGCTTCACCTCACCACGGCAGCAGCACACCGCGTTGGCAACAAGCCGACGCGAACACGACAAGGGATTCGGCATGCAGAACTACGATTACATCGTCATCGGCTCCGGCTCAGCGGGAAGCATTGTGGCCGGCCGGCTGGCGGCGAATCCTGAGCTATCGGTGCTGCTGCTCGAAGCCGGCGGCGAGGCCAGCGCCTACCCCAAGATCTGGGACCCCAACCAGATCAATTGTCTCTACGACATCCCGCAAATTCACTGGGGCTATAAAAGCCTGCCCCAGGTACACATGAACAACCGCATCATGGATGTCTGGCGCGCCAAGATGACCGGCGGCTGCACCGCACACAACGACATGGTTTATGTGCGCGGCGCGCCAGCCGATTTCGATCAGTGGGAAATCGACTACGGCTGCATTGGCTGGCGCTATAAAGATATCGCGCAAAACTTTGCCCGGGTGGAAGCGGTGATGCAACCGACCACCACGACCAAGAATGCCTTCGGCGCGGCCTTTGTCGAAGCCTGTGAAAAACTCGGCTATACCTATAACCCCGATTACAACTCAGGCGCCAATATGTTTGGTGTCTCGCCGCTACGCTCAACGATCAGCAAAACCTTTCGCCGCCAGACCAGCTACGAACGCTATGTCATACCGCTGCTCGCCACGCAGAAAAATCTCTCGGTGATAACCAACGCACTGGTCGGTCACATCGAGTTTGACAACAAAAAACGCGCACGCAGCGTGGTTTTTTCAATTGGCGGAGTAGCCCAGAGGGCCACCGCCGAGAAAGAAATCGTGCTGTCCGCGGGCGCCATCAACTCGCCGCAGATTCTCATGCGCTCCGGCATTGGCGATGCCAATGTCTTGCGCAAGCTCGGCGCCCAGGTGGTGATGGATTTACCCGGCGTGGGCGCGAATCTGATGGATGCCCTGATCTTTCAAGGCACCTGGTCGAGCAGCCAGCCAATCACCAACCAGCCGGTCAACGAGGGCTATGCCATCGTCTGGGCCAACATGAATGCACAAGGCCAGGCATCGAATGCTGTCGAGATGATGCGCGGCAAATACACCTGCGGCCAGAGCGAAGCCGAGCTGCAGGGCTTCTACTCGGTCACCGGCGACATGATGCGCCTGCAAAGCCGCGGCGCGGTCACCCTGCGTTCGCTTAATCCGGCCGACGCGCCGCTGATCGACATGAATTTTCTCTCCCACCCCGATGACTACGCTGAATGCGTCAAAGGCTTCGAGTTGATGCGCTCCATCGGCAATGCTCCGGGGCTGGCCGCCTGGCGCGGCAAAGAGCTTACCCCCGGCCCGACGGTGGTCACGCCCGCCGAGATCAAGAGCTGGATTCTCAATAACGCCTGGTCGCTAAGCCATCCGGTGGGCACCTGCCGCATGGGCATCGGCGAAACCGCTGTCGTCGATGCGCAACTGCGCGTCTACGGGGTCAGCGGTCTGCGCGTTATTGACGCCTCGATCATGCCGCGCATCACCTCCGGCCACACCCAGGGCCCATCGCTGATGATTGGCGACAAAGGCGCCTCGATGATCCTCGCTGGCCCCTAGCCTGCTCGCATGC
>NZ_JAPDPE010000099.1 GCF_026283955.1 Dyella silvatica | reverse complement strand
TCAGCCGGTACATGCGGTGGCCGCCATCGGTCATCCACAGCGCTTCTTCGATAGTTTGCGCGGGCACGGCTTGGAGGTGATCGAGCATGCGTTTGCTGATCACCACGCTTTTGTGCCGAGCGAGCTGGATTTTCACGATGAGCTGCCGGTCTTGATGACCGAGAAGGACGCGGTGAAATGCCGTGGATTTGCGCGGCCGCATGAGTGGGCGGTGCCGGTGCGTGCGGTCTTACCGCAAGATTTTCTCAGTGCCTTGGGCGAGCGGGTCGAGGCCTGCCGTCAGCGCTTGCTGAAACAAAAAGGCCGGCACTAGGCCGGCCTTTTTGTTTCATGCGGGCACGCTTACTGTTACTGGATGCGGACCACGTTGCCCTTTTCGTCGATTTGCACGATGTCGCCTTCGCGAATCGCGCTGGCATCGGGCACGGTCACGTTGGTGTAGCCGCCAGTGCCCATTTTCAGGCGCAGCGTGTAGCTTTCGCCGCCGCCGCCCGTACCGATCTTGTTGCCGACCACGCCGCCGCCGACAGCACCGGCCACCGTGGCGAGCGTGTTGCCCTTACCCCGGCCGACCTGGTTGCCCAGCACGCCGCCGGCCAAGGCGCCGATAACCGTGCCGGCCGTGCCATGGTCGCGGCCCTGGGTGATGTTGCGCTCGATCGATTGCACCGTGCCGCACTGGCTGCAGCGGACAAAGATGCCATCGTTACGAATCAAGACGTTGCCAGAGGAAGTGATGTAGCCGGTATTGCCGGTATTGCCGGGTACCGCCGCCTGGGCGGTGACCGCGGTGAGTGCAAGCGCGGCAGCGATGGCAAAGACGTTGAAATGACGGATGTTCATGAGCTCTCCTTGATGATTCAAGATGACGATGCCGACCTGATCGCGACGGGGGAAAGACGTCGGGTAATACCGATCCCAGGTTCTGGTGTTGGCTTGCGCTGGCATGGTAATTCGATTTTTGTGGCGGCGGAGGGCTGGAAACGCCGCTATGTCCGTATGGGACAGCGCTTGTTTATCATGTGAGGCTGTCGGTCGTGATTAGCTTGCGGCCAGCTGACGGTTTCAAACCTATGTTTTCGGAGTTTCCATGAGCCTTATTCAAGTACCCGTGTCCTACGGTGAGCTGATCGACAAGATCACCATCCTGGAGATCAAGTCGAAGCAGATCACCGATCCGGCCAAGCTGGCCAATGTGCGCAATGAGCTCGATTTGCTCAACGCGACCTGGAGTCATGCCGCCGTTTCGCAGATCGATATCAGCGATGAGCGCGCGCGCTTGTTGGCGGTGAACGAACTGCTTTGGGTGATCGAAGACGATATCCGCTTGAAGGAAAAGGCCCAGGCTTTCGATCAGGCATTCATCGAGTTGGCCCGTTCGGTGTATTTCCGCAACGATGAGCGTGCCGCCGTGAAGCGCGAGATCAATCTCAAGCTGGGCTCGCAACTGGTTGAGGAAAAGTCGTATCAGGATTATCGGGCGTAAGCGTCTGTTCTGGCTGTTGCATGGTTAACAGCACCTACTCAGGCGGTACGGGCTGAGTAGGCTCCCCCGGCCTTGCCAAAGCCATGTTTTCACCCGGCTGTGACATATCGCCGATGCAGTATGGCGAGGGAGTATTCATTAGGGGGCGCTGATGAACCAGAACGACACGCAAGCTGCGGCTCTGCTGGCCCAGGCCTATCCGATCAGCCAGCCGCCGAAGGGGCCTTACCCCGAACAATCGATCCCGCGCTATAGCGCGGCGAAAGGCATGTGGGCGGCCTGTTTTTCGGGTGGCGGGCCACGTGCCTTTGCGGCATCGCTGGGACAGATGCGCGGGCTGCACGCGGCCGGGGTAGTGCCCTTTCTTGGTGCGATCTCTTGCGTATCGGGCGGGAGCTGGTTTGGTGGGCTGTTTTCTTTCGCGTCTTCGTCCTATAGCGATCGGCAATTGCTGGGGCCGGCGGTCGCCCCTGGCGATCTCACTGTGGCTATGCTGGACCAACTGCCGTCCGGTTATCTGGGTTCGGCTTTGGCTCATCTCAGCAATGAAGAGCTGGCGGCTTGGCTGGCTCTTTATCTGTTGGAGTACAAATGGGGCACGCTGCCGTTCGACAAGATCTGGGGGCGTCTGCTCAATGCCACGCTGCTGACGCCGTTCGGGCTCGGCGACCTCAATACTTCGCTGACCTTGAACCCGCAGACGCTTGCTGCCATCCAGGCCCGTAATCCCTCGCTGAATACGAGTTTCTTTACCCTGCGCGACGATCGTCCCTTCTTTATCGCCGGGGCTACGCTGGTCTATCCGCAGAGCACGCTGTCGCCCCGGGGGGACTTCGTGCGTAGCTATCCGGCCCGCGATCATGCTTTGCTGCAGACGCAGCCTGGGCTTGAACTCGGCGATCTTCCGGGGCAGACCTATCGGCCGTTCGAATACACGCCCGGTTACAGCGGTACTCCGCAGCTGTTCGCCGGCGCAGGTGTTAACGGCGTCGATATCGGCAATGGCTATGTCGAGAACTTCGCGTTCGATACGCCGACACCACAAGGCGCGAATGCCAGCGATATCGTGACCGTGGCGGCAGGACAGTTTCCATTCCTGCTGTCTGATGCCATTGGCAGCAGCAGTGCCGCACTGGCTTCGTTGATAGACCTGGCCGGCTATTCCGGCGGCTTTCCTTATTTCAGCTATTGGCCAATTCGCAACATTGGTCAGCAGGCGTCGGCGAGCTATAGCTTCGGCGATGGCGGCATCTTGGAGAACATCGGCATCGTCCCGCTGCTGCGGCGCAAATATCCGGTGATTTTCGCCTTCGTCAATTCGCCGTTCCCGGTTAACTCCACTGATCAGGGCTGCGTCGATGGCATCGATGGCCAGATCAGCCGGTTGTTCGGCCTTATCCCCGCCAACGACTATGGCAACGACCAGAACACCCAGATCTTCGATAAGGCCGAGTTCGCCCGATTAGCGGCTGGTTTGAAATCTGCGCGTGCGGCCGGCGGGCCGGTGGTGCATGCCGGGCACTACGCTGTGTTGCCCAACAATCCGTTTGCACTGGAGTCGTACAGGCCCTTGATCTTCTGGTTGTACAACGATTTGAACGAATCATGGCGCAAGCAGTTGCCGCCTGCGGTCAGCGCCTTGCTCAATGACACGAACCCAGAAGATTTCCTGGCCAACTTTCCGAATTACGCCACCGTCGGGCAGAACTATGAGGAATTGCTGTACCTCACGCCGCGGCAGATCAATCTGCTCGCCCATATGTGGTGCGACACCATGCAACAGGGCTTCGCTGCGCAGGGGCAGGCGTTCGGCGTGGATTTGCCCGGGGCCGCCAGCTAGCCGGTTTAGCCATGCTGCCCATGTGCTGCACAAGCCTCGAAGCGCTCGATAACCGCATCGACCTCGATCAAATCCATCACGCCTGGCCGCTCGATCTTGCTGCCCCAGGGGATCTCGCTGGCGGGTTTGCCCAGGTATTTTCGTGCGGCGGCATCGTATTGGTTCACGCACCAGCGGCGGTCGGAGTAAGGGCCGGAGCGGTCGGGGTTGCTTGCCGCGTGCAAGCCCAGCACTTTGCAGCCAACGGTATTGGCCATGTGCATGGGGCCGGAATCGGGGGTCAGCAGCATCGGCGCGCGTACCAGCATCGCCAGCAAGCGTTTGAGGGTGTCTTTGCCGGTGAGGTCCAAGGGGCTGCTGTGGCAAGCGGCAAGCACCGCATCGGCTGCGCTGCGCTCAGCTGGCGAAGGGCCGCCAATCAATGCGACGCGCCAGCCGCGCGCGGCAACATGGTCCATCACCGCGGCATACCGTTCGGCGCGCCAATTGCGTACTGCGTGGCTGGAGGTCGGGCTGACCAGCAAGGTTGGTGTATCGCCCGGCAGCTGTTCGGCCGCCCAGGCATGCGCCTCATCGGGGATGGGGATGTCCCAGCGCACCTGTGTTTGCTTAAGGCCCAATGGCTCGCAGAAGCTGCCGATCGCATCCAGTACGTGTTCACCCGTGCGCGCGGGAATTCGCTGGTTGATGACCAGGCCATGCAGGTCTTTGGCCCGTGCGGCGTCGTAGCCGACTCGTTGCTGTGCACGAATGCCCAGGCTGAGCAGGTTGGAGCGCATCGCGACCTGCATCTGCAACAGGGCATCGAAGCGACGGCCACGCAAGGCCTGGTGTACGGCACGCATGCCGGGCCATCCGGCGGCTTTGTCAAAGGTGATGAACTCCACCCCCGGCAGGTCGCCGACCAGTCGGCGTTCCAGCTTGCCGACAATCCAGGTCAGCGTGGTTTGGGGCCATGCCTGTTGCAGCGTGCGCACCAGCGGTACGACATGCGTGACATCGCCAATGGCGGATGTGCGCAGCAAGCAAATCGAGGCGGGGGGTGAGTTTGGAGGCATGGGCCTTGAGCTAGAATCGCGTGACATGAAGACGGCAGGCGGCCAGTAGAACCGGACATGATGATGCAAGAACGAGTCCGTGAGGACGCTGCCAGCGCGATTCTGTTCGATGCCGCGGTGGCGCCACAAGTCGATGCGCGCTGGTTTCTGCCTGCGTATTGGCAGGATCAGGGCGCTTTGCGTACGCAGGCGGGGGGGCGCGGCGGGGTGGCGGTCATCGATACGCCGGCGGGGCAGTGCGTACTGCGGCATTACCGGCGTGGCGGTCTGGTGGCGCGTTTGATGGGTGATCGCTATCTGTGGCGTGGCGCCGCAGCTACCCGGTGTTTTGCCGAGCTGCGCCTGCTGGGCGCTATCGCCGCGCTTGGTTTGCCGGGGCCGCAACCGGTGGCGGCCCGTTATCAGCGCCAGGGGATGTTTTATACCGCGGACCTGATGACGCGCCGCATTGTCGATGCGCAAACCTTGGCCGAATGCCTGGCGATGCAACGGCTTGATACCGGGCTGGCCGAGTCGACCGGTGAACTCGTGGCGCGTTTTCATCGAGCCGGCGTCTGGCATGCCGATTTAAATGCGCATAACGTGATGGTCTGCTCGAATGAGCTGTATTTGATTGATTTTGACCGTGGCGAGCTACGCCAGCCGGCATCACGTTGGCAACTTGCCAACCTGCAGCGCTTGCGCCGTTCATTGGTCAAGCTGGGCGCCGCCGCGCAGGGCGAGGCCAGCTTTGATCAGACGCTTTGGCAGCCTTTGCTCAGCCGTTATAGGCAGGTACTGAACGCATGAACTGGAGCTTGCACTTTCTGGGCGTCGGCGCGGCGCACGCGGTCGAGCTGGGCTCGTCGGCAGCGGTGTTGGAGCGCGATGGCGAGCCTATGTTGCTTATCGATTGCGGCCCCGACACGCTTGATCGCTATCTTGCCGCTTACGGCGTGCCACCACGGGCGCTATACATCACGCATACCCATATGGACCATGTGGCCGGGCTGGAGCGATTGTTTTTCCGGCTTTGGTTCGACCAGCGCCTGCGTGGGCAAACCAAGCTTTTCGCACACGCCGGGCTGGTGCCGTGGTTGCAGGGGCGGGTGGCCGATTACCCCAGTGTGTTAGCCGAGGGTGGGGTGAATTTCTGGGAGGCCTTTCAGCTGATCCCATGCCATCGCGGGTTTTGGCTGGATGAGTATTGGTTCGACGTATTCGCCACCCGCCACCACATGCCTGGCACCTCTTACGGGCTGGCCCTGGCGGGCAGTTTTGCCTACACCGGCGACACGCGCCCGATCCCCGAGATGCTGACCCAGCATGCTGGCGGCTCGGAGATCATCGCCCACGACTGCGGCTTGGTCGGTAATCCCTCGCATACCGGTATAGACGATATCGAGCGGGAATACCCGGCGCAGCTGCGTCAGCGGCTTTGGCTTTATCACTACGGCAGTGTTGCCGATGGTGCGGCGCTGGCGGGGCGCGGCTATTCGATCGCCACCGCTGCTAGCCGCATACCGCTGGCTGCTCCCTCGCTTGTTCGCCCTGATGCCGGTTGATTCGAGAGCCATCACTTTTATGGATACGGGCTTGTGAGTTCCAAACAGCTTTGCATGCTTGCGCGCTACAAGGCGTGGGCCAATCAACTGATCTTCGATGCCGTCGCGGAGCTGCCCGCGCTTGAAACGTCAAAGCCGCGGCAGACCGTATTCGGCAATATGTTGCGTACGCTAAGCCACAATTATGCGATTGACCGGATCTTCCAGGCCCACCTGGAAGGGCGCGAGCATGGATTCACCTCGCGCAATACCGCTGAGCTGTTGTCGCTTGAGCAGTTATGGCCGCTGCAGCAGGCGGTGGACCAGTGGTATATCGCCTGGAGCGATGCGCAGGACACGCAAAGCGTGGACGAAAGCGTGCATTTCAGCTTTATCGGCGGCGGCCAGGGGGTTATGACCCGTGCTGAGATCTTGCTGCATGTGGTCAATCACACGACCTATCACCGCGGTTTTGTCGCCGATATGTTTTATCAAATACCGGCCAAGCCGCCGACCACCGATTTGCCGGTGTTTCTGCGTGATGTGGCGCAAAACCCACGCTGAGCCAGGCTATGGCGTGGTATCTCTTGTCACTGCGCGAGGCTCCGGTTATTCTTCCGCTTCTTTGTTGGGCTCAACTGCCCGGCAACGAGGTTTCACCATCGCGGAGAGGTGTCCGAGTGGTTGAAGGAGCACGCCTGGAAAGTGTGTATACGGCTAAACCCCGTATCGAGGGTTCGAATCCCTCTCTCTCCGCCAGTGAGTGAAACCTGCGGCAGCCTCCGGGCTGGCGCTTAAAAGCAACGTCTATGGTGGCCCTGTCGGTCCCTCCGCGACGATAGTTCGTAAACTCCGCCAGGCCCGGAAGGGAGCAACGGTAGCGAATGATTCGGGTGCCGGAGTGTGGCTGGCAGGGCCGCCGCCTTTTGGGAGGGGCTGAAACCTGCGCATGACTTGCCATGGGTGACTTGGCACAATCGACTCTCGCCCCAAGGTAGTAAAGCCCGGCTCATGAGATTTCAGCAGTCCGCGTTGTTCGGCTTAGGCCGCCCGATGGCTCGATATGGCGCAGGTCAGGGTGCTGCCCTGATTGAATCGCGCGTCGCCATGGTGCCGCCCGGGCAAGACAAGGTCATGGGCCGGATTGGTTTATCCCCGGTGATGCCTCATCGCTTAAGGGTGAATCGACATACACTTCTTCATTCTTCCCGGTCCCGTGGGCAAACCGTCCCCGGCGCGGGCTACCCGGATGTCATGAGCAGGTTTTAACGCATGTCTTATCAGGTACTAGCGCGCAAATGGCGCCCTCGCAAGTTCTCCGAGCTGGTCGGGCAAGAGCATGTGGTGCGCGCGCTCACCAATGCATTTTCGCCAAGTCACTCAACTGTGAGCGTGGCGAGTCAGCCGACCCGTGTGGCGAATGCGCGGTTTGTACCGCGGTGGATGCCGGCCGCTTCGTCGATTTGCTGGAGATCGATGCGGCCAGCAATACCGGTGTGGACGATGTGCGCGAGGTGATCGAGAACGCGCAATACGCGCCGGCTCGTGGCCGCTTCAAGGTGTACCTGATCGACGAGGTGCACATGCTGTCCAAGCCAGCGTTCAACGCTTTGTTGAAAACGCTGGAAGAGCCACCGCCGCATGTGAAGTTTCTGCTCGCTACCACCGACCCGCAAAAGCTGCCGGTAACGGTGCTGTCGCGCTGTTTGAAGTTCAATTTGAAACGGCTGCTGCCGGACCAGATCGCCGGACAGATGCGACACATCCTGGGTGCCGAAAACATTGCCTATGAAGAGCCCGCCATCGGCGAGCTTGCGCGTGGCGCCGATGGATCGTTGCGCGATGGCTTATCGCTGCTCGACCAGGCGATTGCCTACGGTGGCGGGGCGCTGCATTTGGATGATGTGCACGCCATGCTGGGTAGCGTCGCACGAGGCCAGGTACTGGGCGTGCTCGATGCGCTGGCGGCAGGTGACGGTCAGCAGCTGATGGCCGAATGCACACGGATTGCCTCGTTCTCGCCGGATTTTGGCGGCGTGCTCGATGATCTGGCCAGCGTGCTGCACCGGATTCAACTGATTCAATTGGTGCCAGGCTATCGCCCCGAAGATGGCGACAGCGATAATGGCAGCATCGTCGCCTTGGCCGAGCGGCTGGCGGCGGAAGATGTGCAGCTGTATTACCAGATTGCTACTGCCGGTCGTCGCGATCTCGCGCTGGCGCCGGATGCGCGTACCGGTTTCGAGATGGCCTTGTTGCGTATGTTGGCGTTCCGGCCGCTCGATGGCGGTGAAGCGCCGCGTGGCGAGCGCCCCGCCAGTGCGTCACCGCCACCGCGTACGGCACCCACCTCGGCAGCAGCGCCGCCGCGAGCCGCACCAGCTGCCGCCATGGCTGAGCGCCCGATGGCGGCGACCCGTGCCGATGCCGTATCGTCGCCGAGTACAGAACCTGCACCTGCCGTTGCGGCCGTTGCTCCGCCTAAGGCGGCGATTCCGCGTGATGCATCCGGGTTGCCCAATTGGGATGCGTTGATCGAGCAGGCCGGCTTGCGTGGGCCGCTCGGTCAGCTGGCGCAGAATGCGGCTTTGCGCGAGCGTGATGGCCAAACGCTAGTGATGGCCTTGCAGGCTACCCATATGCATCTGGCGGTCGAGCCGATGGTCGGTCAGATGGAGGACCGCATCAGCCAGGCGCTGGGTGAGCGTATCCGTCTGCGTTTCGTGGGCGATCAGCAGGTCGCCGGACACACGCCGGCGGCGCGTGCGGCCAACGCTCGCGAGGCGGCGCAGTCGGCTGCTGAGCAGTCGATCGAGGGCGATCCGTTGGTGCAGTCGCTGAAGCGCGAATTCGGTGCGCGCGTGTTGCCGCAATCAGTCAAGCCTTTCGAATCCTGAAAACGGCTTATTGATGTTGTTTCTTCAATCTGAACTGAATTATTTGAATCTGGAGTCAAGCTCATGAGAGGACAAATCGGCCAGTTGATGCAGCAAGCTCAGCGCATGCAGGAAGACATGAAGCGTGCGCAAGAAGAGCTTGCCAAACTGGAAGTCACCGGCACAGCGGGCGGTGGCCTGGTCACGGTATTGATGACCGGTGCACACGAGGTGCGTCGGGTGCATATCGATCGCAAGCTGTTTGCCGAGGATCCCGAGATGGCTGAGGATCTGGTTGCCGCGGCGACCAATGATGCGGTGAATAAGGTGGCTGAAGTCAGCAAGGGCAAACTCGGTGGCGTCACTGCCGGGATGAATCTGCCGCCCGGCTTCAAGATGCCGTTTTGATTCTTGCAGAAGCGCAACATGGGTGCGCAAAGCAACCAGGCGGCTATGCCGCGATCGCGCACCCGCTGCGCTTCTGCAACTCGTCATTGACCTATGAGCAAGCTCCTCACTGATCTGATCGAAGCTTTGCGCTGCCTGCCCGGTGTGGGCGGCAAGAGTGCGCAGCGAATGGCCTTCCATCTGCTCGAGCGCGAACGCGAGCGTGGCCTCAAGCTGGCTGGCGCGCTGGAGCAGGCCATGCGGCGTATCGGTCATTGCAGCCGTTGCCGCAATTTCAGCGAGGAGCCGGTGTGCGCGCTATGTGCCAATAGCAGTCGTGACCGGCATGCCTTGTGCGTGGTCGAGTCGCCTACGGATCTGGCGGCCATCGAACAGGCCACCGGTTATCGCGGGCAGTACTTCGTCTTGCTCGGCCGGCTGTCACCGCTCGATGGCCTGGGCCCGGAGGAGCTGGGCTTGGCTCAGTTGAGCGAACGCCTGGCCGAAGGTGAAATCGAAGAGATGATTATCGCCACCAATCCCACGGTAGAGGGTGAGGCGACCGCGCACTATCTGGCTCAATTGGCGCATGCCGCAGGCAGCCGTCAAACCTTGAGTTGATCTTTGAGTTAGGAGTGAGGCATGAGCGACACCATTTTTGGCAAGATCGTCCGCCGCGAAATTCCCGCCGATATCGTCTACGAGAACGATGATGTGCTCGCCTTCCGCGATCTGAATCCGCAGGCGCCGGTGCATGTCTTGTTTATTCCCAAGCGGGCGATCGCCACGCTCAACGATGCCGGCGCATCCGATGCCGAGCTGCTGGGCAAGCTGCTGCTGGCGGCGGCGGCCTATGCTAAGCAGGAGGGCTTGGCCGAGCAGGGTTATCGCACCGTGATCAACTGCAACGAGCACGGTGGCCAGACGGTATTTCACCTGCATGTGCACTTGCTGGCGGGGCGACGCATGCACTGGCCGCCGGGCTGAGCGCATCTGTTTTGGAGCACCTACGAAAACGCCGGCATAAAGCCGGCGTTTTCGTAGGGTGATTTATCGATGCGGCGGGGGTACGGCGCGCGGCACCACGATAACTCGCGGCTGATACCAGAATGGGTCGCCCCACGGTCCCCAGTACGGCCCGAAGCCCGGTCCCCAGAACGGGTCGTAATAGCCCGGCGGATAACTTACGGCAACACGCTTGGGCCACAGATAGACCACATCGGCCTCGACGCGCGGGTAGGCGTAGTCGTACTCGCCAACCTTTTGCGACACCGTGCCATGCAGGGTGCCGGTCACGGTCACTTCGCGCCCGCGCGCGAACACTTCGGGGTCGTAGAAGCCAGCTCGGCAGGCGACAAAGCGCCCCTGATTTTCTGCCGAGTTGCCGGAGGCGGGGCGCGCCTCGTTATCCAAGGGGCGTGACAGCAGGTAGAAACAGGTTTCTTGCTGGCCCGGCTCGGTCTTGATGATCTCGCCGCCCCAGCGCACCTTGGTGCCGCCCGCGCCGCCTTGTTGGGCTGCCGTGGTGGTGATGTCGGTATAAGTGCCCTGCAGCGGTTGGGGAATGGTCGCGCAGGCTGCCAATGACGCCGTGACGACCGCCAGGGCAAGGGGTTTGTACATGGACATGAAAGCTTTCTCCATCATGGGGCGGATGTAGGCGTGTCCGCTATTCAGCGTTGTTTGACCGTGCGTCACGGTCATAAATTCCGTATGGCTCGCTGAAATGTTTTGACAGTTCAGTGGGAGGTTGGTCCTAGATGTAACGCAGGTTCGGCTAAGTCTCCAGCAATCTTTCGAATTCGTCGCACTGGCGGGGCGGCATCCTGGCGGCTCGGCACTGGCTTTGGGGCCATGCTACTAGTCCAGCCAGGCGAGCAGGCCTGGTCCAGGCACGCGCATCGCAGTGTACAGCGCATCCTTAGGGTGACGAGGTGCAGCCTTTGTTTCTCTATCGGCCATACCTTGGTTGGCCGCTAATGCAGCCTGGCCATACCGGTAGCGCGGGTAGGGGGAAGCTATCCACATTACCTCGATGCGTCGAGCCCGATAACGCCTTTGCGCCACCAATGGTTGACGGTGTTTTCCTGGATAGTGGGGTTTTCTTTGCCAGCTATGGTTATCTCAACCGGCTAAGCCCGATGTTGGCGGTGCCGGGCATGGCGAGCTGCATGCAGAGATATCAATCTCGCAACTTCATGCCATGCCATCGGCTGACGCAGCTTAGGGTCGAAATCTTTTTACCGCCTGCCGAAAAGCCTTTAGCAGGTCGGCGGGTGGCTCGTCATAGGCGTAACGGAGATCAAGATAGTTCTCCATCAGTTGCTCGAGCTCGTCGCGCTTGTGCGGTAGAGCTCGCGCTGCTCGGCGCAGGTAATGCTGTGGCCCCTCGCTGTGTCGGCGAAGAACCTTGACTCTTCCGAGCTTTCTTTCCAATGCGCGCAGGGCCAGCAGCAAGGTATCGTTGCCGCGCTTGCGCCACAGGGCCCAAGCCAAGCCTATGCAGGCGAACAGCACGCAGGCCACCGCCAGCAATAAATTCAATGTCGATGCGTCGGTATCGCGGACGCCAAAGGGGGTGAGTAAGCCGCGCTGGCGCATGGCATCGAAGCCGATCACGCCTTCGTTCCACCAATGATTGACGATATCCCAGCGATTGCGCAGGTTTTGCAGCCAGGGGCTGCGGTACCAGCCGCCGGTTTGATCGCCCGCCGCGGCGGTGGCGCCAAGATTGACTCGCTCGGGTCGCACCGCCGCGGTGGGGTCGACGCGGACCCAGCCACGGCCGCTCAGCCAGACTTCGCTCCACGCATGCGCATCCGACTGGCGTACCAAGAGATAGTCGCCGAGCGTGCTCCAGTAACCGCCTTGATAGCCGGTCACGACGCGGGCGGGAATGCCCGCGGCACGCATCAGCACGGTAAAGGCTGATGCGTAGTGCTCACAGAAGCCTTCGCGCGTGGTGAATAGAAAATCATCCATGGCGTCGTGCCCGAGCGCCGCCGGCGATAGCGTGTAGCTGAAGTTGTCGTTATGGAACATGGTCAGCGCTTGCTGCACGATGGCGGCATCGTCCTTGCCGAATCGTTGCCGCCACTGGGTGGCCAAGGCGCGCGTGCGTGGGTTGAAACCTGCCGGCAGTTGCAGGCCGCGCTGTTGGCTGGGGTTGTCCAGCATGGGTTGCAGGCGATAGTGCAAGGCTGAGCGAACGGAGTAGTTTAATGGTTCGTTGACGGGTTTGTCCGCCACAAGCTCGCGATCTGCGCTTAGCTTGGCCTGGGCTGGGGTTGCCAGCGGCACATCGAGCGCGGGCAGTACGCGTTGATTGTTCGGCTCCATGCTGATGCGGTAAGTGATGGCATCCTGGGCTTCGACGGTGGCAGGTTCGCGGGTGTCGCCGACGTGATCCCAGCGACGGCCGTCATAACGCCACATGACATAGGCGCGAAAGTAGCGTTGTGCCGGCGCCGGTTGGCTGCCATCGAAGCTCACCCGCAAGGCGGGCCGGTCGTCGGTGAGCAAGTCGACAAAATCGCCGGGCGACATCTGTTCGCTAAGACCGATACGCGCTTGTGGTGTCGATGGCGCAGCCCAAAGCGGCGAACTCAGTCGAGGCACAAGGACAAAAGCCGACAGCGCCAGCGGCAGCGATACCGCAAGCAGGCCCAGTGCCGGCAGTAGCTCATGTTGCAGGGTGCTGGGTAGGCGTGCCGGTTGTAGTGCGCGCAAGCTGGCGAGTGCCGGCAGCAAACCCAGTGCAACGCCGATGGTGACCAGCATGCTTTGATTGAACAGCAGCGCGGCCATCAGCGCGAAGCAGGCGAAGGCCACACCTACGCGCACATCGCGCGGGGTTTCGGTCTCCAGCAACTTGAGTATCAGCAGCCCCACCGCCAGTGCCGCACCGGGTTCGCGGCCGAAGATGCTTTGGTATTGAAAAATGACCGCCGCCGTCAGCAAGCCGAGCAAGGGCAACTTGAGATAGGCCGGCATCCGTCCGGGCCAGTGCCGTCGCTGCCACCAGCGAAGGCCGAGAGTCAGCGCGAGTGCGCCGCTTAACCATACCGGCAGCTGCGGGGTGTGCAGGCCCAGCACCATGGCCATGGTCAGGCATAGCAAATCGAAGGCGCGATCATTGATCGGGGGTTCGCCGGTGTGTGTGCGGCGAAATACAAACGGCCACTTCATAATGCCCAGCCCATGGTCGAGCGCATCATGGCAGCCGCGCCAGCGCGTTCATGCAGCTAGCGTAATGTGCGAACCCGCTGCCGGGGGCGATTTCCTCATCAGGCAACCACAGACTGCTGCGCTGACCTTTGGCTTCGGCTTCGCCGAGCCAGCGTGCCAGGCGAGCGATGCGTGCTTCATGATCCATCGCTGATAGCAGGCGCCAATCCAGTTGCCAGGCCTGATGGCCTTCTGGTTGCTCAAAGTCTTTCACCAGCAGGCTGTGATGGCGGGCGCTGACTTTCCAGGCAATGTGCCGCAGCGGATCGCCTGCGCGATAGTCGCGCAGTGCGGCCAGGTCCTCGCCGTGATGCAGGCGTCTGCGATGAAGATCGTCGGCGGGCAGCGGCGGTGGTGGTCCGCCGACTTCCGCTTGCGGCCACACCAGGGAGGATTGTTGCGGGTACAGCCAGCTCCATGCGCGAAACAGGCCGAGCGGCCAGTTGGTCCAGAGTTTGATACGTGGCAAGGGCTGCCAGCCTCGCCGTGTCGTGGTGACTGCAAGCACCACGCGGCTATTGCCGTCGGCAGCGATAGCGAATGCCTGGGTCTGGCCGTCGATGGTCACGTAAACAGCCTGATGCAGGCGCCCGGCACTTTCCACATGTAGCTGCAGCGTCAGCGGCTGGCCGGCGACAGCATGGCCGGCTTGAATCGTGATGAGGCGAAGGCCATCCAGATTGCGAAACGCAACCAGCATGCTGGCAGTGCTGGCGGCACCCAGCAGGCAGGTGAGCAACAGAGCCGCATTGTTGGCGTAGTTCAGTGCACCCACCAACATGATGACGAGCAACAACGTGAAGCCAAAGCCGAAACCGGTCGGCACGATATAGATACGGCGACGGTGCAGCTCGATAGGCAGGCTTTCCGGGCGCCGATAGCGAGTGAGCGCAGGTAGACGTTGCTCTGCCCACAGCTGCATCCGGCGCAAAGCCTCCCGCTTCATGACCATCGGTCCGTGCCCATCAATCGACCGCGACCTCGGCGAGCAGATTGCGTGCCAATGAATCGCCATTGGCGCCGCGCGCGGGGACCAGTCGATGCGCCGCCAAGGGGACAAACAACGCTTGAATATCTTCGGGCAATACATGCGTGCGATGGCTTAGCAGCGCCCATGCACGTGCGGCTCCCAGCAGCGCCAGGCCTGCGCGTGGCGAAAGGCCTACGCGGATATCCGCATGTCGGCGACTGGCCGCAAGCAGGGCCTGCAGGTAATCGAGCAGGGCGGCGCTCACCGTGATGGCCTGCGCTTGATGATGCAGCGCGGCCAGGCCTGCACCGTCGAGCTGCGGTTGCAGTTGCGCGAGCAGATCGCGCCGGTCGCTGCCGGTGAGCAGGGCGCGTTCGGCGATGGCGTCCGGGTAGTCCAGCGAAAGTCTCAGCATGAAGCGATCAAGCTGAGAATCAGGCAGCGAGAAGGTGCCGTTGAGATCCAGCGGATTTTGCGTGGCCACGACAAAGAAGGGTTGCGAAAGCGCGTGTGTCTGGCCGTCGACCGTGACTTGACCTTCAGCCATGGCTTCGAGCAGCGCGCTTTGCGTTTTTGGCGTGGCGCGATTGATTTCATCTGCTAGCAGCAAGCCGGTGAAAATCGGGCCGGGATGAAAACGAAAGCTGCCGGTCTCGCGCTCGTAAACGCTGACCCCGATAATGTCGGACGGCAGTAGATCGCTGGTGAACTGCACGCGCTGAAAGTCGAGTGCGAAGCTGGCCGCCAGCGCATGGGCCAATGTGGTTTTCCCCACCCCAGGCACATCTTCCAGCAGCAAGTGGCCGCCAGCGATCAGGCAGGTAAAGGCGAGCTTGATCTGGCGCGGCTTGCCAAGCAGCACCTGGTTGACCTGCGCGATAGCGGCTTGCAGGCGGGTGTGCAGCGTTTCATCGTGGAGTGCAGTGATGGCAGACATAAGCGGGGAATGGCCGGTGGAGGCAAGGCAGGATGCTGTTGATGCGTGATGGCGCCAGTGTAACGAGCCCTTCAACGCGCTGGCGAGACGCGTTTATCGTTGTGTTTGCTGCTTTGACGCTGGTCAAGCTGCTGATCGCTGCCAGCCTGTCACCCTTTGGTGACGAGGCGTTCTACTGGCAAGAGAGTCGCCGGCTGGCCTGGGGTTACAGCGATCTGCCGCCACTCACCGCCTGGTTGATTCACCTGGGCGAGCAGCTGGCAGGGCATGGCGTGTTCGGTATGCGTTGGCCCTTTCTGTTGTTGGGCAGTGCGGTGCCTTGGCTGGTGGTGGCGTTTGCGCGGCGGTCATTCGATGAGCGTGCGGGCTGGCAGGCTGGTTTGCTTTGCCTGGCGTTGCCGTTGGCGGGCAGCCTGGGTGTGCTGGCTTTGCCTGATGTGCCGCTGACCTTCGGCATCATGCTGGCGCTGTTTGCTTTGTTGCAGGCGCTGGAGCGCGACCGCAGGCGGGACTGGCTATGGCTGGGTATCGGTTTGGCGGTGTGTTGGCTGGCCCACTACCGCGCGGCGATGCCGATGCTGGCGGGTTTGTTGCTGTTCGTGCTGACTCCGCGTGGCCGGGCGCAATGGTGCAACAAGGGTTTTTGGCTTGCCATGGCGGTGGCTGGCGCGGGCCTGTTGCCCTTGCTGATTTCCAATTGGCAACAGCATGGGGCTGGCGTGGTTTTTCAACTGGTCGAGCGCAACCCGTGGCGCTTCCACGCCGATGCCCTGGTGCAACCGTTGGAGCAGGCGCTGGCATGTACGCCACTGCTTTATGCGTTGTTGCTGTGGACCGCATGGCAGAGCTGGTGCCGGCGCAAGGAAGGGGCGCCATGGGACTTGATTGCGATCAGCTCGCTGACCTTTGTGTTGATTTATTTTGGGCTGGGTCTGTTTGCCGATGATTTGCGTTTCCGTGCGCATTGGGCGCTGTCGGGTTACTTGCCTTTACTGGCCGCGTTGCCGGTGCTGCTGCGCCCTTATGCCAAGCGTCGTGGCTGGCGCGCGTTCGTGCTGGCGGGCTTTGTGTTCGCGGCGTTGGGGCAACTGGGTGGCATGGTTTATCTGGGCATGGCGGCGCATTCCGAGAGTGCGCGGATGCTCGCCGGGCTGAAAATCTTTCCGTCTCGATTCGTCGGTTGGCGAGAGAGTGGTGACGCTGCGCGGGCATGGCTGGCAAAACAGCCGGGTGTGCTGGTCGCCGATAACTTCATGTTGGCGGCGGAACTGGATTTTCAGCTCGACGGCCGGGTACCGGTGTACGCGTTGGACAACCCTCTCAATGTGAAGCATGGCCGCGCGCCGCAACTGGCGATCTGGCGCCGTGATGAACCTGCCTTGCGTGAGGTGCATCCGGGTGAACCGATGTTGCTGGTGGTGGACGAAATGGCGCTACGCCTGCGCGAGCGCTCCGACTGGCTGCGCTCACTCTGTGATCGGATCGATAGTCCGCGGCCATTACAGCGGCTGGATTTGTTTGATGGCCGGCGGCGCATGGCTTTTTATGTGGGCAGGGTGCCTGCCGTTGCGGGCGGGCTCGAGGAGGACGCTGGCCAGTGCCTGATATGGCGGCAGGCCAGCATGGCTGCCGCGGCAGGATCGGATTCCGGCTCGTAGCGATGACATGTCGGTAGGCCGATCCGGCACTGGGGCGGGTCACTCGCCAGGCTGCCTTCAGGGCAAGGCGACCCCGATTTTCCGCAATAGCCGGGCCAGCGCGATAAGCGGTAAACCAATCAATGCATTTAAAGCTGCCGGCGCAGTCCAGCGGCTGCTCACGCTCTACGTAGCGGGCAATTTCGTCGGCGTCCAGCTGGCGAAAGTGCACACGGGTGTGGTCGACGTGGGTATGGCGTTGGCCGTCTCGGGTGTCGAGCAGGCATAGGGCGGTATGAAAATGCACCTCGCGACCGGAGCTGGCGGCGAGCTGGGCACGGGCGCGTTCGGGGGAGCCCGGTTTATCGAGTATGTAACCGTCGAATTCGGCGACTTGGTCGGAGCCGATCACCAGGGCATGGCCTTGGCCTGCGGCGGCGGCCTCGGCTTTGGCGATAGCCAGGCGCAAGGCCCGGGCTGCCGGCGCTTCGTCAGGCCATGGTGTTTCATCGGTGCCAGGCGCGCGTTGTTCGAAAACCGGTACCAGTCGGCCTAGCAGCTCGGCCCGGTAACGTGAAGTAGAGCCAAGAATCAGGCGTGGGTTAGTCATAGGGCCTGTGGGGTGGGGCTTGTTAAGAGCGAGGTAAAGGGCAGGGGCGAGGCAGGTTTTATGGTTCGCGCCGGATGTGTTCGCGGACCGCATCGTCGAGCGCGTGTTGTGCCTGGGTCAGGCCGGCCAGCAAGGGTTGTAGCCGCTGGCGGGCAGCGCTCATCGCGGCGGCGGCGGTGCCGAGCTCCTGTTCGGTCGCCCGTGGGGCCTGGTCGCGGATCCAGATGCGTTGCTGCAGCAATGAACGCAGGCCGGCATCGATGGCGTGCCGTGCCTCTTGTTCGCCAGTCGTGGGCAGGTCAGGGTTAAGCGACATCACCGCAGGTGCCTGCTGCAGGCCTGCGCGGCAGGTTTTCAGGTCGGCTTCCAGCTGATCGGCCAGCTCCAGCAGGTAGCGCACACTGCCGGCGCGGCGGTAGAACCGTTGGCGATAAAACAGGGTTACGCTTGCGAAGGCCGCCAGTAAGATGAATAGCAGAGTCAGGCCGAGCGTCAGATGGGCGTTCACGGAGGACGTTAGGCTCTTGGGCGAAGGGCGGCAGTCTGCCGCATGCGCCCGAATCAGGCAAAATAACCGGCTGTGCGACAGCTGAAGGCCCGTGCTAGTTGACTTAGGGCGCTTACAAACCTAGAATTTCTCGATTATGTCCGTGACACTGCCAGAGTCCGTGGACGCTTGGCGCATGGTTTCGGCGCAGCGTTCGTTCCAAGGGGTATTACCCATCTCCACCTTCCATCGATTGGGCGAGGTGTTGGCGGGTACCGATGGCACGGCTCAGTTCGAGTTGGATTTTGGCCGCGACGAGTTCGGTACAGCGTATCTGGATGTTCGCGTCCAGGTGCCATTGACACTGATCTGTCAGCGTACGCTTGAGCCATTTGTATTGCCGACAACGGTGGAAAGTCGACTTGGACTGATTAAGTCCGAGAACGAAGAGTCAGCGTTGCCACCCGGATGCGAGCCTTTGCTGGTTGCGGAAGATGGTCGGTTGATGCTGGCCGATGTGATCGAAGACGAATTGCTGTTGGCGTTGCCGCTGGTGCCGATTAATCCGGACAGTCGGTTGCCTGACGAAGTAGTGGGTCCTGGCCCGGAGGAAGAACTCCCCAGCGAGGATCGTTCCGATAACCCGTTCGCGGTTTTGCGCGAACTCAAGAAACAATGATTTAGCTGGAGATCCGCCATGGCCGTTGCCAAGAGCCGCAAAACCCCGTCCACCCGCGGCATGCGTCGTTCGCACGATGCGTTGAAGACCGTGCAGCTGTCCACCGATCCGACCAGTGGTGAAGTGCATCTGCGTCACCACGTGACTGCCGACGGTTACTACCGTGGCAAGAAAGTCATCGAAACGAAGTCCTCGGTCGTCGAAGAGGATTAATCCTTCCCGCAAGGGTTGTGATTTCGCAAAGCGGCGCGGCAACGCGCCGTTTTTGCGTTTAAGCGCTTAACGTAAATGTCGTTGGAAGTTCTTTGCGGCGGCTTTGCCTGGGCGTTGACGCTGGTGCGCCACTGAGCCCGGCCGAGCGTGGCTGGGTTTGAAACATGTGAAGGCCGCGCGAATGCGCGGCTTTTTTGTTTCAAAGCGATGAGCCGGGTTGACTCTTGCCGAGCTGGCTAAGCTCACGCAATCGCCGTCGAATGATTGAATACAGCTGCGTACGGCCGCGGATGCTGGCACCATTCCTGTTTTCGCTCACGGAAATCTTGTCTCCATGACTCAGGTTGCTGCATCGCTCGCTTTCGTCTTTCCAGGTCAAGGCTCGCAAGCCGTTGGCATGCTCGCCGAATTGGCTGCCGCTCATGCGGAGGTGAAAGCGACTTTTGACGAGGCTTCAGCTGGCGCGGGCATCGACTTGTGGGCGCTATCGCAGCAGGGGCCGGAGGCCGAGCTCAATGTGACGCAAAATACCCAGCCGGCCCTGTTGGCGGCAAGCGTCGCAGTATGGCGGGTATGGCACAAGCTTGGCGGTGTGCTGCCGGCACGGTTTTCCGGCCATAGCCTGGGCGAATACAGCGCTCTGGTTTGTGCTGAAGCGCTGTCATTGCACGATGCGGCGGCTTTGGTCGCGGAGCGCGGTCGCCTGATGCAGGCGGCGGTGCCTGCCGGCGTAGGTGCGATGGCGGCGATACTTGGCGGCGATGATGCGCAGATCGCCGAGGTTTGCGCAGAGATGGCTCAGGGGCAGGTGGTGGCCCCGGCGAATTTCAATTCACCCGGTCAGCTGGTGATTGCGGGTCATGCCGAAGCGGTCGATCGGACACTGGCTCGACTGGCCGAGCTGGGCGTAAAGAAGGCCATCAAATTGGCAGTGTCCGTACCTTCGCATTGTGCGTTGATGCGTGATGCGGCGGATCGCCTGGGTGAGCGTATGTCGTCGATCGCATGGCAACAGCCGGCTATACCCGTGGTGCAGAATGCCGAGGCAAAAGCTTATGACAGCGTGGAGGAGATTCGTGCCGCGCTGCAACGGCAGTTGTACCTGCCAGTGCGCTGGACCGAATGCGTCCAGGCGCTCGCCGCCGCCGGTGTAACCCGGGTGGCCGAAGCAGGCCCGGGCAAGGTGCTGTCAGGCTTGATCAAGCGTATTGATAAAAGCATCGAGGCTCGCGCCATCGGCACGCCGGCTGAGCTGGATGCTGTTCGTGCGGAATGGGTTTGACCCGCCGTTTTCATCTCCGATTCCCGCTTCCGCTTATTGAGGAAATCAACGCATGAGTAAACCATTGCAGGGTGAAATCGCCCTAGTCACCGGCGCCAGTCGTGGTATTGGTGCGGCCATTGCCGATGAGCTGGCGGCGCAGGGCGCCACGGTGATCGGTACGGCCACGAGTGAGTCCGGTGCGGCGGCGATCGGTGAGCGGATTGCCGCGCACGGCGGTCATGGCCGTGTCTTGAATGTCACCGACGGTGCCGCTGTCGAAGCCTTGATCGACTCGATCGGCAAAGAGTTCGGCGCGGTCTCGATCCTGGTCAACAACGCCGGCATCACCCGCGATCAGTTGCTGATGCGCATGAAAGATGATG
>NZ_JAPDPE010000098.1 GCF_026283955.1 Dyella silvatica | reverse complement strand
CGGTTCGCTGCATGCGGCCGAAGCGGCATGCACGGCTTAGCCGGAACGCCGCGCGGCCTTGCCCTTGCCCGCCTGCTGTTTTCCACTCCCTGTTTCGGCTTCTCGCCATCCCGTCATCCGCGCTCTAAGCCGCACCAGCGCCTGACCGTGGATCTGACAAACCCGCGACTCGGTCACGCCCAACACCGCGCCGATTTCTTTCAAATTCAATTCTTGCTCGTAGTAAAGCGACATCACCAATTGTTCGCGCTCGGGCAAGTTGCCGATCGAATCGACCAGGGCGTGGCGCATGCCCTCCTGCTCGACGCGTTCTTGCGGTTCCATACCGTCCTGATCGGCCACATCGAAGGCCGCGCCGCCTTCGTCGTCATCGGGCGCGGTAAGGCTGAGCAGGCGTGCACTGCTGGCGTCGGCAAGAATCTGGTGGTACTCCTGCGCGGTGATACCCAAACGCCGGATGACCTCGGCATCGGCGGCATCGGCGCCGGTTTCGTTCTCGATCTGGCGCACCGCTTCGGTGACCTCGCGCAATTTGCGATGTACCGAACGCGGGGTCCAGTCGGTTTTGCGCAGCTCGTCCAACATCGCACCGCGAATACGGATACCGGCGTAGGTCTCGAAGCTGGCCGAACGGTCGGTGGCGAAATTTCGCGCGGCCTCCAGCAAGCCGATCATGCCCGCCTGCACCAGGTCATCCACATCCACGCTGGCCGGCAACCGGCCCATCAGGTGATAGGCAATACGCCGCACCAGGGGAGCATGCCGGCGCACCATGTCGTCACTGCTTTCGCGTTGCAGTTGTAGATATTCGGAAGCCACGCTCATCTCACCACCCCGTCGCCAATGCGGCCTGACCACCAAAAAAGGCGATGCGGTCATGACTCGGGCGCTCAGGTTCTCCCCATGTATCGACCGCCCCTGCCAATTGCTTGAATCCTTGTGCTGAACGACTGCCCGGCGCGGTATCGACCACCGCGCTCTGGCGGCGGATGGCCTGCCGCAGCTGCTCGTCGTGCGGCACCATGCCGACGAAGTCGAGCGTTACGTCGAGAAAGCGGTCGCTGACCCGTGCCAGCTTGGTGTAGAGCTGCCGTGCCTCGCCGGCATGGCGCACCATGTTGGCCAGCACGTGGTAGCGACGCACGCCGAAGTCGCGGCTAAGTACCTTGATCAAGGCGTAGGCATCGGTCATCGAGGCCGGCTCGTCGCACACCACCAGGATGACGTCGTCGGCAGCGGCGGCAAACAGCGCCACGTTGTCGGATACCCCGGCGGCGGTATCCACCAGCAAATACTCCGGCGGATGCACCAACTCGTCGAACGCGCGAATCACCGCGGCGTGTTCACCATTGCCAAGCTGCGCCAGCCGGCGCGCACCGGAACCGGCCGGTATCACCTTCAAGCCATGCGGCCCAGGCAAGAGCAGATCTTCCAGGCCGCAACTGCCGTCGAGCAGATGGCCGATATGCCGCGACGGGGTCAGCCCCAGCAACACATCGAGATTGGCCATGCCCATGTCGGCATCCAGCAACATCACCTCGCGGCCGGCCATCGACAAGGCCATGCCCAGGTTCACCGTCACCGTGGACTTACCCACGCCGCCTTTGCCACCGGCGACGGTAATGGTGCGGCAACGGCGCCGCGGCCGCTCGCGCAACCCGGCGGCCTGGTCGGGATGAACTTGATCTTGATGGGCGGCCAGCAACGGGAAAATACGATTCAAGCCCCACGCCTGATTCATCGACACCACTCCCATCAGGCGGTCGCCATGGCAAGGCCGAAACGCTCGGCCAGCTTGAGGTCATCGGCCGCTTTGTCTTCGGCCACGGGCTGTTTCAATGCTTGCGCGGCACGACAAACCAGCACGCGCGCATCGGCGGCGGCAATGTCTTCGGGCACGCGCTGGCCATCGGTGATGTAGTCCAGCGGCAGCCGATGACGGATCAACATGGACAACGCGCCGCCCAGGCTCGGCGCCTCGTCCAGCTTGGTCAGAATGCAGGCCTGCGGCCGCAACGGCAGGTAAGCGCGCAAGGTCTCATCAAGGGCTTGCGCCTGGGCATTGGCCGCCAGCACGACACAAGTACGCAGCGCGCCGGCATCGCGCAGCAACGTCATTTGTTGTTGCAGGCGCGGATCACTGCCAGCAACACCGGCGGTATCCACCAGCACGGTATGCCGGTCGCGCAAGTTATCCAGCACTCGGCGCAAACTGTCGGCATCGTGCGCCGGATACACCCTTACACCTAATAGACGGCCATAGTGTTCAAGCTGCGCGGCGGCACCGATGCGGTAGTCATCGGTGCTGACCAAGGCCACCCGAGCCGCGCCATGACGCAACACCGCCTGTGCCGCCAGCTTGGCGATCGTCGTGGTTTTACCGACACCGGTCGGCCCGACCAGGGCGGTTACGCCACCATCGGCAGCCAGATCGCGGCCACTCACCGCAAGGCTGCGGCTAAGCACGCCCAGCGGTAGATAACGCGCCTGCTCGGCACTGAGTTGCGACGGCAATTCGTCGACCAGCCGCCGCGCCACATCCGCCTCGATACCCAGCCGGGTGAGATCGCGCAAAATTCGCGCACGTTGCGGATGGCGACGCTCCAAATCGTTCCAGCCAAGACTGGACAGCTGTGTCTCCAACAAGCTGCGCAAGTCGCCGAGTTCCGCCCGCATGCGCGCGGTATCGTGCGCGGCACGCTCCATCATCGGATGCAGCAACACGGTTTCGGTGGGTCTGGCTTCCGCCGCCGGCGGCAACGGTGGTGGCGAACGCAGCATCGAGGGCGCGGCAACACGGGGTTCGCCCGGTCCTGTTTCCACCGGCGTTTTACTCGCCACCGATTCGCCGCCGCGCTCCACCGGCAACGGCGCACCATGGCGCGCAGCCTCGCGCACCAGCGCCTCGTCGTAGTCGACCGCGGCGATAATTTCGATACCTTCATCCAAGCGCCGGGTCGAAAGAATCACCGCATCCGGCCCCTGCTCTTCACGCACCCCGCGCATGGCTTGACGCATATCCGGGGCGACGAAACGTTTGATTTTCATGGAGTGGGCTCGGCGAGCGGGGAACGGGGAATGGGAAACAGGGAACGTGTGGGTTGCACGGGGCCGCGTCGGTAACAACTACATCGATGCGTATCGATGGGTGTACTTGCATCTCGCGCTGCTCGCCCGCCATCAGCGAAAGCAGCTTTCAGCTGGACGCGAAACGTCGAAGCTCGCGACAACACACAAGCTCCCCGTTCCCTATTCCCCGTTCCCGGCTTCAAGCCTCCTGCGAGTGGGGAACGGGAAACGGGGGACAGGGAACGTGTGGGTTGCGCTGTGCAGGGGAAGTACTGGCTACGTAGATGTGCATAAAGTGGCGCGCTTGCAGCTCGCACTGTTCGTCCGCCATCGGCGAAAAAAGCTTGCAACCGAACGCGGAACGCCGAAGCTCGCGACAACACGCAAGCTCCCCATTCCCCATTCCCCGTTCCCCGCCTCAAACACCCCATCACCATGTCTCCACTCACTGCCCAAGCGCCTGCACCAACCGCACCCTGCGGTTATCCGGCACTTCGTTGTAAGCCAGTACGTGCAGGTTCTGTGCCACGTGACGAGTGAAGCGTGCAAGCCATGGACGCAGTTGTGGCGCCACTAACAACACGGCGGGTTCGCCGCTCATTTCTTGCCGCCGCGATGCATCGGCTACGCTTTGCTGCAAGCGATCGGCCAGCCCCGGCTCTACCGCCGCACCGGCTACACCGCCGTTGCCTATCGAGTTGAGCAGGATCTGCTCCAGCTCTGGCGCCAAGGTGATAACCGGGATTTCGGTACCGAGACCGGCGATCTCCTGCACGATTTGACGACCCAGCGCGACGCGCACGGCCGCGCTGAGGGCGCCGGGATCCTGACTCTGCCCAGCGTGTTCCGCCAAGGATTCGACGATGCTGCGCATGTTGCGAATCGGCACCCGCTCGGCCAGCAAGTTCTGCAACACCTTGACCACCACACCCAGCGGCAGGCGCTTGGGCACCAGGTCTTCCACCAGCTTGGGCGCACTTGCGGCGAGCCGGTCGAGCAACTGCTGCACGTCTTGATGGCCGAGCAATTCGTGCGCATGGCCTTGCAACAGATGCGACATATGGGTGGCAATGACCGTAGCCGGATCGACCACGGTGTAACCCAGATTCTGCGCGTTATCGCGCTGCCCGCTCTCCACCCACACCGCCTCCAGCCCAAAGGCCGGGTCCTGCGTGGCGATACCTTGCAGCGTGCCATGCACGCGCCCCGGATTGATCGCCAGCAGGCGCTCGGTATAAACCTCCGCCTCGCCCATCGGCACACCCATCAAGGTGATGCGATAGGTATTGGGCCCAAGATCGAGGTTGTCGCGGATATGCACCGCAGGCACCAGGAAGCCCAGTTCCTGTGACAGCTTGCGGCGTACCGACTTGATTCGCCCCATCAGCTCGCCGCCCTGATTCTTGTCCACCAGCGGAATCAATCGATAACCCACTTCCAGGCCCACCGGGTCGACGCTGGCGACATCCTCCCAGCCCAGCTCCAGCCGCTCAGTGGGTGCCACCGGTTGCATCGGCTCGGCCGCGTCCTCGGCCAGCTTGGTGCGCGTCTCGCGATCGCGTTTCATCATCAGCCAGGCAGCGCCGCCACAGGCGGCACCGAGTAAGAGAAAAGCCATGTTCGGCATGCCTGGGATCAAACCCATGACACCCAGCACCACGCCGGCCACGGCCAGGGCACGCGGCTGGCCGAACACCTGGCCGATCACCTGCTTGCCCATGTCTTGCGATTTGGATACACGCGTGACGATCACCGCCGCGGCAATCGACAACATCAACGCCGGCACCTGCGCGACCAGGCCGTCGCCAATCGTCAGCAAGGTGTACGTCTTGGCCGCCTCGCTCGCGCTCAAGCCATGCTGCATCACGCCGACAAAAAAGCCGCCGACGATATTGATCAGCAAAATCAGGATGCCCGCGGTTGCGTCGCCGCGCACAAACTTCGAGGCACCGTCCATGGAGCCATAGAAGTCGGCTTCTTCGCGCACTTCCTGCCGTCGCTCGCGTGCTTGCTCCTGGGTCAGCAGGCCGGCGTTGAGATCGGCATCGATCGCCATCTGCTTACCCGGCATCGCATCCAGGGTGAAGCGCGCGGTAACCTCTGACACGCGCGTGGCGCCCTTGGTGACCACCACGAAATTGATAATGGTGAGAATCGAAAACACCACCAGGCCCACGGCAAAGTTGCCACCGATCACAAACTCGCCGAACGCCTCGATCACCTTGCCCGCCGCACCTGGGCCGTCATGGCCATTCAGCAGCACGACGCGGGTGGAAGCGATATTCAAGGCCAGGCGCAGCAAGGTCGCCATCAACACCACGGTGGGAAACGCAGCGAACTCCAGCGGCCGCATCACATAAATCACCGCCAGCAGAATCACCAGCGACAAGGCGATGTTGAAACTGAAAAGCATGTCCAGCAAAAACGGCGGCAGCGGCAACATCAGCATCGCCAACATCGCCAGCATGATGATCGGCGCGCCAACCCCGCGCCGCCCCATGGATTTAAGAGTATCGAGTGCGCCTACGGCAGCCATGGGTTATTGCCTCGCAACATTGCTATAGGGGCCAAGCAGGCTGGGATCGACCTGCGGCGATGGCGGGCTGGGCGGTTCCGCGCCCTGCGCCACCGCCTGTTTGAGCTGGAACACATAGGCCAGCACCTGTGCCACCGCCACATACAATGCGGCGGGGATTTCCTTGCCCAGTTCGGTGGTGGCATACAGGGCACGCGCCAACGGCGGCGCTTCGACCAAGGGAATACGGTGGCCAGAAGCGACCAGGCGAATCTGCTGCGCCAACACGTCGACACCCTTGGCGATGACCCGCGGCGCACGCATGCCACCGCGAAATGCGTCGGGTTGACCACCACCACATCGGCCTGCGGCAGCTCCTGCATCATCCGGCGCCGCGCCAGCTGATGCTGCACCTGGCGAATACGGTTTTTCAGCTCGGGATTACCCTCGCTTTCCTTCATCTCGTCACGCACTTCCTGCTTGGTCATGCGCTGCCGCTTGCCGTAATCAAAGCGCTGATACAAGGCATCGATACCGCCAATCAACGCCAGCACCGAGCCAAACAACAACGCCGCACGCCCCAACAGCGCCAGCGATTGCGCAATACCCGCCGGCACCGGGCCCCGCCCCGTCGCCAGCAAATGCGCCTGCGCCTGCCAGAGCAACATCGCCAGCACACCGCCAATCAAGAACAGCTTCAAAAACGACTTGGCCAGCTCCACCAGGCCACGCAAGGCAAAAATGCGCCCCAGCCCCTTGAGCGGATCAAGCCGGTCGAACTTCGGCTGCAACGCCTGGCCGCTGAAACTCAGACCGCCAAGCAAGATCGGCCCCGCCAGCGTCGCCAACATCGTCGCTATCGCCACCGGCGCAAACAACGCCATGGCCTCGCGCATTGCCGCATGCATGACGCGAGCGGGCAGCTCGTCGGAGAACAAAGCCTCGCGTGGATATTCCAGGCCCAGGCTGTAGATGCGCTTGGCATGCATGAAGGCTTTGTCGCCGCCGGCCAGTAAGGCGCTGACACCGGCTAGTACGACGAGGGCGCCGGACAGATCACGCGAGCGCGGGAGGTCGCCTTTTTCGCGGGCTTCTCGCAGGCGTTTTTCTGAGGGTTGTTCGGTGCGTTCCTGGTCGCTTTCTTCAGACATGGGAGATACCTCCTTTGTCTGTTTTTAGCGGGGGGCTGTTGGTTATGGTTTCGCGATCTGGTTCGCCTGCGGCGGGCTTTCGAACTCCTGCCGGAGTCCGAGTCACTTTTCTTTGCGTGGCCAAAGAAAAGTAACCCAAAGAAAGGCCAACCCCATACCGCGCTCTACGGGCATCCTGCCCTTCGAGTACGTGTGGCTGCGCCGAGCTTTTCGACAGGGCTCCTGCCCTGGCGAAAAGGCATCGACATCCGTGTCGATGCCCCTGCGGGCTTATTCGTCCCAGCCTCACCGCGGTATAGGGGCCCCAAGAGCAGCGCGCGTCCTGCGCGCACTCGGGTGCGACTGCAAGCAGTCGCCGGGCGATGAAGGATTCGGTGTCGTGACGGCTGGCAGCACTACTCCCTCCCCTGCTTGCAGGGGAGGGTTGGGGAGGGGTGCCATCTTGCGGCAAGCCCTCACCCCCTCCCAGCCTCCCCCTACAAGCAGGGGGAGGGGCAGAAGCGGCAAGGTTGGGAATCAACGCGAACACCGAGTGCTGCGCCTTCTTCTCCTGCCTCAGCCTCAGCCTCAGCCTCTGCTTCTGTTCTTGATCTTGATCTTGATGTTGCCCTTGATGTTGCCCTTGACCTTCGGGGCCCCTGTGCGTCGGTGAGGGCTGGACGATCAGGCCCGCAGGGGCATCGACACGGATGTCGATGCCTTTTCGCCAGGGCAGGATGCCCTGTCGAAAAGCCCGGCCAACCCTCACGCACCCGAAGGGCGACGCACCGGGGATGGCCTTTCTTTGGGTTACTTTTCTTTGGCCACGCAAAGAAAAGTGACTCGGCCTCCGGCAGGAGGGCGAAACCCCGCCGCAGGCGACAATCTCGCCACACCCCAAGCTAAAGCCCCCAACTTCAAATAAAGAAGAGCCGCCCAAGCGATTAGCGCCCACCAAACAAAGCACGCATCACCCCCCACGCCTCCTGCTGCAACGAATCAAACGCCCCCGGCAAACTCCCCAACGCCAACCACAACGCAATCAAGCCCAGACAAAGCGTGATCGGAAAACCTACCGCAAAAAGATTCATCGACGGCGCCGACCGACTAATCGCCGCAAACCCGATATTCACCACCAACAACGCACTCATCGCCGGCAACGCCACCCGCACTGCACCGCTGAACAACTGCGTGGCAAACGCCAGCACCGCATACAAGCCATTCGCATTGATCGTTTCAGCGCCTAATGGCAAGGTCTCAAAGCTGTCGGCAAGCAAGGCGATCAAACGCAAATGACCATTCATGCTGAGAAACAGCAGCGTCACCAACAGCAAATAAAACTGGCTCAGTACCGGCGAGCTGCCGCCACCCTGCGGATTCACCACCTCGGCAAAACCCAGGCTCATGCTTTGCGCAATCAATTGGCCGCCCAAAGCCACCGCCTCGAACACCAGCTTCAATACAAAACCGACCGCCGTGCCAATCAACACCTGCCCCACCATGATGGCGATGCCCGCGGCACTCAGCGGATCAAACGTAGCCGGCGCCATCGGCACCAGCAGCAAGGTCAACAGACATACCAGCGCCACGCGTATACGCGCCGGAATCACGCTGGAGCTGAATACCGGGGCGATCAGACACAGGCCACCGACCCGGCCCAGCGCCCATAGGAAACTGCCCAGCAGCAAAGGTAGCTGGGCGAGATCGGCGCTGGTTACGGTGACGCCATTCACCTCACGGCACTCGGCAGGCTCTCGATCAACTGCCGGGTGAAATGCACCAGGGTGCGTAGCATCCATGGCCCCGAGATCACGCCGACCGCCGCCATGGCAATCAGCTTGGGGATAAAACTCAAGGTCATTTCGTTGATCTGCGTCGCCGCCTGGATCACGCCGATCAGCAAGCCCACTGCCAGTGCGGTAAGCAACAGCGGTGCGGCAATCATCATCGCGATATAAAGCGCGTGTTGACCGAACTCGATAACTGACTCTGGGGTCACCGTCTGGGTCCTTACATGGGCTAGCTGCCGATGCGTGGCAGCGGCGGTCGTCACGCCTGCTGCAAGTGGCATGCCATGGGCGGAAACCGCATCAGGCCTGGATGCAGCCCTGTCCGGCGATGATTGCTTGACGGCGGCACATCGCCGCCGTGGCGATGGCGTCGGAGTTTCGACACCCGCCGGATAACCATCGCGTGATCGACCACGCAGCGCCATCTGCAAGATGAATGCACGCTACGACCACAGGTCAACCGGATTCGAAACCGTGCCGTTTGCTGCCATCGACATCGGCCCCACCGATGTCTCCCATGCAGAAAATCTTATTTCTTCCATAGCCGTACCGTCCCCCTGATGTTCAACCAGTGGAGTCTTCATGGAAAAGCGTTTGCCTTTCTGCACGACCGCGCTCGTTTGCGCGCTGGCCTTTGCCCATACAGCTGCAGCTCAGGCGCCTGCAGCGACCACCTACGCCATCGACAGCCTGAGCGGTGACGTAACCGCACACGAGGTGGATACGTTCATCACCGTCACATCGAGCGTCAAGCCCATCCCGTTTCAGCAATGGGGGCCTAACGGCGTGCATAACCAGCTGGCCGACTTCAAATACGGGCCGACGCTGCAGTCGATCAACTACCTGTATGAAATCACTCGCGAACTGCCTGCCCTCGCCAGGGAAAACCGACAGCTGATCGATCTGGCGATGCAATGGAGCGAGACCTGGCTCATCCATCGCAACGATCTCCCGGCCGGAGAACACCGGGTCATGTGGACCAAGGACCTGGCGCCGATCTGGCCGCCGGATGCGCCACCATCTCAGTATGCGGGCTGCGAAACGGCGGAAACCACCGGGCTCATCGCCGATACGGCGCTGAACATTCTCCGCACCCCGGCCATCTGGAACGACGTCGTGCCCGATGGCGACCCGAACCACTACGGCGCGACGTACCTGGAGCGCGCGAAGACTTACAAAGCCATGCTCGAATTCACCATGGCGAGCTTCTTCGATAAACAGTTTCTCGACACCAGCACGCTGACGATGAAACACCCCAGCTCGCCGATCTACAACGGCCCGAACAACGTCAATGCCGGCTCCAACAACGTCAACGCATGGAATCGCGGCATGATGTTCATGCATGCCTACCAGACGATGGGCCAGATCGAGGAGCAGTCCGGCGGCAATGCCACCCTGGCCGCCAAATACAAAAGTGTCGTCAAACGCTGGACCCAACTGTTCGTACAGAACGCGAAACCGATCAAGGCGCCGGATGGCACTCCGGTATTCGACTGGGGCTACGGCAACTACGGCGATACGGTGGGCTACCTGACCAGCGAGCAGAGCAACATCCACGCGCAGTACGACATCTGGGGACTGACACGCGCCTATCGCGCGGGCTATACCGATGTCACCGCGCAGCAAATGAAAACCTATGCCGACACCATCGTGCATGAGCTGATGTTGCAGACCACCACGGATGGCGCCGGGATATACGCCCCCACCATCGACCGCCAGGGCGATTCCAGCGGCAACACCTACAACTATCTCCCCGCGGGCTTTATGTATCTGGTGCCATACAACACCGCGATCTATCTACCCGGCGCAAAAGCCGACCTCGATACCGGGCGATACAAAAATGACGCCGGTATCACCGTCTCCATCCTGTGGGCCAAGCACTGGCTGGCCTTGCATCACGGCTGAGCCGAAAGCCTGACCTGAAGTCAGCGAAACCGCGCACCCGCCTCCGGTAAATGAAAAACTCACCGGCAAGCGGGTGCGTGTTTACGCGAAACTCGAGGCCAGGGTACCGAGCAACAGCGTCCAGCCATCGACCAAGACGAACAACATGATCTTGAACGGCAGCGAGATAATCATCGGCGAGACCATCATCATGCCCATCGACATCAGCACGCTCGCCACCACCAGATCGATAATCAGAAACGGGATGAATAACAAAAATCCCATCTGGAATGCTGTCTTCAACTCGCTGGTCACAAAGGCCGGCATCGCCACGCGAAACGGCACGTCGTCTTTGCTGGCGTAGGGTTGCTCTTTGGCCAGGCGCGTGAACAACTGCAAATCGGCGTCGCGTGTCTGGTCGAGCATGAAATGCTTGAACGGCGCCGAGGCCAGCGGCAACGCCTGCTCGGCACTGAGCTGGCCATCCATATAAGGTTTCACGCCATCGTGATAGGCGTGTTCGAGCACCGGCGACATCACGAACAGGCTGAGAAACAACGCCAGCCCCAGCAATACCTGATTGGGTGGCGTCGACTGCGTACCCAACGCCTGCCGCAGGAAACCCAGCACGATGATGATGCGGGTAAACGACGTCATCATCAGCAGAATCGCCGGCAACAAGGTCAGCACCGTCATCAGTGCCAGCAGCTGCAGCGATATCGTCCAGTTCTGCCCGCCGCCCGCCGCGTTCTGTACGTTTAACGCGGGAATGCCCACAGGGTCAGCCCAGGCCGTCAGCGGCAACAGCGGCAACAGCACCATCAACCAGCGCAGATACTTCATGGCTTGCGCTTCCACGCGGCGAGCACGTCGCTGAAGTTAAAAGGTGCTGCCGCCGCCGTGGATTCGTCCTGCTCGGGTGCCGCTCCGTCATAAACGTGCAGGGTACGCATGCCGGCAGGCCCCAGGCCGATCAGCAAACGCTTGCCGTCGGCATCCAGCAACAGCACCCGCTCGCGCGTACCCAGTGCAAAGCTTTCAACACAACGGATACGCCGACCGCCCGGCTGCGCGCGCCCTTGCACACGACGACTCAGCCAACCGGCGGCAAAAATCAGCGCAACGATGCCACCCAGGCTCAACAGCATGCGCAGCAGCTCAGCGCCCATATTGAGTTCAGGTGTTGCAGGGGCGATCAAGGCAAGCATGGCGGTCACCGTAGTTTGCGCACACGCTCGGCCGGGCTGATCACGTCGGTCAAGCGAATGCCGAACTTCTCATTGATCACCACCACCTCGCCATGCGCGACCAGGGTGCCGTTGACGAATACATCCAACGGCTCACCCGCCGCACGATCAAGCTCCACCACCGAGCCCTGGTTGAGCTGCAACAGATTGCGGATGCTGATACGCGTGCGCCCGACCTCCATCGCCAGTGTTACCGGCACATCGAGAATCATGTCGAGATTGACCTCGACACCCTCGCTGGTCAGACCGCCCAGGTTATTGAGCTCGTCATGTTCGCTGTCCGCACCCACGCTTTCACCCTTCGGATTCATATCGTTATTCATTTAGCGAAACTCACTTGGCTGACTCATACAGGGCTGCGTCATTCAGGGGCGTGTTCGGTGAACGATTCACCCGACGAGCGCGCACCACGCCGCCCCGCCGGCTCGTGGAATCGCACCGCGCTGCGGCCATTGGCCTGACCGTGACGACCACGAAATACCGGAACGTCTTCGGCAAACACGGTGGAAAGCTCGGGCATCTGTACCGGAATCACATCGCCGGGACGCAGGCGCAGAAACTCGCCGATGCTGATCTGCAACTCCAGCAACAACGAGCTCAGCTGCACTTCGGCATCCATCACCTCTTCGTGCAGGCACTCCGCCCAACGGTCGTCGCGCTCGACCCGGTCGCTCTGCACACCGGCATCGAGCAAGGTGCGGATGGGCTCGACCATCGCATACGGCAACGTCATGTGGATCTCGCCGCCACCGCCGTCCAGCTCGACATGAAAGCGCGACACCACCACGGTTTCGGTCGGGCTGACGATATTGGCGAACTGCGGATTGATCTCCGCATTCAGAAACTCGTATTGCAACGCCAATACCGGCGCCCAGGCCTCGGTCATGGCGGCGAACAGCTCCGCCAAGACGATCTGGATCACCCGGTTTTCGGTAGGCGTGAAATCGCGACCTTCGATACGTGCGTGATAACGGCCGTCGCCACCGAAGAAATTGTCGATGATGGAAAACACCAGGCGCGGCTCGATCACCGTCAAGGCTGTGCCGCGCAAAGGTTTGACACGTACCAGGTTGAGATTGCTCGGCACCGCCAGCCCATGCACGTACTCACCGAACTTAAGCATGCGCACGCCGCGCACCGATACCTCGCAGGTCTTGCGCAACACGCTGAAAATGCCGGTGCGAAAGAAACGCGCAAAGCGGTCGTTAATCATTTCCAGCGTAGGCAGGCGCCCACGCACGATGCGGTCCTGCTGGGTGAAGTCATAAGTAACGACCGATCCCGGCGGCAACGGCTCGTCACCACCGGTGGCGACCGCACCGCCATCCACACCCTCCAGCAGGGCATCGATTTCTTCTTGCGAAAGCAGATCGCTCATCAGTCGCGGCCCTACTGCATGACGAAGCTGGTGAAGTACAAGGCATCAATGCCAGGCTTGCCCAGCTTGTCCGCCACAATTTTCTGCACCGCTGCCAGCGCCTTGGCCTGCAGCTTCTGCTTGCCGTCGGTGCTGCTTATCTCGGCACCATCCTGGCTGCTGAACAGCAACACCAGCGCATTGCGAATCACCGGATCGGCATCTTTCGCCGCCTGAATCGCTGTCGCATCGTGTGACATCAAGGTCACCCCCACCTGCAGATAACTCATCGATTCTTCGTTGCGAAAATTCACCACGAAGGCTGGCTCCAGGGCCAGATAAAGCTCAGGCGCCTTCGCCTTAGCCGCCGACTTGTCATCCACCTGTGTCGATGCGCCCGCCTGCCTCGACTCTTTGTGCAAAGCGAACAAGGCATAGCCACCCGCCGCGGAAACCAACAACAAGATCACCAACAAAATCACCACCCAACGGCGACTGACTCCTTTTTTGACCGGCGCAACATTCGGCGTGGATTCGGCAACAGCCATGAACTACCTCGTATCAACATAAAGACTGGGCGCGGCCATGCGCCTGATAGTTGGGTAGTTAGCAAACGCTGTGCCATGCGGGGGATGTGAGTGGTGATGCGGGTTGGGGGTGGTGTTGATTTGGGGATGGCGTTTTCTTGACGCGTGACGGTGGGGTGGCGTGACGCGATCCTGGCGGCGTGTTTTCTCGCTTGCTTGTGGTGATATCGCGAGCTTGTTCGCCTGCGGCGGGGTTGGCTTGTTTGTGATCCTGTCGCGAACTGGCTCGCCTGCGGCGGGCTTTCGAACCCCTGCCGGGGCCCGAGTTACTTTTCTTTGCGTGGCCAAAGAAAAGTAACCCAAAGAAAGGCCAACCCCGCTTGTCGCCCTTCGGGTGCGTGAGGGCTGGCCGGGCTTTTCGCCAGGGCTTCCTGCCCTGGCGAAAAGGCATCGACGTCCATGTCGATGCCCCTGCGGGCCTTGTCGTCCAACCCTCACCGACGCACAGGGGCCCCGGAGGGCAAGGGCAACATCAAGATCAAGAACAGAAGCAGAAGCAGAGGCAGAAGCAAAAGCAGGAGAAGAAGGCGCAGCGCTCGGTGTTTGCGCCGATTCTCAACCTTGCCGCTTTGGCCCCTCCCCCTACTTGTAGGGGGAGGCTGGGAGGGGGTGAGGGCTTGCCGCAAGATGGCACCCCTCCCCAACCCTCCCCTGCAAGCAGGGGAGGGAGTAGTGCGGCGGACCCTCACGACGCCGAATCCTCCATCGCCCGGCGACTGCTTGCAGTCGCTCCCGAGTGCGCGCAGGACGCGCGCAAGCTCTTGGGCCCCCTTTGCCGCGGTGAGGCCAGGTCGACAGGCCCGCAGGGGCATCGACATGGACGTCGATGCCTTTTCGCCAGGGCAGGAGCCCTGTCGAAAAGCCCGGCCCAGCCGCACGCACTCGTAGGGCAGGATGCCCGTAGAGCGCGGCATGGGGGTGGCCTTTCTTTGGGTTACTTTTCTTTGGCCACGCAAAGAAAAGTGACTCGCCCTCCGGCAGGAGGGCGAAACACGCCAAAGGCGACAACCTAGCCACAAAGTACCCAACAAGCGATCACTCAGCGCAAGACCCATTCAAGCAAACGCATCCACCAATCCCACTCCCACCCGCTGCAACAAAACCTCCTGCTCGCCACCCGTGCCATCGACATCCCGTACATCGCCTGTCGCCTGCCCATGAGCGGCGCCGCCCTGACCTTGCTGCCCCACGTGTGCCTGCCCCAGGGAAAGTCCCTGGCCGGCGAGCATGGTGTCGAGTTGGGTCAGGCTTTGTTGTACGGCAGTGACCGCGGCGGGGTGTTGGGCAGTGAAACTTACATCGACGCGGCCATGTTCGACGCTGACTTTCACGTCGAGTTGGCCGAGTTCTTCCGGGTGCAAACGGATGCGGGCTTGCTTAATGTCTTGGCCGCCGAGCCAGGCGACTTGCTGGCTCAGTTCTTGGGCGAAGGTGGCGCTCGCAACGGGGGCTTGCATGCGCAAGCTGTGTGCTGCGGAGTTGTTGGCCTGACTGGCATCCAGCGACAGGGAGGTCGTCATCGCCTGCATATCGGTGGTGGCTGCATCTTTGTGCGAGGCACGTTCGGCGGGTATCTCGTTGAGTGCCGGCATCATCGCGGCCCCTGCCGCCGTGATGGCTGCTGGGATGGTCGTGGAGGCTGCGTCGGCGGCGATCACGCCGTTGGCCTGGAGCCCGGCGGCCGCTGCACGGCCTGGCAGATCGCCTTTCGCCTCGCTGCGCGCGGGCAAGGCATGGGGTGCCTGTCCGAGCATCGACAGCATCGCGGCGGCCAGCGTCGCGGTATCACCTTCACCGGCGGGATGGCTGCCGTCGGTGGGATGCTTGCCGGCGTCGATGTTGTCGCCGGCAACCGGCGGCAGTGGCGCGGGTGTCGCGACCGCTGTTGGCAACGCTGGCAAGGTCAGCGGGGTCATCCGTTGCAGTTGCCGCGCCTGTTCAAGCTGGCTGTCGAAGTCGTTCGTTGGCGCGGCTGACGCGGCCGGCTCGCTGTCGGGGGAATCGTTGCGGCTGGCACCCGCCGCAGCGGGCGGATTCGGTGACGACGACCTGGAAGCGCCCTGATGGGATACCGGTGATTTCATGACATGCCTGCCTGACGAAGCAGTGCCCGCAGAGGGGCTGGAAGGTGCGGCAACAGGAGCTTGAATAGTCATGGCGTGCAGCTCATGGCGAAAAAAAATGGGGGTCGGATAAAAAGGATTCGCCATCGCTGGCGGGCGGCTCGTTGCCCGCCGAAGACGCCGTGCCGGATGTACGCACCGGCCCGCGCCGGTATTGCATGCGCCGCACGCCAACCATCGCTGGCCAATGCCAGCTGCCGGCGCAGGCGCTCCAGCTCGATCAGCTGTTGCGCGATGGCCCGATCGATGCGTTCGACGAAGTGTTGCCGGTTGAGCAAGGCCTCGACACTGAGGCCTCCCGCCACCGCGCCCAAGGCGTACTCGCTGTGATAACGTTGCAGCTCGGTCATTTGCTGTTCGGCCTTGAGCAGGCGTTGCTGCTGTTCGGCCAGCCGTTGCAAGGCTTGCTCGCGTCGTTCGCGGGCCTGCTCGGCAGCCGGTTGCAGGCGTTGCGAACGGGAGGTCATGTCTCGATGCCCGCGGTAATACCGTTCAAGGTCTCGATAGCGGCATGCAACGGCATCGGCTCATCGACTTCTTGTTGTAGAAAGCCGCGCAGCGTCGGCCACAAGGCAATCGCCTGATCCACATGCGGATCGGAGCCTCGTTGATAGGCGCCTACGGCAATCAGGTCGCGCTGTTGCCGGTAGGCGGAGTAAACCTGGCGAAAGCGCTGCGCCGCACGCAGGTGCTCGCGTGTTACCACTGCAGGCATCACGCGGCTGATCGAGGCTTCGATATCGATCGCCGGGTAGTGCCCGGCTTCGGCCAGATCGCGCGACAACACGATATGGCCGTCCAGAATCGCCCGCGCCGCGTCGGCAATCGGGTCATGGCGATAATCGTCGCCTTCGGTCAGCACGGTGTAAAAGGCGGTGATCGAGCCGCGCCCTTCGGCATCGTTACCGGCACGCTCGACCAGCGCCGGCAGCAACGCGAACACCGAAGGCGGATAGCCTTTGGTGGCCGGCGGCTCGCCTATCGCCAGGGCGATTTCGCGCTGGGCCTGGGCATAGCGAGTCAATGAATCCATCAACAACAGTACGCGCTGGCCGCGGTCGCGAAACCACTCGGCTATCGCGGTGGCATATTGCGCGCCACGCAGGCGTTTGAGCGGCGGCGCATCGGCAGGCGCCGCGACAATGACCGCGCGCGCGCGGCCTTCGCTACCGAGGGTGTGTTCGACAAACTCCTTGACCTCGCGGCCGCGCTCGCCAATCAAACCGACCACCACTACATCGGCATCGGTATAGCGCGTCATCATGCCGAGCAAGGTCGACTTGCCGACACCCGAGCCGGCGAACAGGCCCAGGCGCTGGCCGCGGCCAACCGTAAGCAGTGCATTGATCGCGCGCACGCCCACATCCAGCGGGGTATCGATGGGCTTGCGTGCCATCGGGTTGATCGGCTCGCGCTTCAGCGCGGCGTGCTCTTCGCTGTCCAACGGGCCGGCACCATCCAGCGGCACGCCATCGGCGCCGATCACCCGCCCAAGCAAGGCCAGCCCTACCGGCAATCCGCCTGCGCTGGCGCAGGGCCGCACCCGCGCAGTGGGCATGACGCCGTGCATTTCGGTCACCGGCATCAGCAATAGTCTTTCGTCGGAAAAACCGACGACTTCGGTCTCCAGCTCGGCACCCGCCGCCGTCGCCACCAGGCAACGCGCGCCCAAGGCAGCCTCGCAGCCCTCGGCTTCCAGGGTGAGGCCGACGACGCGGCGCAGGCGCCCTTGCACGGTCAGCGTGGGGGTGGTTTCCGCGCGCTGACGGCGGCGGGCCAGGCGTTGCTGCCAATGCATTCATGCGGCGTCCTCGTTCGCACCATCGATCTCATCGACGCCGGGAAGGTCGGCACCGAGCACGGCATCGACGATGGCAGACAGGCGTGTCTCGACACGCGCGTCCAGCCGCGAGCGCTCGCTTTCGAGTACGCAATCGCCGCGCGCGAGTTCGGGGTCGGCCAGAAGTTGCCAGTGCGCTTCACTGGCATCGAGTTCGCGCAGCAGGTTCAGATCATCCGGATGCAGGCGCACGCGCAATGCGCGGGTGGCCGTCGGCAATGCCAACGCGGCTTGACGCACGGCCTGCACGATCAATGCCGGCGTCAAGCTGAGCTCGCGCGCAATAACCCGGCGTGCGGTGACCATCGCCAGCCGTGCCAGCTCTTGTTCGGTCGCATCGTCGAAGGCCTGCAGCGGTCGTGCCGCGGCATCGAGCAAGGTTTCGAAACGGGCCATTTGCGCGCGCAAGGACTCATCGGCGGCGGTGCGTCCTTCAGCCAGTCCGGCGGCGTAGCCTTCGTCGCGCGCCTGTTGCTCCAAGGCTTCCAGATCGCGAACCGTGGGCTGCGCCGGCGCATCGCTGACCTTGGGCTCCGGCGGCAGCGCTGTTCCCACCTGCGGCGGAGCCCAGCGGGTAAAACCTTGCAACTGCTCGCGACTGAGCACTTTGCCGTCAGTAATCATGCGCACTGTCCTGCACGGCCGGCACGCATGCTGTCATAGCTTCGGCAGCATCGGCCTGCGCTAGACAAACTCATCGCCGCCACCGCTAAGGCTGATCTGGCCGGCATCGGCCAATTTGCGGGCGATGCCAAGCACTTCTTTTTGTGCGGCATCGACTTCGCTAAGACGTACCGGCCCCTTCACTTCCAGGTCATCGCGCAACATATCGGCGGCGCGGCTGGACATGTTGGCGAAGATTTTTTCGCGCACCGCCGACTCGGCACCCTTGAGCGCGATCACCAGGCGCGCCGATGGCACTTCGCGCAGCAGGGTTTGCATGCTGCGGTCATCCAGCTCGGCCAGGTCGTCGAACACGAACATCAGCTCTTCGATGCGGCCGCCCAGGCTGGCGTCCTGGCCGCGGATAGCCGTCATCAACTCGGCTTCGCGGCTGGTTTCCATCGCGTTGAGAATATCCGCCGCCGCTTTCAAGCCGCCGACGTTGGCGGACTTGAGCTTGTTGGTATTGCCGGAAAATTGGCGCTCCATGATTTCATCGAGCTCATTGAGCGCATGCGGCTGTACACCATCGAGGGTGGCGATACGCATGACGGCATCGCTGCGCACGCGCGGTTGCAGGTAGCCAATGACCTCGGCGGCTTGATCAGGTTCGAGGTGCGCCAGCACCAGGGCAATGATTTGCGGATGCTCCTGGCCAATCATCTCGGCGATGGCCCGGCTTTCCATCCACTTCAGCGACTCCAGCCCCTTGCTGCTGCGGCCGAGCAGAATCCGGTCGATCAAGCCACCGGCCTTGCTCTCGCCCAAGGCGTTGACCAGAATCTTGCGGATGTAATCCTCGGTGCCGACGCCGAGCGAGGTATGCCGGCCCATGTCTTCGTGCAGCTTGTCCAGCACATGCTCGACTTGCTCGCGCGACACACTGGACAGCCCGGCCATCGCCGAACCTACGGCTTGCACATCGCGTGCGCTGAGATGCTTCAGCACCTCGGCGGCATCTTGCTCACCCAGGGTCAGCAGCAAGATCGCCGCGCGCTGCGCGCCGGTCACGTCCAATTGATTAGCCGCCATCGTCGCTCACCCAGCTCTTCACTACTTGCGCCACTTGTTTGGGGTTTTCGCTGACCATGCGTTTGGCCGAGCTGATTTTTTGTTCGTAGGCCACCGCCGCCGGTGCGGCAAGCCGGTCAGGCAAACCGAGGCTGGCGCCATCGAGCGGGTCGTCATCGATGCGCACCGACACGGTGGGTAACGCAGATGACGGCGCCGGCAAGGCCTTGCTGGTCTCGGGCCCGCGGACCAGCCCGCGCAACAACGGACGCAACAGGCCGAAGGCAATCAACACCGCCAGCAGTACACCGGCGACTTGCTTGAGCAGATCCAGCATGCCGGGTCGCTGCCAGAACGACGGCCCCGGCGGCTCGCCTTCATCGGCCACTTGCTGAAACGGTTGGTTGATCACGCTGACGCTGTCGCCGCGTGCCTCGTTGTAACCCACGGCGTTGCGCGCCAGTTCGGTCAGATGTTGCAGCTCTTGCGCGGTGAAGGGTTCGCTTTTGTTGCCGCCCTTGGCTTTATCGCCAGGGCTGACTGATTTGTTGTCGACCAGCACGGCGACGGTAAGCCGGGCCAGGCGGCCGGCCGGATCGCTGACGTGACTGATGGTGCGATCCAGTTCGTAGTTGCGGGTGGCACTGCTGGAAGTGGAGCCGTTGGCGTTTGCCTGACTGCTGTTTGTCGCGGCGGGCGCGGCACCCGGCTTGGCGGCGGTCGGTTGCGCCGTGGCGGTGGGCGGCTGGTTGCTTAGTGCACCCGGCACGGCGCCGCGGTTGTCGTTGTGCTGCTCGCTGTTGGTCTGCTCACTGCGCAGGGCCGGCTTGTCATGCCCAAAGGTTTCGGTGGCCTTCTCGGTCTGGCTGAAATCGAGATCGGCGTAAACCTGCGCGCGCACTTTGCCGGCACCGACCAGCGGCGTCAGCAAGGCTTCCACGCGTTGCGCGTAGGTGTTTTCGATGCGCGTTGCCATGCGCAGGCGGGTATCGCCAATGGCGCTGGGGCTATCCGGGTCGCTCACCGTCAGCAGCTGGCCTTGCTGGTCGATGACCGAGACCTGCCGCGGGTCCAGATCCGGCACGCTGGCGGCTACCAGATGGACGATAGCGGCGACCTGGCTGGCATCCAGCTGGCGCCCTTGATATAGCGTCAGCAGCACCGACGCGCTGGCCTGGCGATTGTCGCGAATAAACGCCGAGGGCTTGGGTAGCGCCAGATGCACCCGCGCGCTGCGCACCGATTGCAAGCCGGCGATGGTATTGCCCAGATCGGTTTCCAGCAGCTGTTGATAACGGGTGCGCTCAGCCAGGTCGCTCATGCCGAACGGTGAATCGTTAGCCGGCATGCTGGTACTGCCCGCAGTGCCTTGCGGCAAACCTTGCGCGGCGAGTTTCAGCCGCCACGCGGCCAGATCGGCGGCCGGCACCGAGATCGAACTGCCATCGGCACTCAACTGGTAAGGCGTATTGCCGGCTTGCAATGCCTGCGTAATGGCGGCGGCATCTTTGGATTCCAGCCCGGCATACAGCAAACCATAGCTGGGCCCACGCGACCACAACACGATCGCCACGCCAAGCGCCACGGCTGCCGCCACCGCTACCAGCAATAGCAATTGCCGGGCTGCCGGGGTCTGCGCGATATGTTTCAGAGAAACCAGGCGCGACTCGCCTGGACTCTGGGCAATGGCGGTCTCAGCCATATAGACGGCTCGGCATCGGCAAGGCTCTTGAACAGTGAATAAGTGCAGTCAGCGTCATGCTGACCAAAGCGAGATCCATCACGCATGAAGCCTGATGCGGACGGTCGGCATCAAACCGGCATGTTCATGATGTCCTTGTAGGCATCGACCAGCTTGTTGCGCACTTCGATCAAGCCGCGCAACGACAAATCAGACTTTTGCACGGCAATCATGGTGCGGCCCAGATCAGCACCGGCATCGCCGCGCTCAAAACTTGCGGCGAGCTTGCCGGCTTCGGCCTGGTTGTTGCCAACGGCAGCGATCGACTGTTGCAGCAGCGCACCGAAATCGCCGCCTGCTGTCGGCGCAGCTGCTTTGAAAGCGGCCTCCGGCATGC
>NZ_JAPDPE010000097.1 GCF_026283955.1 Dyella silvatica | reverse complement strand
TCAGCCGCACCATGCGCACGTGTCGCTCGAACAGCGTCACGCCGAGCAGGGATTCGAGCTGGCGGATCTGATGGCTGATCGCGGTCGGGGTGACCGACAGCTCCGCGGCGGCCAGGCGAAAACTTTGATGCCGCGCCGCGGCTTCGAACGCGCGTAACGCCGACAGCGGCGGCAACTGCCGACGTTGCTGCGCTAAAGATGAATTCAGTTCATTCATAGGGCGAGAAAACATCGTTTGTCGGGCTGCAGGAGGCTGCCTAGCATGCGTTCTTCGTCGCACAACAACAAATAGATCTCACTCGTGAGAAAGGGCCGCCGATGACCACCTTGCTGCAACTCGATGCCAGCGCCCGCGCTGGACGCTCGGATCTTCACACCTACGGTTCGCATACCCGCCGGCTCACCAGCCGCTTCATCGAGCGCTGGCAGGCCGCGGAGCCAGGGCGTGTGCTGTATCGGGATATAGGGCAATCGCCACCTGCACCGGTAGATGGTGACTGGATCCATGCCGCTTTTACGCCGCCACGGACCCGCGCACCGTGGATGCAGCAACGGCTGGCCGAGAGCGATGCCTTGATCGATGAATTGCTGGCCGCCGAGGTGATTGTGGCAGGCGTGCCGATGTACAACTTCGGTGTGCCCAGCGGTTTCAAGGCTTATATCGACAATATCGTGCGGGTCGGGCGCACCTTTGGGTTTGATCGTGAGCGTCAGGGCGAGCCCTATTGGCCGCTGTTGGCAGGACAAGGGCGCACCTTGATCTTGCTGGGTTCGCGGGGTGATTACGGCTATGACCCGGGCGAACGCATCGCGGTGATGAACCATGTCGAATCCTCGGTCCGCACAGCCTTCGCTTACATCGGGATCGACGATGTGCGCTCGCTGGCGGTGGAGTACGACGAGTTCGGCGGCGAGCGACTGGCGCAGTCATTGCAAAAAACCGAACACGCGCTGGACCAACTGGTGAGCCAGTTGTTGGCCGAGCGCGTGCGTGTGCTGGCTACGGCTTGAACGGCGGCAGCTTGCCCGGCACCGCGGCGTTTTTTAGCTGCACGTACTTGGGCAAGCCATCCTTGCCATAGGGCAACGGGGCTTCGCCCTGGATCAATGGAGCGAGATAGCGGCGCGCTGCGGCGGTAATGCCAAAGCCGTCGCGGGTGATGAAGTTGCGCGGCATTTTCTTTTCGTGATTGGCGACCTTGCTCAGTGGCGCAGGCTCGATTTTCCAGCGATAAGGCACGTCCGAGGTACGCACGATGACCGGCATCACCGCATTCATATCCGCCAGGGCGTATTGCACGGCGGCTTTACCGACGGCGTAGGCCTGCTCGGCATCGGTTTTGGAGGCCAGATGACGGGCTGAGCGCTGCAAGTAATCGGGCAGCGCCCAGTGGTATTTGTAGCCGAGCTTGTCTTTCACCAGCGCGGCCAGCACCGGCGCCACACCACCCAGCTGGCTGTGGCCAAACGCGTCGCGGGTGCCGGCTTCGGCGAGAAACTGGCCGGCGGCATTGCGAATGCCTTCGGAGGCGACCACGGTGCACCAGCCGACGCGCTCCACCGTGGCCTTGACCTTGGCCAGGAAGGCGGCTTCGTCGAAGACGTTTTCGGGAAACAGGATCAGATGGGGCGGGGCATCGGCATGATCGCCTGCCAGTCCGGCCGCGGCGGCGATCCAGCCGGCATGGCGGCCCATCACTTCCAGGATGAACACCTTGGTCGAAGTGTCGGCCATCGAGGCGACATCCAGGCTGGCCTCCAGGGTGGAGACGGCGGTGTACTTGGCGACTGAGCCGAAGCCGGGGCAGCAGTCGGTCACGGCCAAGTCGTTATCCACCGTTTTCGGCACGCCGATGCAGCGGATGTCGTAGCCCATGGCTTTACCCAGCTGCGAGATCTTCAGCGCGGTGTCGGCCGAGTCGTTGCCGCCGTTATAGAGAAACCAGCGGATATCGTGCGCGCGCAGCACCTCGATCAGCCGCTCGTATTCGGCACGATGGGTTTCCAGCGATTTCAGCTTGTAGCGGCAAGAGCCGAACGCGCCGCCGGGGGTGTGGCGCAGCGCGGCGATAGCGGCTTTGGATTCTTTCGAGGTATCGATCAGCTCTTCACGCAGTGCGCCGAGAATGCCGTTGCGCGCGGCGTAAACCTTGACGCCATGGGCGCGGGCGGTGTCGATGACCCCGGCAGCGGTGGCGTTGATCACGGCGGTAACGCCGCCAGACTGGGCATACAGCAGGCGCCCGCTGGTGGGCTTGGTATTTGACTTCATCACATTCTCCATACGGCGGACGACCCAATGTGACAACCCGTCATCGTCCATGGATCGCTTGTACAACAGTGACTTGGCGGTGAGTGAGTGATGGGGCGGTTTGACGGCACCCCCCACAGAAGCTAATTTGAGCAGCCTATTTGACGGAATCTGGCGGATCGCCGCAGTGTGCGGTAGAACGCGGATCTTGTGGAGTTATATGCGACTCGTCCTACTCGGCGCGCCCGGCTCGGGCAAAGGTACCCAGGCTGAAAGGCTTAAGACGGAACTCGGCGTGCCGCATATCTCGACCGGCGACATGTTGCGCGCGGCAGTGAAGGCAGGAACACCCCAGGGCATCAAGGCCAAGGCGGTGATGGATGCCGGCAAGCTGGTATCCGACGACATTCTGCTGGGCATGCTGGAAGAGCGCCTCGCCCAGCCCGATGCCAAGAACGGTTTCATCCTGGACGGTTATCCGCGCAACTTGGTGCAGGCCGACGCGCTCGATCATTTGCTGACCAAGCTCGGCCAGCCGTTGGATGCGGTGATCAAGCTCAAGGTGCCCAGCGAGGTGATTCTTGGCCGCTGCGAGATCCGCTTCAAGGCGCAGGGCCGTGCCGACGATAATCCCGAAACCGTGCGCGATCGCCTGGTGATCTACGCCGAGCAGACGGCGCCGGTGGCGGAGTTCTACGCCAAGCGCGGCAAACTGCAAATCGTCGATGGCGTGGGTGAGCTCGAAGAGGTCACGGCGCGGGTCAAGCGCGCGCTCGAAAACGAGTCAGCCGCCGCGAACGGTTGAGCCACAAGGGCCGCCACCGTGCGGCCCTTGCTTCTTTAGGGCGGCGTCACCACGCAAGCCCGCAGTGGGTTGAATAGGGCCATCATGCGTCTGCATATCCTCGGCATCTGCGGCACCTTTATGGGCGGCGTTGCTGCGCTCGCGCGCGAACTCGGTGAGGTGGTGGAAGGCTCCGATGCCAATGTCTATCCGCCGATGAGCAGCCAGCTCGAAGCGCTCGGTATCGAGTTGAAACAAGGCTATCGCGCCGAGCACCTGCAACCGGCACCGGATGTGGTGGTCGTCGGCAACGCGATGGTGCGCGGCAACCCGGCGGTCGAGTACATGCTCGATCACCAGCTGCGCTATATCTCGGGCCCGCAATGGCTGGGCGAGACGCTGCTGGCGGATCGTGAAGTGCTGGCAGTGGCCGGCACGCATGGCAAGACCACTACCACCAGCCTGCTCGCTCATCTATTAGAAAGTGCGGGACTGGCGCCCGGTTTTCTGATTGGCGGCGTACCCGGGAATTTTGCTGTGTCGGCCCGGTTAGGGCAGGGCAAGCCTTTCGTCATCGAAGCGGATGAGTACGACACCGCCTTTTTCGACAAGCGTTCGAAGTTTGTGCACTACCGGCCGCGCATCGCGATTCTCAATAATCTCGAATACGACCACGCCGATATCTTTCCCGATGTGGCCGCGATCCAGCGCCAGTTTCATCATCTGGTGCGCACCGTGCCGGGCAACGGACGCTTAATCGTCAACGCGCACGATGCGTATTTGGCCGAGGTGTTGGCCATGGGGTGCTGGACGCCAGTGGAAACGTTTGGCATCGGCAAGGGCGATTGGCGGGCAACTTTGCTTGAGGCCGATGGTTCTGCTTTCAGTGTGCATCGCGGTGACGAGCTGATCGGCGAAGTGCACTGGCCGTTGCTTGGCCATCACAGCGTGATGAATGCGCTGGCGGCATTGGCTGCCGCTACAGCGGCGGGTGCCGATCCGCGTGCCTTGCTGCCGGCCTTCGCCGGGTTCGAAAGCGTCAAACGCCGCATGGAGGTGATCGGCGAGGTCAACGGCGTACGCGTCTACGACGATTTCGCGCATCACCCTACCGCCATCGCCACCACCCTGGCTGGTTTGCGCGCCAAGGTGGGCAAGGCACGCATCCTGGTGGCGCTGGAGCCGCGTTCGAACTCCATGCGTCTGGGGGCGCACGCTGAGGCATTGGCCCCGTCTTTGGCCGATGCCGATGCGGTGATTTTCCTGCATCGGCCCGAGTTGCCCTGGGATGCCGGGCGCGTCACTGAGGCGTTGGCTGGGCGTGGTGGCACGGCGCCGAGCGTCGATGCATTGATTGCCGCGTTACGCGATCAAGCGCGGGAGGGGGATCACGTGGTGTTTATGTCCAACGGCGGCTTTGAAGGCGCGCCACGACGCTTTGTCGAAGCACTGCGCGCATAACCTTCAAAAACCTTCCGGCCTCGGCAGGCTTACTGCCGAGATCAGGCCACTGGCGCATCGAAACATGGTCGGCGGCGCTGGTACTCGCGCTGTGCGGCGAACCACACGCTGATGCCAAAGCTGAGCGCGATGATGAGCATCAGTCCGCCGCCGAAGACATACCCCAGCGCACCGATCAGCCAGTAGCCGCCCCAGTAGGTCGCCATCGTGCCAAAGATCACCACCACGTTGACCAGCCCGCGTCCGAAGCTGCCCTCCGGGCCGATCAAGTGCACTGCCAGCGCGACCAGGCTTGCCGCGGTGGTGACGATGATGGTGGTCGTCAGCATTTGTACTGGCTCTGCCGCATGCACCAAGACGATGCCGAGCAAGGTATAGGCCACGGCGGTCAACACACTGACAGGCACCAGGATCAACAGCGCATCGGCAAGCGTCTTCTGGTACTGCGCCTGGGTTGTTGGTGCCAACGTCAGATACAGATCGGCGAGGTTGGGGCGCATGCGCTGCATACCGCGGCCGAGCTGCGGAAAGCGCGTGAGTGCCAGCATCGTGGCGTAGGCGCCGACCACGGCGGCATTGAAATGCTGGCGGTGGATCGCCGCGAAGAAGTAAATCGTGACGAAGCAGGCGACCAGCGCCAGCCGCAGTGCGATCGCCAAGGGGTTGTCGTGCGGAAGCAGCAGCCGGCGAATCAAGGTAAGTCGTTGCGCGCTGCCAGGCCGTTGCCGATAGCTGTGCAGCGCCTGGTCCAGCGCCCATTGCGAGGTGTGGTCGAACAAGCTGCCAATGCGCTTGTTGAATGCGCTGCGTGGTAGCCGTGGGGCGCCGCCGGTATCGTTGGTGCGGCCCAGGTTCATGCTCTCCAGCGGCGATGCTTCCGTTTCGCGATCATCGATGCGCAGCAAGGGGCGTAGCGATATATGCAGGATCAAGATCGCGATAAGCAGCAATAAGGGTGCCGTCAGTGGCGAGTTCAGTGCGGCGTACCAAGCCTGTGCGGCGAGTTGCGGCATCCAGCCCGCGCCAATGAAGAGCAGCCAGATAAGTAGCCCGGCCCGGCGGCCGCAACCGATTGCCAGGCCCAGCGCGGCGGCGCACAGCAGCGCTGCTGCAATCAACCACGCAGGGGGTAAGCCGAGCAGGCTGCTGATGCACGCCGGCAGCAACACCCATTGGGTCAGATTGATCGCCGCCGCGCAGGCGAGGCGGCGGGTAAAGTACGGCATCAAAAAACTTTCAGGACGACATAGCTCGCGCAATATCTGACCCTGGCCGACGTGCCAGAACCAGGAGCCGAAAGCGATCATCCCCACGGCGAGGGCGCTGAGCTTGACCTGGTGGCTGGCGGCGAAGCAGAACGTCACCATGGCGCCCAGCCAGATCAAGCTGACCAGCACCGCCAGCACGGGTACTTTTTTCCACGGCTGTAACCACAGTTGCCAGACCGCTTTCATGCGAGTTCCACGAACAGATCTTCGAGTGTCGGTGTCTCGATGCGCAGGCTGGCGTTGGATTGCGCGGCCAGGGCCTGCAGGTTTTGCATGTCGGGGTTCTCGATCAACAGTTGCAGATCGCCGCCTTTGATATTGGCTTTCAACAGGCCCGCCACGGCCGGAGCCTGCACCCAGCCCTCCGCGCGACTGAGCACAATCAGCCGCATGCATTCGCGCAGTTCGGCCAGCGGCCGGGTGAACTGGATGCGGCCATCGCGGAGCAGGGCGATATCCGCCTCGGCGCGTTCGAGGTCGGCCGTGATGTGGGTGGAGAAGATCACCGTCTTGCCCGGTTGCCGCATCAGCTCCAGCAACTCGGCCATGAACGCGCGCCGGGCTTGGGGGTCAAGACTGGCCACTGGCTCGTCGAGCACCAGCAGATCGGGTTGTGGCGCGATGGCGCGCACGATAGCCAGCTTTTGTCGCTGGCCTTGCGAGAGCTGGCCGATTTTCTGTCGTGGATCGAGCTGCCAGCTATCCAGCAGGCGAGTGGTCAGCGGGTGATCCCAATGGGTATAAAACGCTGCGGTGAAATCGAGGTAGGCGCGTACCTTCATCCACGGAAACAGATCGAAACTCTGCGGCACAAAACCGATGCGGTGCATGCGCTCGCCAGCGGGCTCGATCATCGGCTCGCCGAATAACTCGATCTTGCCGCCATCGATCGGCGACAGGCCGAGCAGGCAGCGCAACAGCGTGGTTTTGCCGGCGCCGTTGCGGCCAAGCAGGCCGATCACCCGGCCGGCCGGCACAGTCCAGTCGATCGCGCGCAACACCTGACGCTTTTCGAACGACTTGCGCAGTGCCGCGACCCGTAGCACCGGTGCCTCGTCTGCCAGTGGCAGGGCATTCGGTTTGGCGATAGCAATCGGCCATTCGGCAGGCGTGGACATCCGTGGTAGCTCCGCTGAAAACCAGGGGGAATGTGAGGCTGTTGTATGCGGAAGTCCAGTGCAAAGCGTCACCAGGGCGAATCACCTGGCGGGTGACGTTCGCTACACTGGCGCTCATGGCTGCCCAACCACCCCTTACCGAGATACCGCTGTTCCCGCTGTCCACCGTGTTGTATCCGGGCGCGCCGCTGCAGTTGCGTATTTTCGAACCACGTTATCTGGACATGGTGCGCGAGTGCGCGCGCGCGGATAGCCCGTTCGGTGTTTGCCTGATTTTGCAGGGGCAGGAGGTCGGTACACCGGCGACGTCGGCTGCGGTCGGCACGCTGGCGCGCATCACCGACTTCAATCACGGTGCCGATGGATTGCTGGGCATTGCTATCGAGGGCGGCGGTCGCTTTCGGGTTGCCCATACGCGGGTGCGTTCGGATGGGCTGATACGCGGCGAGGTGGAGCTGTGGCCCGACGAGCCGGCGGCACCGGTGCCGGTCGAGTTTCTGCTGCTGCAAACTATCGGTGAGCGCTTGGTCGAAACGATGGCGCCGCATTGGCAGCGCGCATGCTGGAGTTGACCGATGCCGTGGCTCGCCTGGGCGAGTTGCGTGACATTCTGCCGCGATTTCAAAAAGACTGAGCTGCCATGCCGCCGCACCGGGTTTGAGTGCGGTTTCCGAAAGCGTGCATGTCTGCACGACTGTTCGTGCATGGCGTGCACTCCTACACTGTGATCTTTCCGAAAGAGGCAACTCCTTATGAGCGGTTTGGCTGGCAAGACCTTGTTCATTACCGGTGCTTCACGTGGCATCGGATTGGCGATTGCGCTGCGTGCCGCGCGCGATGGCGCGAATATCGTCGTGGCGGCTAAAAGCGACGTGTCCAATCCCAAGCTGCCGGGCACCATTTACACCGCGGCGGAACAGATCGAAGCGGCGGGCGGTAAGGCCTTGGCGGTGAAATGCGACATCCGTGAAGAGGATGAGGTGCGTGCCGCCGTGGCCGCAGCGGTAGCGACTTTTGGCGGTATCGATATTCTGGTCAATAACGCGAGTGCGATCTGGCTTGCCGGTGCCCTGGACACGCCGATGAAGCGCTTCGACCTGATGCAGCAAGTCAATGCCCGCGGCAGTTTTCTTTGTGCCCAGGTATGCCTGCCGCATTTATTGAAAGCAGCGAACCCGCACATCCTGACCCTGGCGCCGCCGCCCAGCCTGAATCCCAAATGGTGGGCTTCACATACCGGGTACACATTGGCCAAGATGGGCATGAGCTTTGTCACGCTGGGTCTGGCCGGTGAGTTTGGTCCGCAAGGCGTGGCGGTCAATGCGCTGTGGCCGCGCACCATCATCGCGACCGATGCGTTGAATATGATTCCCGGCATTGCCATCGAGCGTTGCCGCACACCGCTGATCATGGCTGACGCCGCACACGCCGTACTGACGCGCTCGGCGGTGGGGTTTGCCGGGCACTTCTTGATCGACGACGAGGTATTGCGCGAGAGCGGGGTGACCGATTTCTCGCCGTACGCGGTCGATCCGTCGCAATCGTTGTTACCTGATTTGTTTTTGGATTGATTCGATATGAAATACCTGCACAGCATGATTCGTGTCCGCGACGTCGACGCCAGCCTGCGTTTTTTCTGCGAGGGACTGGGCCTGCGCGAGATGCGTCGAATGGAAAACCAAGCGGGCAAGTTCACCCTGATTTTCCTCGCCGCGCCGGGGTCGCCCGAGGCCGAAGTCGAGCTGACTTATAACTGGGGCTCCGAAGAGGATTACGGCAGCGCGCGTAACTTCGGCCATCTGGCTTTCCAGGTCGATGACATTTATGCCACCTGTGCGCGCATGCAGGCGATGGGTTACACCATCAGCCGTCCGCCACGCGACGGTCACATGGCCTTTGTACGCTCCCCGGACCTGATCTCGGTTGAGTTGCTGCAGCACGGACACTTGCCGCCGCAGGAGCCATGGGCATCGATGCCGAATACCGGCGTCTGGTAAGCCGATAAGGTTGTTTTTCTGGGTGGCTTTAGGCGGGCCGGGCTCGGTTGCAAAGACACCCGAGTCGGCTCGGATCGCAGGATTTCGCGAGTCGTTCCCGCTTGAACTTTCGTCACTATCCAGGCGTTAACAATGCGCAATTGTTAGTGCGATGGATGTATATTTAGTGACGCTCGTCACGTTTTCATAACGCGATTTGAGTCAGCCATCTAAGGGGGGTGGTTGCGCAGGCCATTGGAGGAAATGGCCGTCCCGTGTTGCATGCGGACATCGCCGCCCACCGTGAAGCAGCGACACAGCCAAGACGTACCCATGAACTTATGATTCAGGGGAGGCAGCAATGACTCCGATCAATGCAGGACCCAGGTACTGTGTCGCAGGGTTTGGCCAGCCGACTGAGCATGAGCGCGGCGGGCTGATGAATGCCGGGTGGACCGCATGCGCGATGGATGCGGAGGGTGCGAACGGCCTGGGAAAACGCCAGGGCGATATCGTGGTAGCGCTGGCAGATCTGCGTTGTGGCGATACGCATCGGGTCCAGGCCATCGTGAAATGGATGGCCGAACATCCGCATCTCCTATGGCTGACGGTGCTGTCGCCTGAGATCTCGACGCAGACCCCGCAAGTGGCGTGCATTGTGCAGGCGAGCATGGACTGCTTTACCGTGCCTTTTGAGTTGCAACGGTTGATCGATACGCTGAGGCGGATCGGTGGCGATCATCAGCCGATGATCGCCACGCGCCCCGAAAACATCGGTATCGACGGCAGCAGTGAGGCCATCCACGCCGTCGTGGCCAGCGTGCGTAAGTACGCGCCGGTGGACCTGCCCGTGTTGATCACTGGCGAAACAGGTACCGGCAAAGAGGTTGCCGCCCGTGCGCTGCATGGGCTTTCGCCGCGTGCCGCGCGCCCGTTCACCGCAATCAACTGCGGTGCCTTGCCGCCGAACCTGGTGCAGTCCGAGTTGTTTGGTCACGAGCGCGGCGCGTTTACCGGTGCCAACGGGCGCCGTATCGGCCATTTCGAGGCGGCGGCCGGCGGCACGGTATTTCTCGACGAGATAGGTGATCTGCCATTGGATGCACAGACCAGCCTGCTGCGCTTTCTGCAAGAAGGCACCTTGGAGCGAGTCGGCAGCAGCCAAATGATCAAGCTCGATGTGCGGGTGCTCTCGGCGACTCACGTCGACCTGGAGAAAGCCGTAGAGCAAGGCCGCTTTCGTGAAGATCTGTATTACCGACTCAATGTGCTGCGCTTGCGGATGCCGGCGCTGCGCGAGCGGGAAAGCGACGTGGAATTGCTGGCACAGAATTTTCTCGATGCCTTCCGCGAGCATCACCATACCCACGCATGCTCGTTTAGTCGTACGGCACGCCAGGCGATGCGCAACTTCAGCTGGCCCGGCAATATCCGTGAGCTACTCAATCGGGTGCAGCGAGCCGCGGTGGTCGCCGAAAATGCCTTGATCAGTGCGGCCGATCTGGATCTGGCCGAGACGCCGCTGTACCCCTCGATGCGCTTCAGCCTGGGCAGCACGCGGGTGACCGCTGAGCGCGATGCCGTCATGGCCTGCCTGCGCGAAACCCGTTTCAATGTCAGTGAATGTGCGCGCCGCCTACATGTTTCGCGGGTCACCATTTATCGGCTTTGCAAAAAGCATCAGCTGGCGCTGGAGCATATGCGCTGATGGCGCCAGCTGCGATGCCGGGGTGTTTGCGAGAGGCTGAACGACCGCGCGATAAAACGCAGGCCTTAGAAAATATAGGGCACTTTGAAAGTCAGCATGAAGTTCGGCGCATCCGGGGTCAGGCCGATGCCCAGCGTGGTCACCAGGGTGGTGTGCTGGCTCAGGGCATAGGTCACACCCAGGTTGAAGCTGCCGGCATTGGCATCGCTGCCGATGATTTTTGTCCACGGCATGCCATGCTCTTGCAGTGATGCCTTGCCATTGACCTTGTCGCTAAAGGACAGGCTCAGGCTAGTGCGCTCATTGAAAGCGAAGGCCACGCCGGCGCCGAAGTAGTACGCATCGCCAAGCTTCACGCGACCGGGGGTTTTGGTGGCCGGGTCGGTATCGATGTCGGGGAAGCTGCGTGCAAAGGAGTGAATGTAGCCAAGGTTGGCAAAGATGATGGCTGGATCCATGGTCTTGACCGCCGACACGCCCAGGTTGGTCTGCCATAAGCCGTTACCGGTGGGTTGTTTGACGGGCACCGAAAAACGCCCATCGGCGGTATTGCCGCTGCTGCCGCCGGGCGCGACCCAGCTGATACCGTAAGGCGCGCGTCCGGTAGGGGCGATTACGCCGAAGGTGAGTACGGTGTCGGGCCGGCTTTCGGTTTCAGTGAACAATTTATAGTTGGCGCTGAGGGTGATGTCGCCCAGGCCGGCGCCGGTCGTCGACTCTTCGGCGATCACCGCCGCCGCGCCACCCGCGCCGCCTTGGAAGTATGAGGTCTTGCGGCCCAGGTAAGGCACTTCGAGGTTAAGCGTCAGGCGCGGGCTGACGCCGTAGCGCGCGGCAAACGTATAGGTCAGGGTGTTGGATTTCACATCTTGCAATGCGATGTTGCCGAGGAAGATCGCATCCAGCGCAAGAAAGCCGTTCAAGGTCAGTTGCCTGCGGTCGTACCAGGCATAACTGACGCCGTTTTCGATCGTCAGCTTGCGATCGAAAACGGCGTGATCCTGTTGCAAGGCGTCTTGCAGGCTGCGCGATTGCGGGGCTTGCTCGGCTTTGCTGGCATCGGCCTGACTGCCGGCCTGGTTGCTATCGGCGGCGGTAACGGTGGTACTGGCTCCGGGCGCTGCCACAAGGGCGGGCGCGGTGTTGTCTCCCGTCTTGCCGGTTAAGCGCGCTTGCAGCGCTTGAACCTGCATATCCAGTTCGCGTAGCCGGCGCACCTCTTGCGCGTAACTGGCTTTAAGCGTCTGCAGCTCAGTGGAGAGCGTTTGCATATCGGCCTGATCCTGTTTGTTGGGCGGGCCGTCAGAACTGGGGTCATTGGACGCATGAGGGTTGACCATCGTTTGTTGGGCGATGGCGGTCATCGGAAATGCACCGATCAATGCATATGCCACGGCGGTGGCCAGAAGCTTGGTGTGCATGGTGAGGTTCCCCTGTGATTTGATTCGTGTGCTGGCGATACCTGGGTCATTCGCTTGGGTGGCGAAATCTCAGCGACCATTGACTCCGTGTGTGAGGTTGATGGCCTGGGCCACGTTTTGCGCAAGCTGGGTATTGCTGGTGACGGCTTGGCGGATCAGTTCGATCTGCAATTGATTGCTGACCATCTGGTTGTCAGAGGTGAGTGCGATACTTTGTCCAAGATGGCCATTGCCGATCCATTGCTCGACGGCACCTTGGCCCTGGATGGTCAGCACGACATTGGCTGCGTTGTCGGCATAGCTTGCCGTGGCGGTGGCGCCACCTTTACTGATGGTGGCGACGGTGTTTGCGATGGTCGATCCGTTATTGGAGACGGGTGGCGTGCCTCCGTTCTGCACATTCAACCGCGTCGTATTGCTGGCGAGGTTGCCGTCCCCGGCGACCTGCACGCTTTGCACGACACCACCGACATTGGCCAAGCCACTGCTGTTGATGCTGCGGCTGGGGCCATCGATAGGCAGGGTGCTGGGCGGCAGCGGCGCATGGATGCTGGTGATGGTGACGTTAGGCTGAAAAGTGACTTGCGGCTGGCCGTTGCTGAAATCCATATTCAACGAAAGAGTGCTTTGCAGTAGCTGATCGGCCGAGGTTTGCCAGGTCGAAATCATGCTTACGCCAAACCACGCTACGTTTTCTGGACCCAGGGTGTAACGGCCGCGCATGGTGCTTAGTTCAAGATTGGATATTTCATGCAAGCCATGACCGACCGTGGCGTGATCGGCGGCGATCGCTGGCGCGCACAGTGGCGTGAATGCGATGACGAGCATCGCCAGTGAGAGTGTGTGATGTCTGGTCGCTGCGCTGTTCATCGCTGCGCGTCCTGGTCAATGCGTGGACTCGAAGAAATCGAGTTTGTTGGGAGGCTTGCCTACAAGGCATCGCCTCAACGATTCACACTAGAAAAAATCGGCATGGGTAAAACCAAAATCGAGCAGTTCAGCGTCGGTAATTGGCCCCTGGCGCGCGAACAGCGCCCTTGCGCTGGGCTTGGTCACGGGTTGCAGCAGCACGGTGTTGCGATCGAAGTCGCTGCCGATTACCACAAATACCGCGTGCGAGCTCCAGCCCTTCATGAAGTTGGTCAGGCTCATGCTGCGATTGCCCAGCATGGGGTCGGCGATCTCGACCGTCTCGTGATGGATTTGCTTGAGCACCACGAAGTGGCGAAAACCGTTGACATCCATCAACACCAGGCCTGGCACGCGCAAGCTGCGAAGCCGGTCTTCGTCGACACGATAGCCGCGCCCGCGCAGGCCGATGGATTCCACATAACGTTTGATGTCGAGCAGCGAGAACCCACGCTGCTTGACTAAGGCCGGGTCGGCGACCCCCATCATCCCCTGGATGACGGTGTTCTCGTCGACGTCGAGGTGATAGGCATAGCGCAGAATGGTGGCGAGAGCTGCAGCGCCGCAGCTGTAGTCGGTATGTTGACGCACCATGTTGCGATAGCGCTGCTCTTGCATGCTTTGCAGGTGACTGACGTACAAGCTTCCGTTCGGTAGTACTCCGCTGAAGCTCACGTCACCGGCGCTGGCGCCATGCAGGCACGAGATATAAAGCATGCATGCACCACACAGACTTAGAAGCCGCCGTGTGCCGGTCGTCGCGATGCGTTTCATGTGAGATCCCCCCTAGCGAGGAAGACCCTCGGCCCGCAGGGGACGGGCCGAGGGTTTCCAGAGGTACCTCAGTCACCAGATGACTGAGTTACCGCCCTCGTTGCCGCCACATGGCGGCTTGATCGTGCGTGACTCTTACTGCGATGCCGTGGCGACGGCCATCGACATGCTGTTCGCCTGCAGGTTGCCGGTACCCGACGCGATATTCACGCCGACGTTGCCTTGTGCGTTGGCAAAGGCGTTGCCGCTCATGGTCGCGCTGTTGGTCGTCTGCGCATACGAGTACGTCACTGTCTCGGTCAGACCGTGGCGGGTGAATTGCCACAGGTCGGTGTAGCCCAACTCAACCGGGTCGTTATGCACCGTGTTGTCATGCGACGACTGATTGGTCGTAGCGGTGGCGGTGGAGTACACGCTATTGGTCGCGCTCGAGGCGGACAACGAATTTTGCTGCTCGTTGTTGTCGCCGCTAGCGACGTTGACACCGACATTGCCCTTGGCATTTTCAAACGCATTGTCACCGATGCTGGCCGAGTCCACGGTACCGTGGTTATGGATGACATTGTCCTGACCGCTCTGGCGAGCGAAGGATTCTGCATCAGCCATGCCGCCGGCTTGCGGGTCACCGCGGCCGCAACGACCGTTGCAGTCGGAGTTGTTGCCCTGGTCGCCACCACTGCCGCCAAAGGCAAAGCTGGCATCGGTCGCCGCGATGGCGCCGGCGTTGTTCTGTGCGTTGTTGTCGCCGGCGGCGATGTTGGCACCCAGGTTGCCCTGCGAACTCTGTCCGGCGTTGCCGCTGATCGCGGCGGTGTTGGTTACGTCGTGGTTGTGAGTATCGTTGTCGTGAATCGATTGAGTACCATCGACCAGGGCGACGCCGACTGCGTTCACTCGGATATTGGCGTCAATATCCATATCTGCCTTGATGTTGGTTCTGGAATGCAACGAGACCTTTTTATTGATCTCTACCGAGGTGTTGTGTTCGCCATCGCGTGCATACGCCATCGAGGTACTGAACAGGGTAGCTACGGCCAGGGCGATCATGGTCCGCTTCAGATTCGCGTTCATGGTATGTCCTCACTTGTTTCAACAGCCGATTGTGTTTAACGCGAAGGTGGTGCTGTGAGCTGCAGAAGATTGCTCGTGGCGTTGCCCGACCCCGCGATCTGATTGAGTTGCAACACGCCTTGAAAGCCGAGCAGGGCAGACGATTCCACCGCGACGTTGCGCGTGCCGGCCGATTGCTGTGTGGCGTTCTTGACGGGATGCCCCCCTGCCGACGCAGAGACAGCGGCTGACAAGCTGCCGTCCGTTGCCTCGCGTATGCCCTGGTTGGCCAACGTCGCGGTGATGACATTGAGCTCGGCATTACCGTTGCCGCTGGCCTGATTGATCGAGGCGAGCCCATGCCCGCCTGCGTAAGCTGCGCCGCCGATACTGGCTGAGGCGACACTGGGTGAGTCATCGCTGTTATGGCGCTGTTGCTGCAGCACGTGAACGATGGTTTGCGCATGCTCGCCCGTGGCGATAGCAGTTAGGTTGGCCTGCATATTCAAGTCACCTGCCGCGATGTTTACCGCGCTGGCTCCCTGGATATGCTGGAAGGCGTTGCCGTCGATGCGGGTATTGAGATAGCTCAGCATGGCGGTGTAATCGTCTGCTGCACGGACGTCGGCACCTGCTGCGCTAAGCACCATGGCCAGCAGCCCGGACAAATACGCGTTTCGAGTGAGAGATTTCATCGGCCGTCACCTCAGTGACCGACAGACGGTTGGCCCAGCATGGGGAACTGCGCCAGCGCGCCGCTGATTTGATCGCCCACGCCACGGGTGGTGCCGCTGATCGCGCCCATCGGGCCGCCCATCATGTTGCTGATGCCTTGGCCGCTGAGCACGCCTTGGTTGCCGGCACCGATACCCAGGGTACGGTTCAGCACCATGCCTACATTGGCTGGATGGTTGCTGCTGGTTGACCCGGCACCCATGCTTGAATAGTCGGCGTCAGACAGTTCACCGGTGCCCAGTGTTTGATCGATTTGCCCACGCGGTGACGGGTCGACGACCGAGGCCATGCCGGGCGGCGCCTGGCGATAAGCGATCCGCGGCGCGACATTACGCTGTAGCACGATGGTGCCCGGCGGTGCCTGCACGGTTTCGTAGACGTTATTGCCTGCTTGCGCCGACACATCCATGGTGCAGACGGCAATCAAGCACGCGAAAGCAGCCGTCGCCCAGGGGCGGCACGCTAATAGCCTGCACGTGTTTCGCATGGTGATTCCCCCATTTCCTCTTCAAGCACAGTTATGGCAATCACCGTGCCAACACGCAAAAATGGCTTTGCATGGCGCTTGCGCCGCTAGCCCGGGGTAAGCACGCGGTCTTGTTTCTGGCGCAAGCGTTACAGCCGGCTCGCCGGCTTACGATTATTGGCACGAGACATATGGCGCAACGGGGCGCTTGGCTGATGGTGTAACCGTGTCGATACAGTGTGTCGGTCTGTTACAGGGGGCTTCGATGCAAAAGCCTCGATGTCGTGCAAAGCGGGGCGTCAGGTTTTACGATGCATGCCCGCGTCGCGCCCAACCGGCGACGAATTCCCCGCCATCTTTTGGCATCGCCGCCTGGCTTTGCCTGGAGCAAGACATGCATTCGCAAGACCACCCTGCCCAGTCGTCTATCGACCAACCGCTGATCGATCTTGGCAAGCGTTACTGGCTGCCGATTTATCGTCCGCGTGAATTGGTGCTCGATCACGGCAAGGGCGCGCGGGTGTGGGATACACAGGGGCGTGACTATATCGACTTTGGCGCAGGTATCGCGGTCAATGCACTTGGTCATCAAGATCCGGACCTGCTGGCCGCGCTGACTGCCCAGGCGCACAAGCTGTGGCATGCCAGCAATGTGTTTTATACCGAGCCGCCGTTGCGACTGGCCGAAGAGCTGGTTGCCGCCTCTGGTTTTGCCGAGCGGGTATTTCTGTGCAACTCCGGCAGTGAAGCCAACGAGGCGACCATCAAGCTGGTGCGCAAATGGGCGGCATCGAAGGGGCGTGGAGCCGAGCAACGGGTCATCGTCACCTTCCGCGGCTCCTTCCACGGGCGCACCCTGGCCGCCGTCACCGCCACCGCACAGCCCAAATATCAGGAAGGCTACGAGCCCTTGCCCAGTGGTTTCCGCTATCTGGATTTCAACGACGAGGCTGCGTTAGAGGCGGCTTTTGCTCACGGCGATGTGGCTGCCGTGATGTTGGAGCCGGTGCAGGGCGAGGGTGGTGTGTTGCCGGCGGCGCCAGGTTTCCTCAAGCGGGTGCGTGAGCTCTGCGATGCGCACGATGCGTTGCTGGTGCTGGACGAAATTCAATGTGGCATGGGCCGCACCGGCACCTTGTTCGCCTATGTGCAGGATGGGGTGATCCCGGACATCGTCACCTTGGCCAAGGCACTCGGTTGCGGTTTTCCCATTGGGGCGATGTTGGCCGGCCCGAAGGTCGCCGAGGTGATGCAGTTCGGCGCACACGGCACCACCTTTGGCGGCAACCCGATGGCGGCGGCGGTGGCTCGGGTCGCTTTGTCCAAGTTGTCCTCGCCTGAGTTGCTGGCCAATGTCGCCAAACAGGCGCAAGTGCTGCGCGAAGGCTTGGCGGCGCTGGATGCCGAGTTGGGCTTGTTTTCTGAGGTGCGCGGCCGTGGCTTGATGCTGGGCGCGGTTCTGGCTGAGGCTCACAAGGGCAAGGCAGGGATGATTCTGGAGCACGCTGCCGCGCACGGCTTGCTGGTACTGCAGGCTGGGCCGGATGTGCTTCGCTTTGTGCCGGCGCTGAATATCAGCGATGCGGATGTGGCCGAAGGTTTGCATCGCCTGCGGGCTGCGCTGACGGCGTTTGTCGCCGGTTGATCCCCAAGCGGCGGCTGATGATCTGAGGTTTTATCGCTCGATCGCCGGGTCGAGCGATGTACCGCAGCCACGGCAGTAGTGAGCGTCGAGGGCGTGTTCACCCAGGCCGCAGGCGTGGCAGGTAACCATCTGTGTCGCGCGCATGCTGGTGGCCAGCTCGGCGGCGAAGATGCCGGTAGGTATGGCGATGATGCTGTAGCCGACCAGCATGATGATCGAGGTCAGCATCTGGCCAACCACGGTATGCGGGGTGATATCGCCAAAGCCTACCGTGGTCATGGTCACGATGGCCCAGTACATCGAGCGCGGAATACTGCTGAAGCCGTTTTGCGGACCTTCGATCAGATACATCAAGGCGCCGAAGATCAGCACCAGGGTAAGAATCGTGCTGAGGAAGATGAGAATCTTGCGCCGGCTGCGCAACAGCGCCGTCCACAGCATGTTGGCTTCGCCGACATAGCGGGTCATCTTGAGAATGCGAAAAATCCGCAAGATGCGCAGTGCGCGAATCACCACCAGATACTGGCTGCCGATAAAGAACAGCGTGAGATAGCTCGGCAACACGGCCAGCAGATCGACGACGCCGAAGAAACTGCGCAGATAGCGCCAGGGCCGATTGACCACGGCAATACGCAGGATCAACTCCAGCGTAAAAGTGACGGTGAAAACCCACTCCAACACATAAAACAGCGGGGCCAGCATGCTGTGCAGGCTGGCGACCGAGTCGAGCACCGAGACCATCACGCTCGACAGGATCGCCACGATCAACACCACATCGAACAATCGCCCCGGTGCGTCATCGTGATTGAAGATGATGTGAAACCAGCGGGCGCGCCAGGCGGCACCCGCTGCCGGATGAAAGATCGAAGGAGGCGTCGCTCCGCTCATGCCGGTATCAATCAGCCCGCACGCAGAGAGCGCAGCACATCGCGCGAGGCTTGCAGGGTCAAGGCGATATCGTCGTCGCTATGAGCGCTGGACATAAAACCTGCTTCGAATGCCGATGGCGCCAGGTAGACGCCTCGTTGCAACATGCCATGGAAGTAGCGGTTGAACAACTTGGTGTCGGCCTGGGTGGCTTGGGTGTAGCTGGTGACTTTCTCGCCGCTGAAGAACAGGCCGAACATGCCGCCGATACGGTTGGTGCTGAACGCGACACCCTCACCATCGGCTACGGCTTGCAGCCCATCGGTAAGCAACCGGGTACGCGAGGCGAGTTGGTCGTAAAAGCCCGGCGCCTGGATCAATTCCAGCATCGCCAGGCCGGCCGCCATCGCGACCGGATTACCCGACAGCGTACCGGCCTGATAGATGGGGCCGGCGGGGGCGATCTGTTCCATCAGGTCACGCCGGCCACCGTAAGCACCCACCGGCATACCGCCACCGATGATCTTGCCGAAGGTGGTCAAATCGGGCGTCACTCCGTAATGTGCTTGCGCACCGCCCAGGGCGACACGGAACCCCGTCATCACTTCATCAAAGATCAGCAGTGCGCCGTGCTGTGTGCACAAGGCACGTAGCGCTGGCAGATAACCTTCGTTCGGCAGGATGCAGTTCATATTGCCGGCGACGGGTTCGATGATCAGTCCGGCAATATCGGCGCCATGCTCGGCAAACAAGCTTTTAGCCGCATCCAGGTCGTTATAGGGCAGGGTGAGGGTGAGGTCAGCATTGGCTTTCGGTACGCCGGGCGAGGTGGGTACGCCAAAGGTCAGCGCGCCGGAGCCAGCCTTGACCAGAAAGCTATCGCCATGACCGTGGTAGCAACCCTCGAACTTCACGATCTTGTTGCGACCGGTCGCGCCACGGGCCAGGCGGATGGCCGACATGGTCGCCTCGGTGCCGGAATTGACCATGCGCACCATATCTATCGAGGGAATCAGCCGGGTAATCGTCTCGGCCATGGTCACTTCGGCGGCGCAGGGCGTACCGAACGAGAGGCCATGCTTGACCGCGCGCTCCACTGCCTCGCGCACGTGCGGATGGTTATGGCCGACAATCATCGGCCCCCATGAGCCGACATAGTCGACATAGCGCTTGTCTTCGACATCCCACAGGTAGGCGCCATCGGCCCGCGCTGTGAAGAATGGCTCACCGCCCACTGATTTGAACGCGCGCACCGGTGAGTTGACGCCGCCAGGCATCGATTGTTGGGCGCGCTGAAAAAGTTCGTGGTTACTGCTCATCGGGGGTTCCATGAATATGAAGAGACAAATGGGTCAATTGGCGACGGGATAGAGGTCGGTGAAGCGCTGAGCGGTGGCGCGGACCTCAGCAGCGCCAAAAACGGCTGAGATGACCGCGAGGTAGTCAGCGCCAGCTTCTACCAGCGATGCGCCATTGTCCGGCGTGATGCCGCCAATCGCCACTCGCGGCAGGCCCAGCGCGGCGCTCTGTCGCAGCACATCCAGCGACGCGCGCGGGGCGTGCGGCTTGGTCGGCGAAGGGAAGAAAGCGCCAAACGCGAGGTAATCGGCGCCTGCGGTGGCCAGCTCTCGCGCCCGATCCAGCGAGTTGTAGCAAGACACGCCGATAATGGCATCGGGGCCGAGTGTGGCCCTGGCGGCAGCGAGTTCTCCGTCGCTGGCCCCTAGGTGGACGCCGGCGGCGCCGATAGCGTGGGCCAGCGCGATATCGTCGTTCACGATCATCGGCACGCCGTGCACGGCGCAGAGATCCTTCAGCGCTACGGCTTCACGCTGGCGGCGCGATGTATCTACGCTTTTGTCGCGGTATTGCAGCAGTTTGGCGCCTCCGGCTAGCGCCTGGGCCACCTTATCGAGCAGGTCATCGCGGGGGCCGTCAGTAATGAGGTAGAGGCCAGGGCAGCGCAGTAGAGCGGACGTCATGAGGGTTCCTGGGATAGGTGATGTGCCGCGGGGGAGTGATCGCGGCGCTTTCGCTTCGCAAGGCGAATTGCCAGAATGCACTATTCCGTCCTGTTCAAGCAGCCCGCCAATGAGTCAGAGTTCTACCGAAACCAAAGCCCTGAGCAAGTGGATGTGTGTCGTCTGCGGCTTTATCTATAACGAAGCCGAAGGCTTGCCGGACGAGGGCATTGAGCCCGGTACGCGCTGGGCCGACGTGCCTGACGCCTGGACGTGCCCCGACTGCGGTGCGACCAAAGATGATTTCGAAATGATCGAGATCGACTAACCCTCCCTGGATTTGCCCGTTTTTTGCCCGGAATCGGCCTGCTGCGTCAGCGTGTTGACCGAGCGACCTGCTGTGATGCAGCTGCGCTTCCTCTTGAAGCGCTTGCAGCGGAGCGAAACATGCAGCAGTTCATCCCTTTTGAAGATGATTGGGACGCCTTGGAGACACTGCGTCCCGAATCACTCATCCCTTTCCGCATCGGCCTGCCTTGCACGCACGATATGGCGGACGCAGGCCGGTCAGTGCACCGCGCCGAGGGCACCCTCGATCTTCAACTCGTCACCAGCTCGCACACCAATGCGACCGGCCGTGCCCGCAGCTAGCTCTAATACATAACGAGCGGGTTTATCGCTGGGGTAGGTCGCGCACGGGTCTGCCTTGCACGGCAAGGCGTTCAATTGCATGGATACCAGCTTGCGATCGGCATCAAAGAAGAGGATGTCCAGCGGAATGAGCGTGTTCTTCATCCAGAACGAGCGTTGATCGGTGTCTGCAAAGACAAAAAGCATGCTGTGATCAGCGGCGAGCTCGGTGCGCATCATCAAGCCGCGTTCGCGACTGGCGTCGTCGGTGGCAAACTCCGCTGAAAAACGCTGACCGTGCAGCTGCACACTAGATGATGCTTCATGGGGTGCTGCAAAGGCGCAGCCTGCAAGTAGCCATAGGGCTGGCGTGAGCAATCGTTTCATCATGGATGGCGCATCTCTATAGATATGGAGGGCGCCCGGGAGTGTAGCTCTCTGTGGTGGACACATCTTTGCAATAAAATCGATTTACCCCCTTCCCAGCCGTGTCGCTGGAGGCTATGATTCACACCCCTTCGACGACACACCCTTCGCGAAGGACTTTCACCAGCAACTCCCGCAGAAAAAAAGATTCACGCAGGTGTTGACGGACTTAGAAAGCGATGTAGAATGGGCGGCTCACCTAGGACGAAACGTCTTAGGGCGAAAACCGGAAACGGTCTCGCAAGCGGAAGATCTTTGACAG
>NZ_JAPDPE010000096.1 GCF_026283955.1 Dyella silvatica | reverse complement strand
TCAGCTCCTGCATGCGGCCGCGACCGCGCCGCGCGATCTGAAGCTGATACCGCAAGACCTCGCTGCCGCGGAGTGGTGCGAGCAGCACGCCGAGCAGGCCGGCCGCTACACCGACACCTTGAATGCGGCGCCCTGCTGGATGCTGCCGCTGGGCGCTGAAGGGCGCCATCTGGGGGTGGTCGCGTTGCGCTTTCCCGCCGAAGTCGGCGAGCCCAGCCCTGACCAGCGCAGCCTGGCGCTAGCCATGGCGCAAGACATCGGCCAGGCGCTGGAACGCGCGCGTCTGGCCGATGAGCTGGAAGGTGCCCGAGTGCAGGGTGAGACCGAACGCCTGCGCAATGCGCTGCTTTCCTCGGTGTCGCACGACCTGCGTTCACCGCTGGCTTCGATGATTGGTGCCGCCGGCACCTTGACCAGCTACGGCGACAAGCTGCCGCGCGAAGAACGGCGCGAATTGCTGGAATCGATACTCGGTGAGGGCCAGCGACTGGATCGCTACATCCAGAACCTGCTCGATATGACCCGGCTGGGCCACGGCACGCTTAAGCTCAACCGCGACTGGACCGATGCCGACGAAATCGTCGCGGCGTCGGTCAGCCGTCTGCGCAAGATGTTCCCCGAGCTGCGGGTGGAAACCACCTTGCCGCACGACACCGTGCTGCTATTTGTGCATCCGGCGCTGATCGAGCAGGCCTTGTTCAATATTCTGGAAAATGCCGCCCGCTTCTCGCCGCCGGATCAACCCGTGCGAGTGCTGGTGCGCACCGTGGGCGATAAATTGCAGATCGACGTCAGCGATCGCGGCCCGGGTATTCCGGAAGACGAGCGGGCGCGAATCTTCGACATGTTTTATTCCGTCTCCCGTGGCGACCGTGCGCCGCAAGGCACCGGCCTGGGGCTGGCGATCTGTCGCGGCATGATCGGCGCCCACGGCGGCAGCGTCGAGGCCTTGCCCGGCGATGGCATTGGCACCACCATTCGTATCACTCTGCCGCTGCCGGCGCCGCCAGAAAATAGCTGATGACTACCGCTATCCCTCGCGTCTTGGTGATCGACGACGAGGCGCAGATCCGCAAATTCCTCGATATCGGCCTGCGCGCCGAAGGTTACGAGGTGCTGCTGGCAGCCAACGCCGCCGATGGCCTGGCGCTGGCCGCCACCCGTGCGCCGGATCTGGTCATCCTCGACCTCGGCCTGCCCGACCGCGAAGGCCACGAGGTGCTGGCCGAGCTGCGCCAGTGGAGCCAAATTCCGGTGCTGGTGTTGTCGGTGCGCGATACCGAGCAAGAAAAGGTGCGCGCGCTCGACGCCGGTGCCAACGACTATGTCACCAAGCCTTTCGGTATCCAGGAATTAATGGCACGGCTGCGCGCCATGCTGCGCAACCACCCCGGCGAAGTCGACACCCCGCCACGTTACGACGATGGCCGCCTGCGCATCGACCTGGCCCAGCGCGAAGTGAGTCTCGACGGCGCGCCGCTGTCGTTGACCCGCAAGGAATACGCCGTATTGGCCATGCTGCTGCGCCACGCCGGCCGGGTGGTGACCCAGCAGCAGCTTCTGCGCGAGCTGTGGGGCGCAACCCATGTCGAGGACACCCACTATCTGCGTATTGTGATCGGCAAACTGCGCCAAAAGCTCGGCGACGACCCTGCCACCCCGCGCTGGCTGCGCACCGAGCCGGGCGTGGGCTACCGGTTTCTGGCCTGATCGGCCTCCGGCGGATGCCCCTTTGCGCTGTGTTGGCGCCCCGTCCATCGCCTCCGTTCAGCTGTTCAGCTAGCCATAGGCAGACGTCAAAGCCCCACACAGCAAGGCGTGGCGGGCCTACACCCGCTGGCGATCAATTCCCGCTCCCGTTCCATGCGACGCTGCTTTAAGATACTCGGCCATTCACCCATCCCGGCCGTAACCAGCGCGAGAACGTACAGCCGGCTCTAAGAGGACATACATCCATGGCACGCGGTATCAATAAAGTCATCATCGTCGGCAACCTCGGCGCCGACCCCGAAACCCGTTACACCAGCAGCGGCAGCGCGATCACCAGCCTGCGCATCGCGACCTCCGAGCAGTGGACCGACAAGCAGAGCGGCGAAAAGCAAGAGCGCACCGAGTGGCACCGCGTGAAGCTGTTCGGCCGCCTCGCCGAGATCTCCGGCGAATACCTGAAAAAGGGCCGCCAGGTCTATATCGAAGGTTCGCTGCGCACCGATAAATACACCGATAAAGACGGCATCGAACGCTACAGCACCGACATCATCGCCAACGAGATGCAAATGCTCGGCGGTAATGAAGGTGGCGGCGGTGGTGCAAGCAGCGGCGGTGGCGGTGGTGGCTATCGCGAGCGTTCGCAGCAAGGCGGCGGTGGCGGTCAACGCCAAGGTGGCGGCAATTACGGCGGCGGTCAGTCGCGCGGCGGCAACGATCAGGGCGGCTCCTCGCGCCAGGCCCCACCCCCGCCGGCCGACAACAATTTTGACGACGACGATATCCCGTTCTGAGGCGCATATCTTCAAGGGTGGTGAAATAAAGTGGGAAAAGCCCCGTTTTTACGGGGCTTTTTCTTTTTCTCCTCTCTTGAATCGTTGAGAAAAATTGTATAGTCATACAAATATAAAAAGCGGTGAGAAATGGTTTGCCGTGACTAGACTGTCAGTCCATGTACTTGGCGAGGGCGAGCGCGTCCCCAATACGTCATCGCAATAGCGGCGATATGGGGCAGCTGATCGTCAGCGAGTGCGGATTCTGGTCCAACTGAGCACCGAATCCGGTCGACGCTGAATACCCCACTGGTATTGGCCATGGGGCTGAAGGCTGCTCATGGTCGCGACGAGGCCACGGGCGATTGCTAGCGGCAGTAACTCAGGGTCCAATCAACCAACTAGTCCGAATGCATCCATGAGGCGTTCGATCGTATGTGGCCACGAGACCACAGTTGGTTTCGCTACAGAATTTTGGTTGCCGAACAGGCCCGGCTCTCGGATAGCCTTAGTCTCAGGAACGGTGGCGAGCCACTTGATTGGCACGAACACCTCCATCGTCTCAGTGCTATCGGCATGACCGCGTATTACCTCGTTCACGGTGTCCAAGTCGATATAGCGGCGTCGACCTTGCTTCGTATCGACCATGAAATCCAGGGCGGATGTTGGCTCCCCTGTTACTACTCCGACGCCTAGGTACCCAACGCCTGGTCGGTTAATCCATACTCGAGCGCTCGGTGTCAGTAGGTTCAAAGTACGTGTAAACCAGTGCCCTCCACCGGCGCTGATAAACCCGTACTTACAAGCATCTTCCCATGAGCGAGCGGTATCATTGCCATAATTGGCATAGAACTCACCGTTCCAAGGCACCCGTTCGCGACGCGCTTCGTTCTCAACCAATTGCTTGTCCCGCACCTTGACCTGGAATTCTTCGGCCTCCCTTAAAGGGATGATCTGATTGAAATCCAACAGCAATCGATCGCTAACTTGGTATGCGTTGACTCTGAAACAGGTGATATCCACGCGTTTGTCGCGCAGCCACAGTACTGAGCTAGTGAGCTCGCGCGAGAAGTCCTCAGAAAAGAGGATGATGCGCACGTCTTGGGCGAAATCATCTTCATTGGGCTCGCTCCATCGGAGGAACTCCAGCAGCATGTCCTGCGCGCTTGCTCCAGCGCTAGGACCAAGAAAAATCCGATATGCATCCACGGCCTGCGCAAACGTCATGGTAGACACCATCGCCGCATAGCGAATGGACTGTAGATCCATATGATGGCCAGTGTCCCCACGTTTGAGCTCGATCACAACCAAGTTACCCATGCGGTCGACAGCAAGCAGATCCACCCTGCGTTTCGAGTCGTCCCAGTCTCCAAACTCTTCCGAGATAACCAGAAGGTCTGGTAGAAGCTGATTCAAGTGCGCGCGCAACAGCCTTTGCAGGTCGCGCCGTTCGCGAATTTGCGCATCGGCCAAGCTAGTAGGGAGGAGCCTGGAAAGGCGGTCGTCGGCGACTTCAAAAAATGCCATGGATAGTCCTCTTTGGGCGTCGAACTACTGATCGCTGCTTCGCGGAAGCGCTGCTGCAACTTCGCGGAACGACGCCAGCGCTGATTCAAGATGCTCCACGATCTCCTGCGCCAGCACGTCCGGCGGCGGCAGGTCATCGAGGTTGTCCAGGGTGTCGTCCTTGAGCCAGAAGATATCGAGGCTGGCCTTGTCGCGGGCGACAAGCGTCTTGTAGTCGAAGTACTTGAAGCGCTCGGTTTCCTTGCGCTTGTGGCGGTTGGCCGGGTGGTAGCAGTCGATAAAGTTCCGCAGGTCGTCGCGCTTCAGCGTCTTGGTCTTCAGGGTGAAATGCTTGTTGGTGCGAAGGTCGTAGATCCACACGCCCTTGGTGTGCACCTTGCCGTCCTTGGGCTTGTTGTCGAAGAACAGCACATTTGCCTTGACGCCCTGCGCGTAGAAGATGCCGGTGGGCAGTCGCAGCAGGGTGTGGACGTCGCAGGTTTCCAATAGTTTGCGGCGGATCTTCTCGCCGGCACCACCTTCGAACAGCACATTGTCCGGCAGCACCACGGCGGCCTGGCCGGTGGTCTTGAGCATCGAGACGATGTGCTGCAGGAAGTTAAGCTGCTTGTTGGAGGTGGTCTGCCAGAAGTCCTGGCGCTCGTAGGTCAGCGCGTCGCGGTCTTCCTCGCCGTCCTCGTTGGTGATGGTCATGCTGCTCTTCTTGCCAAAGGGCGGATTGGCCAGCACGTAGTCGAAAGTCTTGTACGGCTCGGAAATCAGCGCATCGGAACGCTCCACCGCAGGGGCTCCGTCCAGCTCGCCGATGTTGTGCAGGAACAAGTTCATCAGACACATGCGGCGCGTGCTAGGCACGATCTCGTTGCCGTGAAATGTGTCGTGGCGCAGGAAGCGCGCTTGCTTCCGGTCCAGCTTCATGCCCGGCCGGGTGAGCCAGGCATGCACGCCCAAGAAGAAGCCGCCCGTGCCGCAGGCCGGGTCCGCCACGGTCTTCAGCGGCTCGGGGTTCACGCACTCCACCATCGCTTCGATCAGTGCGCGCGGGGTGAAGTACTGGCCAGCGCCACTCTTGGTGTCCTCGGCGTTCTTCTGCAGCAGGCCTTCGTAAAGGTCGCCCTTGACGTCGGCGTTCAGGCTCAGCCAGTTCTCCGCGTCGATCATTTGCACAAGCCGGCTCAGTTTGGCCGGGTCCTGGATCTTGTTCTGCGCCTTGAAGAAGATCGCGCCGAGCATGCCCGGCTCCTCGCCGAGCTTGTGCAGCACGGTGAGGTAGTGCGCCTCCAGCGGTTCGCCGGTCTTGTTGCGCAGCGTGGTCCAGCCGCAGCTGCGTGGGATGTGCGTGTCACGGTTGTTCGGCGGCTGCGCGTACTCATGTGCGAGCTTCAGGAACAGCAGGTACGTGAGCTGTTCCAGATAGTCGCCGTAGCCCACGCCGTCATCGCGCAGGGTGTGGCAGAAGTTCCAGATCTTCTGGACGAGGGTGTTGCTGTTCATGCGGTGGTCCTAGGCTTCCGGCCGCGCGGCTTGGCCGCGCCGGTTTGGTTGGCGCGCTCGGCGCGGATGCGCTCCAACAGTGTGCTGGCGGGTTCGTCGTTGGGGTGCTGCGGCACAAGTCGGCCTGCGAAGGCGGCTCTGAGGATGTTTTTGCGTTGAGCTGCTGCTTGCCTCAAGCCTCGCTCGATCATCGCTTGCTCATGAAATGAAGCTCGCAACTGGTCATCTAGGCGAGACATGATTTCTTGCTGCTCGTCGTGGGGAGGCAGTGGCACAGCCAGCGCGGCAAGCTTTGAACCATTTACGTTTGCCTGGCCCACCTGCTGAGTCACGACCCCCTTGATCCATGCACGCCCGTAAACTGAGTTAATGAATGCGGAGAGAAATTCTGGAAAGAACGAAGGGGTCAGCTTCACTGCGATCAAATACGAGGCATAAGAGCAGGGCGCAATCTCAGAGCGATACACGGCCGTCTTGCCAACCAGTTCGGGACTGTTGGTGCGATTGAAAAGCAGGTCGCCGTCTTCCAATAGAAGGTCCGGGAACTCTTGGTGATCCTTCGGAAGATATTTCAGCTTGTTCAGGTCCAGTCGGCCCTCTTGAATGTTTCCCATCCGAAGGACAGGAACGCCGCCGGCATCTTCGTTCGTCTTCGAGGACGAGCCGTATTTTTGGGCGATCGAAATTTGATCAACCGTTGCCGATGCCCAGCTTGGAGGCAGTGAGAGGTGATTTTCGTAGGAGGGTTCAGTCGGTTCGAGGTATTTGGCTTGCCAGCCCTTGGGTAGGGTCTTACGTTGTTCGGCGTACTTAGCGAGTTGTTTGGCTTCCCAGCGATCGCGGCGTTCGGTGAGGATGCGTTGGAGCAGGTCGGCGCCGGTTTCCCGGAGTTCGCCGGAGCGCGCGCGGGCGACGCGCCAGTCGGCGGTGAGGGCGCCTTCCACGGCGGCCTTCAGTATCGACTGGCGGTACTGCGCCAGTTTGCGCTGCGCAGCCTTCAGCTCGGTTACGCCGGCATCGAGATCGGACAGTATTTCGTCTAACTTCTCGACGATGCGTGTCTGTTCAGCCAATGGGGCCATCGGCACGGGCAACTTTTTTGATTCCTCAAGGGGGAGCGTTAAACGTCCCGAGCCGTTAGCGAGCTCCCGTGAAAGCTTGTCTATCGTTGGATGATTCAGCCAGTACTCCAGGTACTGGGGAAGCACTGCTTCTCGGATTGGTTTTGCCAGTCCAAGGCCAACGAAGATCGACACCTCTTCGTGAAAATCCACTCTCTTCGCGTACCCAAGAGTTCCGATCCTAGGAAAGAGGATGTCCCCGTACTCCGGCTTGCATCGTTTGATGAGTTCGCGATGCTCTGCCTCAGAGATGAACCTTTCGTAGGCATCCCAGTTAACCGGTTCAAACGGCTTGATATTTTTTATCGATATGAAGCGAACGCCGCTCTGTTGGTAGTCGGGTGTCTTGTGTGTCCCGTCTGTAATTTTCGAGCAGACATCAGCTAGCTCCACAAGCTCCCAAGACTTTGGAATGCTTCCGGCGATTTCATCGTTCAAGCCACCAACTCCTCATTCATTTCCGCCAGCAGCCCATCGAGCTGCTCGCCAAATACCTGCCACGCCTTTTGCAGCCCGCCCTTGGCGGCGAGCTGCGCGTAGTCGAAATCGTCACGGCTGATGGCGCAACTGGACGCGATGTGGTCCTTGATCAGCCGCAACCACTCGGTCTGTTCTAGGGAGAACGACGTGGCGCGCTGCGCATTGTGCCGGAGGATCCAGGTCTGGAACCGTTTGTCCACACTGTCGGCAAAGGGCTTGAGCTCGTCGTCCATCCCCAGCGCGAAGCGCACCAGCGCCACAAGGTCGGTGAGCTGGCGGCGAGTGTCGGCACCCTTCACCTTGCTGGCCTGTACGCGGGCGTAGGCGGACCACAGGCGCTCGGTGGTGAGCATCAGCGGCGGGCGGCTCAACGCCTCGTGCAGGTCTTCGATCATGGCGAAGGTGAGCGGGCGGCGCTGGTAGGGCTGGGCGTAGAAGAAGCCCAGCGCGGCGATTTCATCTTTGTGCTCGTTGAGGTAACCCGCAAAGGCCTGCACGGTGGCCTGCGCCTTGGCCTCGGCCTGTGCGCCATAGCCGGCGAAGGTGACCTGATCGAGGTTGATGTGGTCGATCAGTTGCTCATGCTCACGACGCGCGGTTTCAAGGGCGGTGCGCAGGGTCGGATCGTCGAAGGGCTGGCAGGCGGTGGCAATGCGCTGCTCGCGGGCAGCGTCGAGTTCGCGCGGGGTGAGCGTGACCTCACTGCTGGTGATGCCTGCAGTCTTGGCGGCGTCAAGGGCATCGGCCACCACCCGGTCCGGGTCCACTGCTTCGATAAGGCCGCGCGCCAGGTCGCGCAGGCTGAGTCCCTGGGCCGCCTGCATGATGCGTGCTTGCGCCTTGTCGTCCAGCTGCTTGGCCATGCGCACCAGACGGTTGCCGAGACTGAGGACGGTGTCCTCGTCCCGGCCGCCGACGGCGATGCTCTTGAGCAACTGGTCCAGGCTGGCGCCCGGCTTCTTCTCCAGCGGGCGGCTCTCGGTCTTGAGCGACTTTTCCACGCCCACCGCGTCGATCAGTACGAAGCGGGTCTTGGCGCTGTCGGCGCTTCCGCTGACCTTTTTCAGCGATTCGTAGTCCAGGCTGCGCACGCCGCGGCCTTTCATCTGCTCGTAGTAGCCCTTGGAACGCACGTCGCGCATGAACAGCAGCATTTCCAGCGGCTTCACGTCGGTACCGGTGGCGATCATGTCCACCGTGACGGCAATGCGTGGGTGGTAGTCGTTGCGGAAGTTGGAGAGCACGGTGTCCGGGTCGTCCTCGGCCCGGTACGTGACCTTCTTGCAGAACGCGTTGCCCTCGCCGTAGATCTCGCGGACGATCTGGATGATGTCGTCCGCGTGGCTGTCGGTTTTGGCGAAGATCAGCGTCTTGGGCACCTCCTGCCGGCTGGGGAAGAGGGCGTTTTCCACCGCGCTCTTCATGGCCTGGATCACGGTGCGGATCTGGCTGGGGTTGACCACGGAGCGGTCCAGCTCCTTGCCAGTGTAGTCGGTGTCCTCTTCCGTTTCGGCCCAGCGCTTCTTGCGGGTTTCCCGGTGGCGGTGGTCCACCCATTCCTGGGCCTTCACCTCGGCGCCGGCCTTGGTGACCTGGGTTTCGATTTCGTAGACGTCGTAACCCACGTTGACGCCGTCGATCACCGACTGCTCGTAGCTGTATTCAGCGACGACGTTTTCGTTGAAGAAGCCGTAGGTGCGCTTGTCCGGCGTGGCGGTGAGGCCGACTAGGAAGGCGTCGAAGTAGTCCAGTACCTGCTTCCACAGGTTGTAAATACTGCGGTGGCACTCGTCGATGACGATGAAATCGAAGGTCTCAATCGGCACCCCCGGATTGTAGCGAACCTCGCGCGCCGGCTTGGCGCCCGCAGGCAGCTCGGCCAGCGAGATGTCCTCGGCGGAATCGTCGATGGCCTCACCGGAGAGGATGGAGTACATGCGCTGGATGGTGCTGATGCACACCTGCGCGTGCGGGTCGATGCGGCTGGAGGCAAGGCGCTGCACGTTGTACAGCTCAGTGAACTTGCGACCGTCATCCGGTGGCGTGTAGGCCATGAACTCCTGGTGCGCCTGCTTGCCGAGGTTGCGGGTGTCGACCAGGAACAGGATGCGCTTGGCGCCGCCGAACTTGAGCAGGCGGTAGACCGAGGTGATGGCGGTGAAGGTTTTGCCGGCGCCGGTGGCCATGTGCACCAGCGCGCGCGGCTTGGCCATCGCCAGCGATTTTTCCAGGCCGGTGACGGCGCCTATCTGGCAATCGCGCAGCTTTTCAGTGGGCAGCGGCGGCATCTGCGTCGCCAGGCGGTGGCGCAGGGAGTCGGGCTGGGCCGCCCATTCGGCCAGCGTCTGTGGCTGGAAGAAATGGAACACTTCGCGCGCCCGTGGGTGCGGATCGCCGGCATCGGTGAAGTGGATGATCTGGCCGGTGCTTTCGTACAGGAAGCGCAGGGGGGCGCTGTCCTTGCGCCACTTGAGTTGGGAGGCCGCGTAGCGCTCGGTCTGGGCTTCGTGCACGGTGAGGTTTTCGCCGGACTCGTCGCGCTTGGCCTCGATAATGCCAACTGGCTGACGGTCCACGAACAGCAGGTAATCGGCCGGGCCGGTATCAGTGGGGTATTCGCGTACCGCGATGCCGCTGGCGGCGCCCAAGTTGATCGACTGGATGTCCTGGATTTCCCAACCTGCGTCCTGCAATTTCCGGTCGATCTTTTCCCGAGCGCGTCCCTCCGGCGTCATTAGCGGTCCCCCCATAAACGTACTTAGCTTCGATCCTTATCGAGTTTAGCGTGGAAACAGGCAAAGGGACTTGGCGCGGGCTCCACGTATTCTATCGATCGCAATCCTGACTGGAACTTCCGACGACTTACGCATCGACATTTGGAGGCGGTTCCGAGCAAGCCCTTCGGTAATCCTCCGCTTTTAACTGACGCCAAAAGTGGAGTTAGGCGACAAGGGCCAGTTTCTGCATCGGGGTGATGCCGCCGAGCGCCATGTTCGGGCGCTCATGGTTGTAACTCCATAGCCAACGAGTGGCTATGTCTTGCGCCTGTTCGATCGAGTCGAACAGGGTTCGTGCAAGCCATGCATAGCGCACTGTCCGGTTGTAGCGTTCAACGTAGGCATCCTGCTGTGGCTTGCTCGGCTGGATGTGGTCGATTCGGATGCCGTGCTGTGCGGCCCAGACCAACAAGGCGCCACTGATGTATTCGGGGCTGTAGTACTTTCCGAAGCATGATTCAGTGGGCAACTGCCTCTAGATAAAGCTGGCGGTACGCTTCGACCAGACGATCGAGACCGAATGAACGGTTTCTACCGCTGGGGTTGGGTAGCAGCCAAACGACAGCGCCCTTCATGCGTGTCGGTTGCAAGCCCCAGGCGATGTCTTGTTGACCTGAAAGCCCGGCGTAGGCCGCCTTGCCCAGAAAGGCGACAACGCGTGGCGCATGGTATGCGATCTTCTGTTCGAATTCGGCGGCGGCAGAGATAAATTCCTCGGGCGAAAGCTGATCTGCGCGCGCCGTTGGGCGCTTTACCACCGATGTCACGCCGTAGCCGTACTTGAGTATCGCGCGGTCTTGCTCGGGCGAAATTTCATCAGGGGTAAAGCCGGCCAGATGAATGACGCGCCAGAAGCGATTGCTTCGACCAGCGAAATGATGCCCCGTCGCAGCCGCTGTCATGCCAGGGTTGATCCCGCAGAACAGCACCTTGAGATCTCTGGCGATGATATCGGGGAGCTGGTTAGTCAACGCAGACCTCGCGAACTCAGGCAGGGGGCGTGCTCAGCCCTGAAAGCAAGCCATGTTCCGCTTGCAGGCATAGTGGGTATCAATCGGTTATCCGCAGATGACGCTTACCGCTTTCTGCGCGAGCTTTCTCAGCTCCTTCTGCGAGGTGCCGGTACGAGCGCGGATAGCCAGGCTCTGCATCGTCGCGGCGGCGAGCAGGGCAAGCGCCTTGGGATCGGCATCGTGTTTCAACTCCCCGCTAGCACGTGCCCGTTTGAAGCGCGCCTCGAAGTTAGCGTCGAGTGTATGAAAGCCCTCTGTCAGCATGCTCTTGATCTCGGCATCGCCGGGAGCTTCGGTGATGGCGGTGCCGAGCACGAAACATCCCAGCGCCTGATCGTCGCCCGCGAAGTAAATGGATAGCGCGGCGTCGTAAACCCTCATCAAGGCCTCGGCCAAGCTGCCGTCGCTATCGAGTGCTTTATGCATGGCCGTAAATTTGCGCGCCCAGTAGTCGCTTAACACCTTGATGTAGATCTCACGCTTATCACCGAACGCCGCACGCAGGCTTGGCCGGTTCATGCCGGTGGCGCTGGCAATGTCATCGAGCGAAGTGCCGGCATAGCCGGTTTTCCAGAACACCTGCGCTGCCTGCAGCAGGGCGGCTTCGGGCTGGTAGGCGCGTGGCCGCCCTCGTGGTTTTTTCTCGGCCGGGTCTTTTTTTGTTCCGGATTGCATAAAAATATTGATCTTGTGAGCTTCGAGTGATTATTATTCGAATATGTACAAAATTCAATGCGGCGGAATCCGCGCGCAAGATGGGTCGGCGGGCAGGCTAGGACAGGAGAATAGAGACATGAATGCCTTTGCACGTTTTTCTAGTACAAGCATGGCGCTTGCTCAGGGGGCTGGAGCCATCCCGGCGGCGGGCTTCGGCACCTTGATTGCCAACCCTGTCGCGGCCAGGCAGGCGATTAAAGTCGCACTGGAAGTAGGCTTTCGACACCTTGATTGCGCCGAGCTCTACCGCAACGAGGATGTGGTCGGTGACGTGATGCGGGAGGCTTTTGAAGCCGGAACAGTGAGCCGGCAGGAGCTCTTCGTCACCAGCAAACTATGGAACAACAATCACCGCCCGGAGCGCGTCAAATCGGCCTTCGAGGCAAGCCTTCGTCGTTTGCAGCTCGACTACCTCGATTGTTATCTGATACATACGCCCTTTGCGTTCCAGCCTGGTGACGAACTGGATCCCAGGGACGAACGTGGCGAGCCGATCTACGACACGGGGGTAACGCTGATTGAGACATGGCGGGCGATGGAGCGCCTCGTGGACGAAGGCAGGTGCAGGTCCATCGGGTTGTCGGATATTACGCTGGAGAAGCTAAAAGAAGTCGTTGCGGTCGCGCGCATCAGGCCCGCTGTGGTGGAGGTCGAGTGCCATCCTTATCTGCCCGAGTGGGAGCTGCTCGATTTCTGTCAGCAGCAGGGCATCGTGTTGCTCGCCTTCGCACCGTTGGGGCATGGCATGGAGCCGAAGATAACCGACGACCCGGTGATCATTGCGATCGCTCAGCGGGTCGCCAAGACGCCGTCGCAAGTCGCGTTGGCCTGGGCGGTACAGCGCGGTACGGCGTTCCTGACGACGTCAACCAATCCGGCTCATATCAGCGAGAACTTCGACATTTCATGGCTGCCTGACGACGCCATGCAGGAGTTGCAACATCGCATGGCGACCAGCATCCGACTGAACGCCGTGGTACAGACCGGCGTGCCTGGATTTGTTCCTCGGCGTGGGCCAATGAACTGAGGCGGCGGTACTTCAAAGACAGGCGGGTTTACCGTGCTGATGCCGGCGATAGGGGCCCGGCATGATGAGCTGCCTGTAGCGACGTGCCCGTAGATCGAATGTCCGGATTGATCCAAACGCCGTGACGCCAGCTAGCCACGCTGAACATCGTTGAACGGCAATCGCCGATAAGCAGGTGCTGCTCGCCTCGATCCAAATCGGCCTGATGCGCTTCATTTCAACGGTCGGGCTGCAAACCGTTGGCATAGTTGTCATACGATGCTGCCCTGGCATGTCCACCTGGTTCAGGAGTGCATCGTTTGAAGACGTTAGCCCTGGCGTTGCTAAGTCTCGCCACCTTTGTTTGCCATGCGCAACAAGCCCTCTCCGAACGGGACATCCACAAGATCGAGAATGGCTTGGTGCCGCGTGTGCTGGTTCGAGGCGAGACAGCGAAGACCTACAACGTGCTTGATCGAATGAAGTTGTTCAACGTCCCTGGCATGAGCATCGCGGTGATCAAGGACGGTAAGCTCGTGTGGCAGAAAGCTTACGGATTCGCCGATGTCGCAAACCATGTCCCGGTCGATATCCACACGAAGTTTCAATCCGCTTCCATCAGTAAATCGGTTACCGCAGTCGCCGTGCTCAAGCTCGCGCTGGTGAAGGGGCTGGATCTGGACCGCAACGTCAACGACTACCTGCGCAGTTGGAAAATCCCTGACAACGCGTTCACCCAATCGGAGAAGGTGAGCATACGCCGGCTGCTTAATCACACGGCGGGTTTGAACGTCGATGGTTTTCCCGGCTATGACAAGACGGAGAAGATTCCCGATGCCATCGGCGTTCTCAACGGCGAAGGCAAGAGTCCCAAGCTTGTAGTCGAGGCCATTCCCGGCACCCGCTACTCGTACTCGGGCGGTGGTTATGTGGTCTTGCAAAAGCTGGTCGAGGATGTATCCGGCGAATCGTTTGAGCGTTATATGCAGGATGAAGTGCTGACGCCGCTGAAGATGAGTGACAGTTCGTTTGATCCGTATCCCGGCACGCACATGAGCCTGGCATATAACTTCCGTGGCGAAGCCTATGCGGGCGGCTGGCACGTTTATCCCGAACTCGCCCCGGCCGGACTGTGGACAACACCCGGCGACTTGGCGACGTTCTGTCTTGCCGTGCAAAACTCGTTGCGTGGTGTCGAGGGCTCATACCTGCCCAAGGCGATGGCCGAGCAGATGCGCATCGCCAGCATGAAGCCGGGTGGTGGCGATGAGTACGGCCTCGGGCTGGAGCTTCAAGGCAAGGGTATCCACGCCTTGTTTGGTCACGGCGGCAGCAATGCCGGGTTCAAGAACGAAATGTTCTATTTCTTTAATCAGGATCTCGGCCTTGTGCTGATGACGAATTCCGATAACGGGCGCCTTCCGCGCAATGAAATGATCCGCGCCCTTTCCGATCACTATCGTCTAGATCTGTTCGCGCCCACCACCGTTACCGCAGTGCACTTGAGCAAGGCCACGCTTGCTTCTTATGCCGGCAAGTATCAGCACGCGGAGGAAAAGAATCACTATTTCACGGTCAGCGTCGACGCCCATGATGGTTTGGCGATGGAGGATTTGACGGACGGCAAGAAGAATGTGTTTATCCCGCTGGGGATGGGCAAGTTTGTCGATCGCTATAGTGGCGAAGAGGCCGTATTCAGCGTCGATGACGCGAGTGGGCCTACCCGCATGCTTTACGCCGGCGAAGACCGCTTGATCAAGGTGTCGGAGTGAGGGCGCTTATGCGCGTGCTTGCGCAGTCTTCTGTCGGGCGGCATGAATGGCTTGAGGTCATTGCCCCAAGCCATCATGGCCCGCTGACTTACTAGCCCGCTGCCGGCGCGCCGGGTATTTCGCCAGGCTCGGCTGCGGCTGCGTGGTTACGGACGTACGGCGATGACTTCGATCTCGACGCGAAAGCCCGGGTTGCCCAGCGCAGCGACCTGGAAGGCCGAGCGTGCGGGCAGCTTGGGTTGCTGCTTGCTGCCGAAGAACTGCGTATAGCCCGCCATGAAGCCGTCGAAGTCCATATGCCCGCCATGGCTTTCATCGCCGACCAGGAACACCTGCATCTTCACTACGTTGCCCATGCCCAGATGCATGCTCTTGAGTTGTTTCTCGATAGCGGTCAGTACGCCGATCGTCTGGGTCTTGGTGTCGCCATAAGCCGCGACCGAGTTTGTAGCCGCCTTGGCGTCGATCACCGGAGGCACATTGCCGCTGACATAAATGGTGGCTTTGCCGGCCGGTACTTCCACCGCGGCTGAAATAGGGAAACTGCTGTCGGGAATCTTATAGCGCTGCACATCTTGCGCCGCTGCGGCGCCCGATGCGGCGAGCAGCAAGGCTAACGTGGTACCGCAAACGACTTGACGCATGAAGTCTTCCTCTGCTGAACAGGGTGGGGGGAGCTGTCTGCATCCATGATGCCTGACCGAGGCCTGGCAGGTGGCGATGGGGTTACGGCAGCTGGCGTGGATAACATCAGCTAGCTGCTTATCGCATGGTTTGCTGTCTTAATCGGTTCGGCTTCAGCCGGCCGCACCAACGATCACCGTCTTTAGCGAACTTCAAGCGAGCGCGCCGTTGCGGCGGAGATGGCATGCACATATTTTTTGCGCTGCTTTTCAGTGTTTTGCCATGGCCTGGCCATCGTGTCGATGCCGTTTTGACAACGCATGAATCGGCGCTAGTTGCCATGGCGGACCGCGCTCTGTATAGCGCGAAAGACCTCGGAAAAATCATGTCAGCGGCCTGGATCAGCACAGCGATTAAGCCATGGATTCGTTACCGCCCTACCTCAAAGACATCGGCATCACCTGGTGCCTGTCGGCATTTAAATGCCGCAGCGACGTCGAAGCAGCGCGGGTTTCCGATCCCGGCTCAGTGGACGTAGTTAATCGCGATGGCCGGCGTGATCGAAGAGTGACTGCGGTGGCCGCCGAGAATGAAGCGACTGCCCAGAAGCACACCAAGATTGGGCGTCCAGCTGTATTCAATCGCCGGGGCGAAGCCGAATGCCGCGCTGGAGCCGGAATTGAAGCGGACACGTGGCGCATCTTGCGTGCTGCCGATGCCGAGCACGTCGTATCCGCTGACGCGGGTGTTGTGGTTGTGGCTGTAGATGGCATCGAGCGCCAGTACCCAGCGCTGGGTCAGGCTGTATTCCCATGCCGCATTGGCATAGAACGCGCTGCCGGGTTTGGCGTTGCCGCGAAAGGCGGCATCGGTGCCGTAAACGCTCACTCCGGTCACGTTCGCGCTACGCGAAAACGACTGGGTGACATTGAAGCGCATGCGCAGGATGCGGCCGTTCGGCAGCCAGAAATAGGTTTGCGAATTGATGCCCAGGGTCGTGCTGTAGCTGCCGCTGCCGACACCGTTGCTGGGGCGGCTGCCTAGTCGATCGTACTTTCCGGTCGGCAGGGTTTCCTGTAATTGAAGGGCGATCGTCGGCATCGAACTGCCTTCATGAAACTGGGTAAGCCGGTACTGCGCCTGCAGGATGAGATCGCCCATCTGCACGCCGGAGCTGCTCGGGCCGTTGCTGACCCGGTTGTAGCCGACGATCGGGATCATGCCGACGGTGAAGCGGTCGGCCAGACCGTAGAGCACATAGGCGCGCGAGCCGAAGCTGTCCGCAGGGGTCGAGCTGACGTCGTATAGATAGGGCTCGAAAAGAAAGTGGCCGGGCGGCAAGGTCTCGGCGGAGTTCGCCAACATCGGGCCGGTCCACCAGGCATCGGCCCGTGTTTCGATGCCGGATGCATTGTTGGTGGATTGCGCATGGGCCGGCAGGGGATGCGCAAAGTAGGTTATCGACAAGCACAGCAAAAAACACATTCCCAGCCGTTGCATCAGATTCATTACTTAGCTCGTGTCAACGTCGCGATGAAATTAGGTTCCCAAGTCTTGCCGCCGTCATCGGAGAAGGCTTGTTCGAAGCGATGCGCGTCTGGGGTGATATCGGACCAGGTGGCCCGAACCAGGATGGTTCTGCCCTCGAATGGCTCCTGATCGACGAGCTCACCGCGCCCTTGTTTGAACTCGCCCACCGCCGGTGGGCCCAGGGTGCCGTCGTCGCTGCTGGCAAAGGTCTGGCTCCATTGGTGCGATTTGGGGTTGTAGAGGAACAAGGTCAGGCCTTCGAAATGACCATCGGGACCATCGGCCTCGATCTCTTCCAGCTTGCCCCGACCCTGCCAGACGTTGCGCACGTCGACCGTGCCGTTGAGCTCGACCCATTCGGCGGAACCGCTGAGCGGGTGTTGCATGCGCTTGATATGGGTTTTCCAGCGACCCAGGTTGAAATCGAAATCATGCTGGCCATCGCGATAGGTGTTGGTGGCCGATGAGCGGCTGTCGGCGGTGGTTTTTGCGCTAGCCGCGGCGGTTTGATTCGCGCTGGTTTGCCCGAACACCGGGCCCAAGCCCACGAGACAGCAGACTGCGCAGAACGCGCAGGCCCAGCGAATGTTCTTGCGTGCAGTCATAACCCACCTTCCTGCAGAGTCCGATTGTGTGGCGCGAAATTAAGCCAGATAGTGGTTTACTGGAATAACCACTTCGATATGATTCGATATAACCACTTTGGGGTGTCTGGGATGAAGCCTATCGCTGCCAGTTTTCTTCCGCCGGTCGCACTCGATGCGAAAAGCAGCACGCCGATGTATCAGCAGTTATCCGATTGGTTTCGGCGCGCGATCATCGATGGGCAACTACGGCCAGGGCAACGGGTGCCGTCTACTCGCAGTCTGGCTCATGAGCTGAAGATCTCGCGGATTCCGGTCCTCAGCGCCTATGAGCAACTGTATGCCGAAGGTTATCTGGAGACCTTCACCGGCGCGGGCACCTGCGTGGCCAGCTCGATACCGGGTGGGGCATCGAAGCCCTCGGGTGCCAAGGCATGGAGTGCGCCGCCGAAAGTCGCCGGACACAGCGCGCCGCGCAGGATTTCCCAGCGCGCGGCGCTCATGCATGGGCCGCCGCAAACCTGGTTGAGCAATCTAGGGGCGTTTCGCGTCGGCTTGCCGGCGCTGGATCATTTTCCGCTGGCTACGTGGTCGAAACTGGTGAACCGGCATGCGCGCCACGCGCCGATCGAGGTGATGGCTTACGGCGACCCGATGGGTTACCTGCCGTTGCGCGAGGCGATTGCCGAGTATCTGAGCACCGTTCGCGCGGTGCGCTGCGAGGCCTCGCAGATCGTGATGACGACAGGGTCGCAACAGGGTTTGCAGATCTGTGCCCATGTCTTGCTCGATGCCAAGGATCTGGTGTGGATGGAGGAGCCGGGTTATCCCGGCGCGCATCAAGCGTTCAAGACGGCGGGCGCGCAACTGATCCCGGTGCCGGTCGATCACGAGGGGCTGGACGTGGCGGAGGGTATTCGGCGCGGGCGTGGCGCACGGGCCGCTTATATTTCACCGTCGCATCAATTTCCTCTGGGCACCACGATGAGTGCCACCCGGCGCCTGCAATTGCTGAGCTGGGCGGCCGCAAACGATGCCTGGATCATCGAAGATGACTACGACAGCGAATATCGCTTCAGTGGCCGGCCGATCGCTTCGTTGCAGGGCCTGGATACCGAGGATCGGGTTATCTATCTAGGCACCTTCAGCAAGGTGATGTTCCCGGCCATGCGCCTGGGCTACATGGTGGTGCCAAAGGATATGGTCGCGGCGTTCTATGCCGGCCGCGATGCCGCGGATACGTTTTCTTCCACGCTGTATCAGGTTGTCATGACCGACTTCATCCGCGAAGGGCATTTCGCGCGGCATATTCGCAAGATGCGCGGGTTGTATATGGAGCGGCGCACGACCTTGCTGGAAGCCATCCAGAAATACGTGCCGCACGAGTTAGAAGTGATCGGCGCCGAGGCCGGAATGCAACTGGTGGCTTTGCTGCCGCCCGACGTCAGCGATGTCGCGGTGTCTAAAAAGGCGGCGCAGAAAGGTGTTTCGGTCAGGCCTTTGTCGCTGTGCTATCTGAACCCGCCCGAGCGGGGCGGGCTGATTCTCGGCTATGGCGGTGCGCAGCTACAGGATATTCGCGACGGTATCCGCAAGCTTAAATCGTGCTGGTGAAGCAGGTGCGGGCGGTGACCCGAAAGCGCATCGGCTGACGCTTTGGCCGCTCGATGTGATAGAAATCGGCAGCTTGATTTGCCGCTGGCCAGGGAACTGACCTTACGGCGCAAGGCGATCAGAGGATGCATCGGGATAACGGATCAGGGGGTTCGCGATGAAGTGGTTATCAGCGGGATGGATGTTGGCCGCATCGATGGCGTTGGCTGGCGTGGTACAGGGCCAGGATACGCTCAGCCCGGCGGCCGCAAGCAGCGTGGCGACATCGCCCGCGCCCTTGGACGAGGCCGCGCAAGAGTTGCTGCTAGCCAGGGCGACCGAGCTGGTCAAGGCAAAACAGCATGCCGAAGCCGTGGCCGGGCCAATCGATCAGATCATCCACAACTACGAAAGCGCCTACGCCCATAGCAAGAAGCGCATCTACAACGCGACATCGCCGGCTGAGTCGTTGCTGTATCTGGTCACCGCCGCCAAAGACAAAGTCGATGCGCAGGTGCTGGGCAAGCCGACCTGGTCATCGGCTTATTACCTCAAGGCTTATGCGCTGGAAGAACTCGATAACCTGCCTGAGGCCGAGGCCAGCCTGCTCCAAGCCTTGAAGCTTGCACCGGCGCGCTCGGGTTTTCTGTCTGAGCTGGGCAACGTCTACGAACGCCAAAAGGATTGGCCGAAAGCCTTGCAGGCGTTCAAGCAGGCCGAGGACACCGCGGGTATTTCCGATAAAAGCAAGGAGACGCCTGAGCGTTGCCGAGCCCTGCGCGGCCAGGGCTATGTGCTGGTGGAGCTGCGCCAACTCGATGAGGCGCAACAGAAGTACCGCCAATGCCTGAAGCTCGATCCAGGCAACCAGGCATCGGCAAACGAGGTCGGCTATATCGAGAAGCTCAAGAGTAAGCCAGCAGGTCAACCTCCTGTATCTGCGGCGACAACGAAAGTTGCCGAGTGATGGCGATATCGGTGGCTCGCGCATATTCCACGTAGTCGACACAGAGCAGGCCGGGCAGATAGCCATGGTTATTGGGTTTGATGCCCGCGATGACGCCAGCCAGATTTCGATTGGCCTCTTTGGATACCAGCCAGACGCCGGTCGGCGGGGTCAGTGTCCATGACAGCAGGAACAAATCGCAGGGCAGGCTTGGCGCGCTCAGGCACTTGCCGTTGTAGTGCTCCAATTTCTTCAGCTGATCCACTTTCATGGTGGTGTAGCTCATGCTGTTGGAGTACTGGTCGAACACGCGCAAGTCGCCGCGCGCCACATCATTGGCCTGCGAATCGCGATACACCCAGATGCCGGGCTCCGGCTGATTGAGCGGATATTGTTCGTCGCAAAGCACCAGCACCCGGCCGCTGCTGGCGGTGTAATCGCGCAAGGTCAGATCGGCTAGCCGCTTGCCTGTCGGCAGCGCGGTAAACAGCCAGCTGCCGATGGCGGTTTTGATCTGCTGGATCATCTTGCGGTACAGCTCGGCGTTGAGCCCATGGAAGTGCGAGAGTTTCAACAGCACCAGTTCGCGGTGACCGCGGCTCATGAAATGGCGAATGTCCTCCAGCACCATGGCCATCGGCGGCCCCTTGATCGGGCCGTTATAGAGGTAAAAGCTGCTGCCATCCCAGCCCGGCCGCAGGTCGAAATAGCGAATGCCGTTGGCGAGTTGCTCGAACAGGCTGAGGTCTTGTGTCTTACCCAGGGTTTCCCAGCCGCCGCTGGTATACATGGCGGCATCGTGCGCCGCGGGCAGGATCAATGTTCTAAGGGTGCGGGCGCCGAGTTGGTCGAGGCGGTCCTGCATCCAGCTGGCGCGGTCGGTGACCAGGGCGGCGGAGTACCACAGCGTGTCGGCGTTTTCTGACTGGCGGGTCTGGATGGCGATGCTGCCATTGGTGGCAACGGCCGGGGCGGCGCCGTCGTCGTAGTGGCGCGAAGGGCCAACCCAATCGATGCTGCTGCCGTGAATGCGTCCGCAACGTTGCTGGGTGGCTCGGCCCAGGGTGCTGTCCGATTGGTGGACGGCAATGACGAAACCATCGTCGGTAAGCGCTACGCCTGGATTGATACCGTTGTCATAGTGGGTTGGATAGCCCCAGTCGATGCGGGTGCCGTTGATTCGGCCGACGCGGTAGAGCAGCTTGCCGTCATCAGCGGCCGATTGATGGACCGCAACCACCGTGCCATCTCGTTGCATCGCTACGGCGGGTTTGCGGCCCGTGTCGTAGTTTTGGCTGGCGCTCCAGCGCAGCGTTTGATGCTCCAACCGGCCGACGCGGCACCATAGCCCGGTATTCCAGCCTGATTGATGTACTTCCACCACGTCGCCGCGATCATTCAATGCCACCTGCGGCGTGATGCCTCCATCGTACTTGCTGCTGCTGCCCCATTCGATGGCATCGCCTTTGATGCTGCCTATGCGGCTGTACAAGTGGTCGAAATGTTCGGACTTGTGTACCTCAACCAACAAACCCTCGGTATTCAATGCGACGGCGGGAGTGATGCCGCTGTCGTACTTTTGGCTGGGTTGCCACTGCACGCTAAGGCGTTCGCACTGGCCAATGCGGTAGTACAGGGTGTCGAAATGTTCCGACTTATGTACTTCAACCGCGATACAGGCCGCATTGAGTGCGATCTTGCTCTGGACACCTTCGTCGTACTGCAACCCAAGACCAAAAAAGACGTCCTTCATAAACATGCCTTTTTAAGTGATGAGTAAGACGGCGCCGCGACGTAAGCCACTGGTGAGAGCAGAAAAGCCGGTTCACAACCTCCGTCTCGAAGCGCGGCAAAAGCCTATCATTGCGTTTGTGATGTCCTGTTTCACGCACTGGTGGAGCATTTTGGTTCAGTAGTTCATCGCGGCAGCATAGGCCAGCGCATCTTCAAGACGATCATTGCCCCAGAACATTTCATCGCCACAGAAAAACGTCGGGGCACCAAAGATGCCGCGTGCCTGAGCGGCTTCGGTTTGCTGGCGCAAGCGATGCTTGTGCTGATCCGATTGGGCGCTGGCGATGATCTGCGCCGACGGCAGGTCGAGCTGCTGCAGCGCTGCGGTCACTGCTTCGACGGTATCGATATCACGGTCTTCGGCAAAATTCATATGCATGATGCTTTTGCAGTAGTCGCCCATCCATGCTTGATCGGCACCCAGCATGGCAACGCGCCTGGGTAGCAGGGCGCGGCGCGGGAAATGCGTC
>NZ_JAPDPE010000095.1 GCF_026283955.1 Dyella silvatica | reverse complement strand
GTCGGCGCTACTGGTGCCGCCGAACATGGTCGACTTCAATGCGGCGGCGCGCGAGGCCGAGCGCAGTGGCCGCGACCGCAATCTCGCCTCGTATGTGCGTGGTGCCTGGGCCGATCAGCAAGATGCCGACTCCGGTGAAATCGCCACGCAGTACTTGCGCAAGGGAGCGACCTGGACTGCACTGGTGCTGGAATACCGTAACGCGCTGGGCGCGACGGTAAGCCTGATCCGTCTGTTCTGGATCGCCGGCAACAGTTCGGCGTCCGCCGACGTACGCAAGCATTACATGGTGGTCGAGCGTGCCTTCGATGTGGACACCGAGCTCGAAGGCTTCGATCTGGATTTGCGTCAGCTGAAAAACCGGCTCGGCGACGACGTCCATCATTTCGACAGCTTCACCGGCTACGCCGAACGTTTCCGCCGCTTGCTGGGCATCGGCAACGAAATGGCGCTTAAGCTGCTGCACAAAACGCAGTCGGCGAAAAACCTCGGCGATCTCAATCAGTTTCTGCGTGGCTTCATGCTGGATGAGCCGGAGACCTTTGGCGCCGCCGAGCGCCTGGTCACCGACTTTGCCGAACTGGATGCCGCACACAAGGCGGTAGTCACCGCACGCGAGCAAGTAAGCACGCTGACACCCGCGCGCGAGGATTACCAGGCCTTGCTCGAACTGCGCCGGGGCAGCGCCGCGTTGCGCGAGCTGCAGTTGGGCCTGGACGCCTATCGCGAACAGCGCCGCTTAGGCTTGCTCGATCTGCGCCTGGAAGCCATCGCCACGGAGGACCTCGGTCATGCGGGCGAAGAGGCGCAGCGCAGCGAAACCCTGGCCAATCACGAAGACAAGCTAGCCGAGCTGGAGCGCCAGCGGCGCGAGCAGGGCGGCGACCGTATCGACGAGCTAGAGCGCGAGCATGGCCGCGTGGAGCGCGAACGCGACGAGCGCGCCAAGCGCCGCGGCGTGGCCGAGCAAGCCTGCAAGATTCTCGGCCAGGATCTGGCAGGTACCGCACAGGGCTTTGCCGAACAGGTCAGCGCGGCGCAGCAGTGGCTGGAAGACGGCCGTAGCCATGCCCATGCGATGGACGAGCGCATCGCCGAGCTGCTGGGCGACAAGCGTGATAACGAAAAGCGCTTTACCGAGGTGGTCGCCGAGATTCAGTCACTGAAACAACGCCCCTCGAATATCCCGGCGCAGGCGCAGGCGTTGCGCACACGCATGTGCGAAGCGCTCGGTATCGCCGAGAACGCGCTGCCCTTCGTCGGCGAGCTGCTGCAAGTGCGGGAAGAAGATCTGGCCTGGCGCGGTGCGATCGAGCGCGTGCTGCATGGTTTTGCCCAGTCCATGTTGGTCGACGACAAGCACCACAAAGAAGTAGCCGATTGGGTCAATCGCACGCATCTGGCCGGCAAACTGGTGTATTACCGCGTCGGTCGTGGCGAGGCGCTGCAGGGCCGCAAGCCGGATATGCGTTCGCTGGTGCACAAGCTCGACATACGCGCCCATGCACATGGCGAATGGCTGAACGGCGAGCTGGCCAAGCGCTTCGACTACACCTGCGTCGATTCGGCCAGCGGCTTGCGCAAGGCTGATAAGGCGATCACGCGCGAAGGTCAGATCAAACACCCGGGCGACCGCTTCGAGAAAGACGATCGCCGCGCCATCGATGATCGAAAGAACTGGCTGCTGGGCTTCGATAACCGCGACAAGCTGGCGCTGTTCGAGCGCGAAGCCCAGGAGTTGGGGCGACGCATCGGTGCATGCGATGATGAGGTCGATACGATCCGGCAGCAGCGCGAGCGCGGCAATCAACAGCAGCTGGCAAGTAACACGCTGGTCAATTTCAGCTGGGACGAAATCGATATCGCACCCAAGCTTCACCGGCTGGCCGATATCGCCGATCAGCTGCGGCAGTGGCGCGAGGGCAATACCAGCTTGCGCGAGTTGGGCGAGCGCATCGAGAAAGCTCGGGTCGCCCGCGACAACACCAGCAAGGCGCTGGCTGAAATTCGCAGCGAGCGCATGACACTGGAGCGTGAGCGCAAGGGCATCGAGCGTGAACACGATGCCTGCCTGGCACGGCAGACAGTGGCGCCGACACCGTTTCAAATCGAAGGCTTGAGCCAGCGATTGGCCGAATTGCCGGCCTTGAGCCTGGTCAACCTCAGCGATCATTTCCGCACGCTCGAACGCGGCTTGAACGAGCGGCTGGAGCAGTTCGCGGACCGAGATCATGTGCTGTCGCAGAACGTGGTCGACCGCTTTCGCGAATTCCGTCGGCGCTGGCCGCAAGACAGCGGCGATTTCACTCCCACGCTGGATTCGGCGGACGATATTCTGGCCCGCCTGCAGCGGCTTGAACTGGATGGCTTGCCCAAGCACGAAGTTCGCTTCTTCGAGCTGCTGCAAAACCAGAGCAAGAACAATCTGCAACTCTTGCAGCGATACATGGGCGAGGCGCGCAAGTCCATCGCGCAGCGCCTGGATGAGGTCAACGCCAGCCTCGAACAGGTGCCGTTCAATCGCGGCACCTTGCTGACCATCGAGCTCTCCGATCGCCGCCTGCCCGAAGTGATCGAGTTTCAACAACAGTTGCGCGACGTGCTCAGTCATCACCAGACCGAAGACCGCGAGCGCGCCGAAGCGCAGTTCGCCGTGCTGCGCAGTCTGGTGCAGCGACTGGGTGCGCAAGAGCCTGAGCTGCGTCGCTGGCGCGAGAACGTCTTGGACGTGCGCCTGCACGTGGAGTTTTTCGGCGTGGAGCTGGATGCCACCACGCGCGATCAGATCGAAATTTATCGCAGTGGCGCCGGCAAATCCGGCGGTCAGCGACAGAAGCTGGCGACGACCTGCCTTGCCGCCGCCTTGCGTTATCAGCTTGGTGGCGACGATGGCGAAATACCGCGTTATGCCGCGGTCGTGCTGGACGAGGCCTTTGATAAGGCCGACAACGAATTCACCGCCTTGGCGATGAATATCTTCGAGAACTTCGGTTTCCAGATGATCGTCGCCACGCCCTTGAAATCGGTGATGACGCTGGAGCCGTTTATCGGCGGCGCCTGCTTTGTCGAAATCAGCGGTCGTCACGATTCGGGTGTGTTGCTAATCGATTACGACGACGCCGGCCATCGTCTGCAACTACCTGAGCGTGTGCGTGAGGCGGCCGGCGCGTAGCGTCTGAGCGGGGCGCCACGCAGCAGAGGCAGCGATGCCTCTGGTCGTGGCGTCGTTACCCGGCCACAATGCGGCTATGCAGCCGATCGCCTTTTTGCCATCCATGCATTTACCCACTCTGGCCAGGAGTGGCTGGTGCTGAGCCGCCTATGGTTTGGTTTTTTCCTGGTCGCTGCGGTAGCGGCACTCGTGCGCTGGCTGGGCGGGGGGGATGAGAGCGTTTTCGCGGCCATCGTTGCCGCCTTGTTCGATATGGCCGAGTTGTCGGTCAAGGTAATGCTGCTGTTGTTTGGCACGCTGACCTTATGGCTGGGTTTCTTGAACATCGCCGAGCAGGCCGGCGTGGTGAATGGACTGGCACGATGCTTCGGGCCGTTGTTCGCCCGCTTGATGCCTGGCGTGCCGCGCGGGCATCCGGCCATCGGCTTGATCACGCTCAATTTCACCGCGAATGTCCTGGGCCTGGACAACGCCGCCACGCCGATCGGCCTGCGGGCGATGCGCGAGCTGCAAAGCCTCAACCCTTCGAATGACACGGCCAGCAATGCGCAGATTCTGTTTCTGGTGCTCAATGCCTCGTCGCTGACGCTGTTGCCGGTGACGGTCTTCATGTATCGCGCGCAAGCCGGCGCGCATGATCCGACCCTGGTGTTTCTGCCGATCTTGCTGGCGCATTTCGTCGCGAACATCACTGCATTGCTGTCGGTGGCTTTTATGCAGCGGCTGCGCTTGCGAGACCCGGTGGTGCTGGCGTGGCTGGGCGGCGGCGGACTCTTGCTGGGAGCGTTTGTGGCGTTGCTGGCCTCGTTGTCCGCCGTGGTGCTGGCGTCGCTTTCGTCGTTGCTGGGCAATCTGGTGTTGTTCGGCGTGATCATGTTTTTTCTATGCGCCGGGGCGTGGAAGCGAGTGCCTTTGTTCGACAGTTTCATCGAAGGTGCCAAGCAAGGCTTCGATGTAGCCAAGAGCATCTTGCCGTATCTGATCGCCATGCTTTGCGCGGTGGGCGTATTGCGTGCCTCCGGTGCCCTGGATTTCGCCTTGAATGGCGTGCGCTGGCTGGCCCAGCATGCGGGCCTGGATACGCGTTTCGTCGATGCGTTGCCGACGGCCCTGGTCAAACCGTTCTCCGGTAGCGCGGCGCGCGCGATGCTGATCGAGACGATGAATCACTCCGGCGTCGACAGTTTTCCGGCGTTGCTGGCCGCGACCATCCAGGGCAGCACCGAGACGACGTTCTATGTGGTGGCGGTGTACTTCGGCGCGGTGGGCATTCGCCGGGTAAGGCATACCATCGGCTGCGCGTTGTTGGCCGATCTGGCCGGCGTGCTCGCATCCATCGCGGTGTGTTACTGGTTCTTCGGTTGAATGCATGCGCTTGCATTAAAAAAGCACCCCGAGCAGTTCGGGGTGCTTTGTCGGTGCATCGGCTTTCTGGTTGGACGAACGATTAATAGGACAGCGTGGCGGTGCTGGCGGTCGAGGCGATTTTGTAATTGCACTGCGGCGCACCCGAGCCGATCACATTGGTGCCGGCCCATGGCGGCGATGCCACCTGGACTTTGTTGATGTCGTAGACCTTGATGTTGGTGAAGTTGATCGGGCTGCCGGCGTACTGGCTACAGGTGCCGATGCCGTAAGCCTCCAACACGCCGCCGAAGACCCAGGTCAGGGTGCTATAGGGGTTGGTGTTGAGCGTGGTGCTTTTGCCGGTGGTGGTATCGGTCGAGACAATCGCCCACTTGGTGCAGCTCACGCCCGCGGCGCAGGTGGAATAGGTGTCGCCGGTGATCTTGTCGCCTTTGGAGACGTTGATCGGATTGCTGTGATAGGTGGTGCCGCTGACACAGCAGTTCCAGCTGGCCATGGTCCAGGCTTTATCGCCGTAGCCGTTCCAGCCCAGAACCGGTTGCAGGATCGATTGCACGTTGGGCAATTGCTCTAGCCCGGGGAAAAAATACACGACTTGTGAGCCGGCGCTGGCGGGCGCGGCGGGCACGGTCCAGTTGGCGACGATGCGGCCGATCGCCTTGGCGCTGGTGTAGCTGGTGTAAAGCACCCAGCCGCTGTAGCTAGGCACGGTGCTGCGGGCCTGGCCGTACATCGCCTCGATCACGCCGTTCGGATGGATGCGCAAACCGTTGGAGGTGTAGTGCGGCTGTGTGCAAGTGGCGGGTTTGCGCACGGCGCCGTTTGCACGTTCGATGCGGCCATCGGCAAGCAGTTTTTCGTCGGCCTGTACCAGCTGTACGCACGACGCTGAGAAATAGCCGTTGGGCGTGATCACGTAGTCTGTAGGTACGCCGGGTGGACGCAAGCTGGCGTCGAGCGTGGCGACCGACGTGACCACCGCTTCGGGTTGAACGCTTTCTGCGGCTTGTGCCGCAGAGCTGGTAAATCCAAACATCGACAAAGCCAGCAGCATGGATGCACCGATCCAGGCCGATAGGCGGTTTTTGCTTCGCGTAAGACTGTTCATGGGTCGCACTCTCCTGGGTGAACTGCGTGAGTGAAGGCATCCTGCTGGCGAATGCTGCTCGCCCCCTGGGCTATGCACGGCAACCATGGACGCAAGGGCGATTCCTGTGAATTCGGTCGTCCAATGGTTTGCGCAGTGGACACCTAAGTGCCTCATGCTTACTGCGACTTGCACGTACAGGCGACGTGAAGAAAGGGCGCAGGCGCCTTCACCAAGCCTTGATCGTCGAGGTCGTGCGGCGCTGCTTCGATGCCGTGCAGCCAGCCCTCTGCAACCCTAAAACAAAGGCACCCTGAAACGTCCAGGGTGCCTTGGCTCTTGGCAACGGTTGGTATCAGTAATTCAGCGTGCTGGTGCTCGATGTCGCATCAATGCCGTAATTGCATTGCGGCGATTGCGAGCCGACCGGGTACGACTTGCCCCACGGCGGCGAGGCCACCTGGTTGCCGTCCTGGGTGTACACCGCGATGTTGGTGAAACTGATCGTGCCGCTGGCAGGGTATTGATCGCAGGTGTCCACGCCATAAGCCTCCAGCACGCCACCGAAGACCCAGGTCAGGCTGCCATAGGGATCCGTATTGAGCGTGCTGTTCTGGCCGGTGCTGACGTCGGTGGAAACAATCGCCCAGTTAGAGCAGCTCGCTCCGGCGGCACAGGTCGAGTAGGTGTCGCCAATCACCTGATCGCCGTCGGAGACATTGATCGGGTCGCTATGAAACGTGGTGCCGTCTACACAGCAGTTCCAGCTGGCCAAGGTCCAGGCGGAGTCGCCGTAACCGTTCCAGCCCAGCACCGGCTGCAGAATGGATTGCACCGTGGGCAATTGCTCCAGGCCAGGAAAGAAGTAAATCACCTGGCTGCCCGCATTCGACGGGGCGGTGGGTACGGTCCAGCTGGCGACGATGCGACCGATCGAGCTGGAGCTGGTGTAGTCGGTGTCGATGACCCAGCCACTGATGCTCGGATGGGTATTGCGACGAGCCGCGACCGAGATCGCACCGTTCGCTTCAATGCGTGTGCCGTTTAAGCTGTAGTGAGCTTTGGAGCAGGTAGCGGGTTTGCTCACCAGGCCATTGGCGTGTTGGATGCTGCCGTCCTTATGCAGTTTTTCATTGGCGTGCACCGTCTGCACGCACGAGGCTGCAAAGTAACCATTCGGGGTCACTACAAAATCGCTGGGAACGCCTTCGGGTCGTTGGGTGCTGCTGAGTGTGCTGACCGCGGTAACGGCCAGCTCAGGTTTCGTGTTCTCAGCTGCTTGCGCCATGCTGCTCAGGCCCAGCATGGTCATCGTCATAAGTATCGATGCGCCTATCCATGACAGGCGTTTATGGGTGAATCGTTTCATTGATTGCGCACTCCTCAGGTTGATAGATGAGCAAGCGCGATCCATCGCGTGAAGGGTGTACCCCCTCAAAACGAAGCGACACGACAAACACGGAGGTTGAACCCTGGAATTTTCCAGCCGTGGCAGGTGTGGCGAAAGCCACAGCCGAGGTACTGTTGCGGCTTAGGCGTACAACCGATGTGAATAGATCAATTGGATGTCTTCACTGCTTTTTGATCTGGCGGCCAATGACTACTGAGCTTGTGCGAGACTCGCAGGATTTAACGCCAAAGCTTGCGTTGAACTTACAAATAGAGGGTTTTCGCCATGTGTTTGATTGCTTTTGCATGGAACGCGCATCCGCACTGGCGTTTGTTGCTGGCGGGGAATCGTGATGAATTTCACGCGCGCCCCAGCGCGGCGCTGGCGCGTTGGAGCGATATGCCGATACTCGCCGGTCGCGATCTCGAAGCCGGCGGCACCTGGCTTGGCGTGAGTGACAGCGGACGTTGCAGTGTAGTGACCAATGTGCGCGACCCGACTGATCCGCAGCTTGGTCGCTCGCGCGGTTTGCTGGCGCTGGATTATCTCGGCGGTGCAGCCAGCGCAGAGGTTCATGCATCGCATGCGTACTATCTGGGCAATCGTCCCGAGCCGCGGGCGCAGCCGATCACTGCCGGTGTGCATGGTCTTTCCAACGCGGATTTCAATACGCCGTGGCCGAAAACCCGGATCTTGATGCAACGCTTGCAAGCGTGGCTGGATAGCGACAGCGGTGATGATGTCGCGCCGCTGTTCGATGCGCTTGCCGATGAGCACGTCGCCGCCGATGCCGAACTTCCCGATACCGGCGTGGGCTTGGAGCGTGAGCGCTGGCTGTCATCGGCCTTCATTCGCGGCGAGCAGTACGGCACGCGCGCCAGCACGATCGTGGCGCTGGATTATCAAGGGCGGGGCTGGCTCACTGAGCGGCGCTTCGGCCGCCAGGGTCACTACGAGGGTGAAACGACGTTGCGGGTGGGCGAAAGCAAGTAAGGCGCTGCGATATGCGACCGCGCGTGGTGTGGATTACTCGCCGGGAAAGCTGCCGTCGAGGTAATACCAGTGGTTGTCCTCACGCACGAAACGGCTGACCTCGTGCATGCGCTGCGCCTTGCCGCCGCCATAGCGCAGCCGTGCCACGAACTCGACGATGGCGTGGTCGCCCTCGCTTTCATGTCGCTGCACAGTAAGCCCCAGCCAACTCGGCGCCGGTTGCTGCGCGGCAAGCTTGAGATGGTCGGGGCGGGTGCTGGTATGCCAGGTGGCCAGCAGATACTCCTCGCGCTTGAGCACATAGGCGCTATAGCGCGAACGCATCAGTTGCTCCGCCGTGCCGGCCGCGCCACCGTCATGCAACGGGCCGCAGCAGCGGGCGTAGCCATCGGGATGGCCGCAAGGGCAGGGGGTGAGCGTGTCGACGACTTGCACGGTAGGGTAATCAGAAGCGGCGATGATGGAGCCATCGTGAACCATCGCGGCGAAAAATCAAACCATCGGCTCTGATGCGCGAGCTTCCCTTGCGGCTGTCGCGCCCGCTGGCTGGATAGCGCGCGATGTGGAGATTGCAGGTCATCGCCGCGGCTTGTTGGCGCGGAGGATTTGGTGTCGGCCACAAGGCCCGCGAAAAGATCGTGAACAGGCTTTATAGTCGGACCGCTGCGGGGAGACGCAGCCACTCACGAACCCACCACGGCAGGCGGAGCCCTGCCGGTCCCCGGAGGCTTCCATGCGTACTGGTTGTTACTTGCTTTGCGTTGCCCTGTTCGCTGCTGGCGTAGCCAGTGCGCAAACGGCGCCGCTGACGCCGGATATCCCGGCCAAATTCGTTGCCCCTACCGCGAGCAGTAATTACCTCAAGCGCGAGGTGATGATTCCGATGCGCGACGGGGTAAAGCTGCATACCGTCATCATCATTCCCAAGGGCGCCAAGCATGCGCCGATTCTGTTTACCCGCACCCCCTACAACGCCAGCGGCCGAGTGATGCGCCTGGCCTCGCCGGACATGTTGTCGCAATTGCCGCAAGGCGATGAGGTCTTTGTGCGCGGCGGTTATATCCGCGTTTTCCAGGACGTGCGCGGCAAATACGGATCGGAGGGCGACTACGTCATGACCCGCCCGTTGCGCGGGCCGTTGAACGCCAGCAAGGTCGATCACTCCACCGATGCCTACGACAGTATCGACTGGCTGGTGAAAAACCTGCCCGAGTCCAACGGCAAGGTCGGCATGCTGGGCTCCTCATATGAGGGCTTTACCGTGGTGATGGCCTTGATCAATCCGCATCCGGCGCTGAAAGTCGCCGCGCCGGAAAGCCCGATGGTCGATGGCTGGATGGGAGACGACTGGTTCCACTACGGTGCGTATCGCCAGACCAACTTCGACTACATCCAGGGTCAGACCGCGCAAAAGGGCAAGGGCGAAGGGGTGACGCGCGCCGGCTACGACGACTACAGCAATTTTCTGCAGGCCGGTTCGGCCGGGGATTACGCACGTGCCGCCGGTCTCGAGCAGTTGCCGTTCTGGCGCAAGCTGGAGGAGCACCCAGCCTATGACGTGTTCTGGCAGCAGCAGGCGCTGGACAAGATCATGGCGCAGCAGCCGTTGAAGGTGCCGACCATGTGGCTGCAAGGCTTGTGGGACCAAGAGGACATGTGGGGCGCCATTCACAGCTATGCGCTGACCGAGCCCAAGGACAGCGGCAACGACAAGAACTATCTGGTGATGGGGCCGTGGCGGCATAGCCAGGTGAACTACGACGGTACCTCGCTGGGGCCGTTGCAGTGGCAGGGCGATACCGCCGAGCAGTTTCGCCGCGATGTGCTCAAGCCGTTTTTCGATCAGTATCTGCTCGATGGCGCGCCCAAGGCCGATACCCCGCCGGTGCTGATCTACAACACCGGCGAGAACCGCTGGGACCGCTATAAATCATGGCCGCTGAGCTGCGACCAGGGCTGCGCGGCCAAGCCCAAGCCGCTGTACCTGGGTGCCGATGGCGGTTTGTCGTTCCAGGCGCCGGCCGTGGCGGCGGCAAAGTTTGACGAGTATGTTTCCGATCCGTCCAAGCCGGTGCCGTATTTGCCGCGGCCGATCCATTTTGCCGATCACGATGCGTGGACGCGCTGGCTGGTCGGCGATCAGCGCTTTGTCGATGGACGTCCAGACGTCCTCAGCTATGTCAGTGCGCCGCTGACCGAGCCGTTGCATATCGGCGGTGCGCCGGTGGTGAATCTGTATGCTTCCACCAGCGGTACGGATAGCGACTGGGTGGTGAAGCTGATCGATGTTTATCCCGCCACGATGGCGTCGAATCCGGCCATGGGCGGTTACGAGCTGGCGGTATCGCTGGATATTTTCCGTGGCCGCTATCGCGACAGCTTCGAGCATCCGCAGGCGCTTACGCCGGATCAGCCCTTGCTCTATAGCTTTGGCTTGCCGACCGCGAACCATGTATTCCTGCCCGGCCACCGCATCATGGTGCAGGTGCAATCGAGCCTGTTCCCGTTGTATGACCGCAACCCGCAAACCTTCGTGCCGAATATTTTCGACGCCAAGCCGGCGGATTATCGCAAGGCCACGCAGCGGGTATGGCATGCGCCGGATACGGCCAGCTTCATCAGCTTGCCGGTGGTGCCGTAAGCCATCGATTTGCGCTCGCTCTTGCGGCCTCTGCTACAGGAGCGCAAGAGCGAGCACGGGGCTGGTTTCCTGGCGCTGATATCTCAACGCCGCTGCCAGATCCGGCAGCGGTTGTTCGCGGGCATCGCGATATCGTCGAGCAGATAAAAGCCTGCGGTCGTGGCCAAGGCGTCCACCGCTCCCGCATCGCGGATGCCCATGTGTTCGCCGCGTAACTTGAGCGATTGATCGAAGGCGGCGTTGCTGTCGCTGCTGTAGCGCCCTTGCTGATTGAAAGGGCCATAGATCGCCAGCACGGTGCCGCGGTGGCTGATCTGCGGCAGCTTGGCAAACAGTTGCTCCACCTCGCTCCAGGCCATGATGTGCAGCGTATTGGCGCTGAAGATGGCGTCGTAGCGTTGCGTAGGCCAAACACCGCCGACATCGAAAGCGAGTGGCGCCGGCGTATTCGCTAGCCTGGCTTCGTCCAGCCATTGCCGGATACCGGGCAGGTTCTCTGCCCGGTCCGAGCTTTGCCAGGTCAGCTGCGGCATGGCCGCCGCGAAATGCACGGCGTGTTGGCCGCTGCCGCTGCCGATTTCCAGTACCTGCCGGGCATCGGCAAAGTGACTGCGCAGCACCGCGAGAATCGGTTCGCGATTGCGCTCGCACGCTGGCGAATACGGCTTGTCCGATACCGGCATGGCTCAGCCGGGCCGACCGCGCAATACGCGTGCCGGCAGCATCAGGATCGCGCGCAGCAGCGAGAAGACGGCCTCGACCGAAATGCCGATCAGGCGGAACGGCAGGAGCAATAGCCAGACGATGGGATACAAAACCAGCGCGATCAGCGCAATCGGCCAGCAAAAGATCAGCAGCAACAGCCAGAGTAGAAAAGTAAGCATGGAATCGTCCTCGCGTTAAGTCGGGAATCTGCCGGGTGCGCGATCAGTGCAGTGGATTCACACCGATCAACCGGGTATGCAGTACGAAAGCGAATACCGCCCAGACGATCACGCCAGCCAGCACGGTCAGCACATCGCCTTTAAGCTGGCCTGCGGGATACACCGTGCCGGCAAGGCGATCACGTCGGCGGCTGGTAATAAAGTCGAGCACCGCCCAAAGCAAGAAGGCACCGAACAGCACCACGTCATGCAGCATGCCGGTGGCAAGCAGATGGCCAAACGCCCATGTCTTCACGCCCGCCAGCATCGGGTGACCCAGCTTGGCTTTGATCCGATTGCCTGGCACATAAGCTGCCGCGATCAAGATAAAGGCGAGCAAGGTAAACAGCCCATTGAGATGACGCAGCCACATCGGCGGCACATACAGCAGCACAGGCTGCTGGCGCGCCAGGCCAAAGCCCCACACGATCAGCCCAAAACCGACGATGGAGATGACTGAGTAGAGGCCTTTCCAGCCCTTGTCTCCCAGTCGTGCCCGCTGCCGGCTGCGCCAGTCGTCGGCGAAGATGCGCACGGAATGCACACCGAGAAAAAGCACCAGACCTAAGATCAGTACGAGCATGACTGGTCACCTGTACAGCTTATGGGGTCGGGCAAGTATAGGCGCCGGCGGCTGGCTCGCAGGTAGGCAAGGAGTCAGGGGTTGTCTTTCTGTGCGCGGGGGGGCTTGTCGCAAGTTTTCACCCCTCCCCAGCCCTCCCCTGCAAACAGGGGAGGGGGTGCGACGGGGCCAGCTTTTGCTTCCAGGCTCGCGCAGAAGCTTGAGCAAGACCGCCAATGACTCCTCCCCCTTCAAGGGGGAGGTTGGGAGAGGGTAAACAAGCTTGCGACAGCATTTCAGCGAGGCCTTGGAGCAAACACTCAAGGCCCCGCGTAACCGACAGCAGACGCTAAGCCGTAGCGCTTACGATCCGCACCACCAGTGCCACCGCACCATCCGATAGATCGACGCCGGCATCCGGCGGAAACAACCATGCATCGCCAGGATGCAGCACGCCGTCTGTGGTGTCGATACGACCACGCGCGCAATAAATCAGCACGGTGCCGTCATACACCCGATAGTTGCCGGGCGTCGTCCAGGCGACGACTTCGCCATGGCCGTGACCGCGCCGCGTCATCAGGTTGAAATCGCGCGTAGCGCCACCGGCCAGCGTAACGGTGACATCAGCTTCGCCGGCAAAGGCAAACGGTTCGAACGGCGTGAGCAAGGCATGCTCACGGTTGCCGTCGAGCATCATGGTGAAGCCCGCACCCTCCAGCAGGGCGATATGCCGATCGATGCCGGGAAAGGCGGAGAACGGTGCGGCCCGGTTGACCTCGGCCACGCTGACCCGCCACAGGAAATGCTCGCTATCGGCGCCGGGTGGATGGACGGCGATCTGTCGGGTCAGGCCCTGGCCGTTTTTCCACGGTAGCGGTGGGCATTCGGCGGCACGGATGATGCGTGTGCTCATGCCACCCTCTCGATAACCCGGGTAAATGGCGGCAGGGCTTTCAGCATGCCTACGCCGTAACGCTTCAACACCACGCGGCGGTCGAGCAGCACGATGCGGCCATGATCGGTTTCGGTGCGAATCAGGCGGCCGCAATATTGCGTCAGCAGCCGGGTCGCCTCGGGCACGGTGACTTCGATGAAGGGATTGCGGCCGCGCGACTCCAGCCATTCCGCATAGGTGGCACCGACCGGATCGGTTGGCACGGCAAACGGCAGCTGCGTGATCACCACGGTTTCGCAGAGCTTGCCGGGCAGGTCCAGGCCTTCGCCAAAGGAGGCCAGGCCAAACAGCGTGCTGCCTTTGCCTGCCTCGATATCGGCAATGTGCTCGTTAACCAGTTGCGCCTTGCCCAGCGAACCCTGTGCGCGCACCCGGCGCACATGTTGAATCGGCAGCTTTTGCAGCACCCGGTCGAGCTTGGCACGCGAGGTGAATAGCACCAGGTTGCCGGCATCCCAATCGAGATTTTCGGCGAGCCAGTCGGTGATCTCCTGGGCATGCTCTTCGCGCGCTTCGGGCAAGGCGCGCAATGCGGGCACTTCCAACCGCGCCTGGGCGGCGAGGTCGAACGGCGAGGGCAGGCTGAGTGTCACCGCATCGTTGGGCAGGCCGACCGCATCGGCGAAGCCGCGGAAATTGCCGCCCGCGCTCAGCGTGGCCGAGGTCATGACTACGGCGCTGGCGTTGTCCCACAGCACATGGCGCAACAAGCCGCCGGCAGAGACCGACGAGGCATGGCAAACCAGTTGTTGATCGTTGGCCAGGGTGACCCAGCGGGCCAGCGGCGGGGCATTGTCGGGGTCGTCGCTGGACCAGGCCTGCCAGGTGCGGGCTTGTTTATCGATACGCTCCAGCGCCATGCCCAGCTCGCGCGTTAGCGCCTCCTGGGTGGGGCCGCCTTCGCTCATTTCCATTACCGCGCGGCGTACCGCGCCTAGCCAGCGCTGGATCTCGGTGGTGTAGGCAGACAGTAAGCGCGCGTGATCCGTCCACGACTCCGGCAGTTGGCCGAGCGAGGCGCGAAACATCGGTTCTGCTTCGTTGGCATCGGGCAGCCAGCCTAGCCGGATGTCTTTTTCCAGCTCCTCCAGGGCATCGCTGAGTTGCTGGAGTTTTTGATCGCCGGCATCGAGGCTGAGCTTGCCCAGGCTCTCTTTGTCGGTCAGCGAATAGGCCGCGTGGACCTGCCGGCCCAATCGGCTGAGCTGGCGCACGGTGGCGCCGAGAAAAACTTCGGTGGCGCCGCGGTCGATCGCCTTGCCCGGCACGTGATGGCCTTCGTCGAAGATATAAAGCGTTTCTTCCGGCTTGGGCAGAATCACCCCGCCCTGGCTGTCCGGCCCGCTGGACATGGTGAGGTCGGCCAGCACCAGGTCTTGATTGGCGACGATGATGTCGGCATCGGCAATCGCGCGGCGCGCGGCGAACAAGGGGCAAATCATGAAATGCGCGCAGCGGCGCCCGGTGCAGCCGCCGGCGGTGGTGGTCACCATCGGTCGCAACAGATCGCTGATCGGTTCGGGCGCGCTGTCGATATCGCCATTCCAGCTTTCGGCGTCGAAGGCGGCGGCGAGCTTGGACAGGGCTTGTTTGTCGCGCTCGGCCGGCGGTTTGGCCCATAGCGCCAGGTCCGCATCCATGCCGCCGCCGGGCAAGCCCAGGCCCATCTGCGCGGAATCTTGCAGGCTGCTGGCGGCTACGCGCAGGTTGCGCAGGCATAGGTAACGGCCCATGCCCTTGGCCAGCGCCACTTTCATGTCGTAGCCGCTGAGCTTCAGGTACAGCGGAATATCCCGTTGCACCAATTGCTCTTGCAGGGCGACGGTGGCGGTGGCGATCAGCAGTTTCTTCTTTTGCGCTCGCGCCACCTCGACCCCGGCGATCAGGTAGGCCATCGACTTGCCGGTGCCGGTGGGTGCCTCGATCACCGCGGCGCCGCCGCTGATCGCCAGTGCCTTGGCGACCTCGGCGATCATCTTGCCTTGCGAGGCGCGCGCGCGAAAACCCGGCAAGCCGTCTTTCAGGCGCGCATAGGTGGCACGGATGGTGGCTTTGGTGTCGTCGCTAAGCATGTGGCCGGGGTTGTAGCGGAGAAGGCACGCTACGCGGCCGGCCCTGAAGGGCCCGAGCCGCGGAGTGACCGGTCATTGTACGGGGCGACGCGCTGGCGTGCGGTGAGACGGCCGGTCGAGCATGCGACATGACCCCGGCGCCCAGTGTTCAGGTCAGTTGCGGCGGCCTGCGCTGATTCGGCCGACGGGGCCAGCCCGGCCGTGGCCTGGGGCTTGGCCCGGTCGGAAGTTTGTCAGGACTGCGCTGAGCGATCTTCGGCGGCGATCTTGCGCAGGGTTTCCTCGAACACCTCGGGCGGCTGGCCACCCTGGATCAGGTAGCGCTCGTTGATGATGATGGCCGGCACCGAGTGAATGCCTTGGGCTTGATAGAACTGCTCTTGCTCGCGTACTTCATCGGCGTAGCGGTTCTCGCTGAGCACCGCGCGCGCTTCGTTGGTGTCCAACCCGGCCTCGCCGACGATACGCAGCAGCACATCGCGTGAACTGATGTCCTCACCCTCGGTGAAGTACGCCTTCAGCAAGGCTAGTTTCAAGGCGGTCTGGTGGCCGGCAAGCTCGGCCCAATGCAGCAGGCGATGAGCGTCGAAGCTGTTGTAGATGCGCTGGCGTTTGCTCATGTCGAAGGTGAAGCCGAGCGCCGCGCCGCGCTGCCGGATCGCCTCGTGATTCTGCGCGAACTGTTCCGGCGTACTGCCGTACTTGCGCGCGAGATGCTCACGGATATCTTCGCCTTCCGGCGCCATCTGCGGATTCAGCTCGAACGGCTGGAAATGCAGCTCGGCGCTCACTTGGCCGTCCAGGCGCTGCAGTGCTTGTTCCAGCGACTTCAGGCCGACAGCGCACCAAGGGCAGACCACGTCGGAGACGAAGTCGATTTTCAAGGGGGTAGGAGTAGTCATCGCCATGCTCGATGGGGGGTATGCCCTCAGATGGGGATGAACGGGAAAAATAAAACCGGGTCGCCGAAAGGGCAATAAAGAGCCGGCCTTGGCCGGCTCTTTATTTCCGTTGGAGCTACTGCGTTCTATCAGAATTTGTAGTTAACGCCTGCGTAGTAAGCCCGGCCAATGGCGTCGTACAAGCCGCTGCCGAAGGTGGTGCCGAACAGGTTCACCGGTGGATCGCGATCCAATACGTTAGTGATGCCGACATAGGCTTGCCAGCCGCTGTTGTTGAACTTGTAGCTGGCCTTTAAGTCGTTGAAGAAGCCTGAAGACGCATTAATCGGCGTGGTCTGAGTCGGGTTGGAGCGATAGCTTTCGTTGCTCACGCGCAGCATTGGGGAGAAATAGCGCGCGTTCCAGTTGAACATCCAGTTGTTCAGCGAATAGGTCGCGCGCAAAACCGCCTTCCACTCAGGGTAGCCCAGCGTGCCGTTTCTCTGCATAACGGTGCTTGGGTCGTCCTGAAACGGGCGCTCGGTATAGGCGATGGTCTTGGTCGCATCGACAGCCCAATTCATCCTGCCGCCGAATAGCGGATGTGCGTAATAAGCACCCATATCGACGCCGGAGGTGCTTAGCGAAGAGACATTCTGGTTGATCGATCTGACGTAAACGAGTTCATGGGTGATGTTGTCGCGCTGGACGTTCGGGCAGTACGTGTTGCCGATACCGGAGGTCGAATCCACGCAACGGTTGGCGGTGTCGGTGCCGGTCGGTGCAGAGATGGCATTGGTCAGCTTGATGTTCCAGTAATCCACGGTGATGCCGAAGCCGCTGAGGAACTGCGGCGTGAGCACGATGCCGGTGGTCCAGGTACGACCTTGCTCGGGTTTCAGGTTGGGGTTGCTGCCGGAGACGCCGCGAATGGTTGCGCTGTTGACGGAGGTCCAGCCCGCTGGAATGCCCAGCGCCGAACAATTCGCCTGGCGCAGGGATGGATTCGGGCCGTTCGGGATCTCTGTGACGGAGCAAGGGTCCGTGATGCGGAAGAAGTTTTCGGTTTGGCCGCTGTATAGCTCGCTGATATTCGGTGCCCGCACGGCGCTGGACATGGTGCCGCGCAGACGGACATTGTCATCGATTGACCAGTCCAGTCCCCAGCGCCAGGCCTTGGTACGGCCGATGTTGCTGTAGTCGGAGAAACGGGCGGCGGCATCGAAAGTCAGGTTCTGCGCGAACGGGCGACCGGAAAGTAACGGCATGGCGGTTTCGACATAGCCTTCCTTCACGCTATAAGCGCCGCCTGACGGTGGGATGGCGTTGAGGAAGGTCAGCCCGGCCACATCCAATGGATCGGTGATCTGGCGACTGCTTTCGCGGCGAAATTCCACGCCGGCCGCCAAGCTCGCGGAACCGGCGTCGAACGGCATCTGGAACAGATTGTTGTTGGTCACCGAGCCGCCGCCGACGAACTGTGTCAGCTTGGATCGGGTGGTGGTCGTGGTGTTGAACCAGTTGGCGGCGGCCGGATTGATCGCGCCGTTGCCGAAAATACTAGTCGGAACACAGCCGCTGAGGGCGATTGGATTCAATACATTGCCGGTCTGCGTGTTGATCGAATTCGGATCGAGCGACGAGCGGCAGACGATATTGCCGCTGAGCGGATCGCGCACGGCGTCGATCGAGGCTGCAAAGCGATCTTTGATACGGTTATTGAGGTTGCGGCGAGTTTCGTCGGTGACGCCGTAATTCACTGAGGCGTCGTATTCCCAGTCACCAGTGATCACACCGTTGATGCCAAATACCGCACGTGTGGTATTGCGAGTGGTGTCTTCGCCACGGCGGCCAGCATCGACGTCAAAGCGCGACACGTTGATGCTCTTGGCGCCGTTGGCGCTCATCAATGCGGCGAGTTCAGGGGAGATATAGGCGTTGTCGCTGGCTATCGTGTAGGCCGATGACGCGGCGCCGAATGCCGGCTGGCTGTACTTCTTGACCTTGACGTTGCTATAGGTGCCTTCGAAGTACAGACGGTGCTCGGGCGTGATATTGAAGCTGGCGACGCTGCTTATACTGGTGCGGCCGTAGCGTGGTTGCAGCTGGCTGACCTGATTCGTATCGAGGCGATCACAATTGGTGCAGCGGCCGGTGTTGTCATAAAGCCCGTCAAAGCGTTGCGCACGCACATTGCCGTTCGGATCGAACACATAGCGCTTGCTGACATCTGTAGTCTTGCCGAGCGAAAAGGTGCCACCGTCGGTAATCGTGTAGCTGCCGGCGTTGCCGAACAACGCGGTATCGGTGGGGCCGTTGGGCGTCCTGATCGTGGTGTAGGACTGACGCCCGAAGCGGTCGCTGAATTGCAGCGAGTCTCGATCGCTGCGCTCGACTAACACCGCGACGTTGCCGCGATCCTGGGCGAAGTTCATGCCACCGGTCAGCGAAAGCAGTTTGTTGCCGAAACCGCCATGTTCGGAGCTGCCGTACTGCGCCTGCAGGTTGGCGCCTTGATAGTTCTTTTTCAGGATGAAGTTGACGACACCGGTCACCGCATCAGCACCATATACCGCCGAAGCGCCGCCGGTAATGATTTCCACGCGCTCGACCCAATCGGTTGGGATCAGATTGACGTCGACGGCGGTATCGCCCGCGCTGGAGCCGACAAAGCGCCGGCCGTTGACCAGCACCAGGGTGCGCTCGGTACCCAGATTGCGCAAATTCTGCTGGGCGATGCCGGCGGTACCGATGTACCGGCCGGAGTTGCCCATGGTGAAGGTGGTCGACAGTTGCGGCATCGTGGTCATCAGGTCGCCGATGTTGACGGCGCCGGTGGCTTTGATATCCGCAGCGGTCAATACGCTGACCGGCGTTGGCGAGATTACGTTCGGATTCGAGATGCGACTACCGGTAACGGTGACGGTTTCCAGGCTGGTGGTCGGCTTCTTCGTGTCGGTTTTGTTGGCGGCATGGTCTTGCGCCATGGCGGTGCTAGTGCCCAGTGCGGCCAGGCAGGCGACTGCCAGAAAATGGCGGGTGTAGGTGTAACGGTTCCTTGTCGTCATGGCTATCTCCCTTCACGGACAATGGCAAAACATTTAAAAATCAGTTGTGTGCAGCATCACTCTGGTGGGTGGCAACGATCTGTACGTCGTCAGCTTATGAGTGAGACCATAGGCCAGAAACGTAAGAAATTACGAGTTGAGCACAGCAAGCTGACACGAAACTTGCGAATCGTGAAGAAAATGTGAATTAAACCGTCGCGAGACTTGTGCTGAGGGGCCGCGGTTTTCCACCGAGCGGACACGGCAAAGCATGCGAGGTGCTCACTACCTCGCATGCTTTGGCTTACTGATTTAAGTGGCTGCTACCAGCGGGGGCTTACGCCTTGCCGATAAAATCTGATTTGCCCAGCTCGGCTCCGCTCGAACGCAAGATCGCGTAGGCGGTGGTGCAATGGAAGAACACGTTGGGTAGCACGTAGTGCAGCAGGTAGATCTCGCCTTCGAAATGAAGATCGCCAGTGCGGCTCTTGATTTCGATGGGGCGGGTCTCGCTGCCGTCGATCTGTTCGGGCTTGTAGCTTTTGATGTAGTCGATCACCCGATCCAGACGAGCGTGTAGTTGCTCGAAGGTGGTTTCGTTGTCTTCGATCTTCAGCGGATCGACCCCGGCCAGGCGAGCGCAGGCGTTCTTGGCCATGTCGGTGGCGATCTGCACCTGTTTCACCAACGGCAGCATGTCGGGGATCAGTCGCGTTTGCAGCATGACCTCGGGCGTGACGCCTTTAGCCGACGCATGGGCCTCGCCCTTTTTCAACACATGGCTGAGGTTGCTCAAGGCGCGCAAGAAAACCGGTACAGAAGCTTGGTACATGGATAAGGTCATGGCAGGGGTCCCAATGAATCGGCGGTTTGAGGGGGCAGCGGCTCGATACCATTGCACCCGGAATCGTTGGCTGGGTTCTTGGCCAGATCAGCGGTATGCCGGGTAATGCGTATAACAATCACCGTGCCGACCACCAGCAATGCGGCCGATAACAGAAAAGCCAAGCCAGGCAGATGCAGCGACGACTGTTTGGCAATCGAAAGCGAGAACACCTGGGCAAACAAGAACGGCCCGAAGATGCCGGCAAAGCTGTTCAGGCTGCTGATCGCGCCTTGCAGGCGCCCTTGTTCGGTGGGGTCCACCTGATGCGTCATCAATGCCTGGATGGGTGGCCCAGCCATACCCCACAACGCCACCAGCGGCACCCCGATCAGGAACAGCGCGCCGCTGCCGGCCAGCCCCATCACGATAAAGGCGCCGATGCCGAATAACATGCCGGCGAGCAGGATGCGGCGCTCGCCAAAGCGCGGCGTGAGACGACCGGTCAGCACCGCCTGAACAAAGCCGTCGCAGGCACCGACAAACATCAGCACAAAGCCCACTGCTTGCGGCCCCCAGCCGTAGCGGTAATCGGCATACAGCACAAAGACGGTTTGCAGGACGAAGTGGGCCAGATAGACCAGAAACAACACCACCGCCAGGCCAAGCACCTGCGGGTAGCGGCGCAGCAACTTGAGCGAGCCGAACGGGTGTGCGCTGTGTGGTTCAAAGCGCGCGGTGCGGCGCTCCTTCGGCAGCGATTCGGGCAACACAAAAAAGCCATACAAGAAATTGCACATGGCCAGGCCGCCGGCGACCCAGAACGGCAGGCGCAGGTCGATGTGGCCCAGCCAGCCGCCCAGGCCCGGACCGAGGATAAAGCCCAGGCCAAAAGCGCTACCCAGCACACCGAACGCCGCCGAGCGCTTTTCCGCCGGGGTGATGTCGGCGATATACGCATTGGCAGTGGAAAAGCTGGCCGCGGTCATGCCCAGCATGATGCGGGCGACAAACAGCAGCCACAGGGTCGGCGCCAGGGCCAGCACGACGAAGTCCACGGCCAGGCCGAAGTTCGAGATCAAGATCACCGGGCGGCGGCCGAAGCGGTCTGACAGCGCCCCCTGCACCGGCGAAAAGAGAAACTGCACGATGGCGAACACGGTGCTGAATACACCCACCCACCAGGCGGCTTGCGCAATACCGCCGCCGGCCAGTTGTTCAACCAGATGCGGCAGCACCGGGATCACGATGCCGAACGCCAACATGTCCAGCAGCACCGTGACAAAGATAAAGGCGACCGCGGCGCGACGGCGCGGCGGGATTACGGGGGTAGCGGGCTGGTCCATGAAGGCGATTGGAGCAATGGGATACGCACCATAGCGCAACCTTTGCTACAGGTAATGTGCATCTATGATGCGAGGCCCATGACGCAAGGAGACGGTATGACACTGATAGGAATTCGGCTGCTGGCCTGTGTGTTTTGCAGCCTGATGGCGGCACCGGCGCTGGCGCAGTTACGGGTGGACAGCCTTAGTGATACGCAAGGCGACGCCACGCTCAAGTTTCCGCTGCTCAAGGGTGGCGATGCTGCTGCAACGCAGCGCATCAATACCTGGCTGCAAGTAACCCAGTTGAAGAAACTCCCTGGCAAGTATCGTCAAAGTCCGTTTGAGGACATCGTGCCGGCGCCGGGATCGAGCCAGGGAGTGGATGCCTTGGACTATGCGGTGAAGGGCAATACGCCAGGTTATTTATCGTTGCAGATTCAAGGCGAATATATGGGGGCGTCGGCCAACCCTTTTAGCCTGAGCTACAACTTCGATATCAAGAGCGGTGAACTGATCGCGTTGCAAGACGTTTTCACCGCGCCGGGATTAACGCAGCTTACCGAGCGCGTGCGCGAAAAACGGCTTAAGCGATTGGACAGCTACCTTGGCAAGGCCAAGCGCGATGGCAGCGTCGATGACGGCGGCGACGCGCTGAAAATGTATAGCGCTTGTCGCGAACGTTTTGCCGCCGATGATTTATCGACCAACCAACTGAACCTGAGCAAGAACACCCTGACGCTGATAGCCGACTGCGCCACCACGCATTACCAGCAGG
>NZ_JAPDPE010000094.1 GCF_026283955.1 Dyella silvatica | reverse complement strand
CGACGACATGCATGCGGTGAGTGCCATCCAGCATGCACTGGATGCCGCCAGTCGCTGGCTCGACACACATGGCCAGCAACGAGAACGGCTTGAAGCCGGTGCGCGCGGGCTTGCCCTCACCCTTGCTCGCTGTGCCGCCGCGGCCTTGCTGGCGCGACAAGCGGCATGGTCCAACGCACGCGGCGATCGACGCCCCGCCGCCGCGTTGCGCCGCTTTGTCGCCCATGGTCTCGATCGCCTGGCCAGCCACGATGGCGCCGATACGCTGCTGTTACTCGGCTGACAGGCGACCTCGCGCAGGCATCTGCGCAGGTCGGGCAAGCATTTACAGCGAAGTCGTCAGCGTGGTCAGCCAATCCGGACTGATCGACAAAATCAGCGCCTCCAGCTTGCGGTCGAGCCCGGTCAGAATCAGCACGCCGAACAATACAAACAGCCCGCCCAGCACCGATTTGGCCACACTGCCGGCGGACACCAGCGAGCCGCGCAGCCGGGTCATGGTCGCGTTCGACAGCGCACCCAGTATCAGCAACGGAAAGCCGGCACCCAGGCCATACACCACCATCAATAACGCGATGTGGCCTAGGTCCTTGCCTTGCGCGGCCAGGGTAGTCGCCGCGCCCAGCGTCGGGCCGACGCACGGGCTCCAGACCAGCCCCAGCATCAAGCCAATCAAGAACTGGCTAAGCAGGCCGTCGCCCTTGATGAAACCAAGCCCTTGCTGGCCGGTCCAGCCGATCCGTGAGCTCACTCGCGAAAACAGCTGCTGCAGGCGCGTCGACAGCATGACCACGCCGAACAACACCATCAGCGCCGCAGCGACATGGCGAAACGTGCCGGCGTCCAGACCGATAGATGCACCCAGCGTGGCGATGAAAATGCCTACCAGCGCAAACGAAAGGCCGAGACCCAACGCCAGCATGGCGCTGCCCAGACGATGCCGGGACAGCGCGGACGCTATCAAAATAGGCAGGATCGGCAGCACGCAAGGCGATAACAACGTGGCCGCCCCTGCCAAAAAACCCAGTACATAAGTGCCGAAGCCGAAGTCCATCAGAGTGCCTGTTCCAGCACGGCGCGAATCGCGCTCTCCTGTGTCTGCCCGGTTGAGCGGCTGACCTCATGCCCTTGCCTGAACACGACAAAGGTGGACTGCTGGGCCACCTTGAGCGACTTCTCCAGCGCCGTCTCGGTGTCGAAATCGGCGACGAAGATGGTCACGTCCTTGAGCCGCGCTTCTTTCGATAAGCGGTCGAGAATCGGTTTTTGCGCCCGGCAGGTCGGGCACCAGTCCGCATGCAGGTAAACCACCACCGGCTTGCCTTCGGCCACCGCCTTGTCGTAATCCGCCTGCTTGAACGGCACCTCCCCGGCCCAAGACGCACCTGTCAACATCAGCAACAGAAGACCCCATAGATACGCGCCCTTGCCTGCTTTCATGATGGTCTGCACTCCGCTAGTGGTATGGAAATGGCTGGCCCAGGTGGCTTACGCCGCCTATGCCTGGTTATTCGCTGGCTGGGCCCACCGGGTTACGCACAGGCGCACACCATGCCTGCGGCACAGGCTACGGCGCCCATCAAGGGGCCTATCCAGGTCTTCGGCTCAAGCTGTCGCGCGGTTACCCCGGCGCGGTAGCGGCCTCAGGGACTTGAGCCATGCCGCTTGAGGCGTCTGGGCGTCGGTTGCCGCGGCGATACCGGCAACATGCCGAGCCGGCACCGCCCATACGGCGAGTAAGCAGGCCGCTGGCAGGCACCGACAGGCCGGCACCGACAGCCGAAGAAGTAATCCCCCGCCGACCGGGCTAAAATGCGCTGTCTTCCCCTCCCACGGCGCAGCAACCATGCAGCATCTCACCATCGTTACCACCGGCGGCACCATCGACAAGATCTACTTCGACGATAAGTCGGACTACAAGATCGGCGCACCGCAGATCGGCGAGATCCTGACCCAGCTGGGTGTGGCGTTTCAGTTCGATGTGATTCCCATCCTGCGCAAAGACAGCCTGCACATGGGCAGCGACGACCGCTCGCTGGTCCGCTCCACCATCGAGGCGCAACCGCATCGCCACGTGCTGGTCACCCATGGCACCGACACCATGGTAGAAACCGCGCGCGAACTGGCGCATATCAAGGGCAAGGTGATCGTGCTCACCGGCGCGCTGAATCCGGCCCGCTTCCAGGGCTCCGACGCGGTGTTCAATATCGGCTGCGCGGTGGCGGCGGTGCAGACCCTGCCTGACGGCGTCTACATCACCATGAATGGCCGCGTGTGGGATCCCGCCAAGGTACGCAAGAACCGCGACGCGAATCGTTTCGAAGAAGCCTGAGTTTGTAGAAAGTACCTGCGGCCGCTACGGCGCCGAGGCTTCAATCCCTCGATAAAAAAACCGGCCCTTGCAGGCCGGTTTTTTTATCCAGTCAGCACATCCCTGTGCTTGGTAAAGAGACTGGCAACAGGCCAGCCTCTGGTTACAGCGTGCTTACTGCACGGTCAGGGTGATGTCATCGAGCACGAATGACGTCTGCAGCGAGCTGTTCTCCGCACCGGTGAACTTGATCGTCACCGTCTGGCCGATGTACGGGGCCAGATTAGCCGTATGCACGGTGTAGCCGCTGTTCTGGTTGAGGTTGGAGTAAGTAGCCAGCGTGGTCAGCAAGGTGCCGGCCGAGTTGAACACCTGCACCTTCAAGGTGTCGTTGGCTTTCGTGGTGGAGGTTTCAGCGGTGTCGATATGCAGGTAGTACTGCAGCGTGGCCGACGTCTTGCCCGCCGGAATCGCTACCGTCTGCGCCACCGTGTCGGTATGCGTGCTGCCATAGCCGTCCAGCCATGCATCCCATGAACCCGCATGCGCCGGTTCGCTGGTGGTGTCGTTGTTGAGCACGCCAGAGCTCATCGTCCACGGCGAAGCCGCACCCGATTCAAAGCCGGTATTGCCCAGCAATTGAGTCGGTACACCACCACTGCTCACCGTGACCGACTGGGTCTTGGTGTTGGTGGCACCGGTGCTGTCGGTCACCGTCAGCGCAACGCTGTAGGTACCGGCGGCCGCGTAGGTGTGGCTCGGGCTGGTGCTGGTCGAGCTGCTGCTGTCACCGAAATTCCACGAACGCGAGGTGATCGTGCCACCGGTATCGGTGGAGCTGTCGGTGAAGTTAACCGTCAACCCACTCACGGTATCGCTGAAGTTGGCTACCGGCGTACCGCCGGTCGAGCCGCCACCCCAGTACTTGGTGATATAGCTGCTGAACTTGGCGATATCCAGGCTGCCCCAACCGGTGGTGTAGTCCCAGCCAGCGGAAGCGTTGTAGCCGTAGCCGTTGTAACCGTTGTTGCCCGAGGTCACATCGTGCAGCGGGGTGGTATCGGTGGCGAAATACTTATACATGTTCGAGGTCGGCAGGCCCAACTTGTTGCCGTTGGCCGACTGGATACGTGCATACACACCGACAAAGATCGGCGAGGCCAGGCTGGTACCGCCAACCTGCTCCGGCGAACCGTTGACGATAACGTTCTCGCCAGTGGACTGCGCCGCATCGAACGCCACGTCAGGCAGCACGCGCTTGGTCACCGAAGCGCCCAGTGCGGTGGTCTGCCAGGCCGGTGCGGCTTCGAATTTGCTGACGCCGCCGCCGGTGGCCCACAGACGCTCATCGGACGGGTTGTTCTGGTCTTGCTGCAGACCTTCGTTCCACACCGTTTCACCCGCCCACACGTTGCCGTTGGTGCTCAACGTGGTGCCGCCCACGGCAACGACGTTCGGCGAGGTCGCCGGCTCGCTGACCGAGTACTGAGCCAGGTTGACGCCCGACAAAATGTTGCCGCTGCTGTCGGCGATATCGCCGCCTTCAGACTCGTACACGCCTTCATCGCCCGACGAGACGGAGAAGGTCTGGCCTTGCGCCGCCGCCTGCTTGAACACGTTGTCATCGGCGGCCTGGGTGCCGTCGCTGTTCGCACCGGTCTCGTCGAGGCCGAGCGACACATTGATGACTTTCGCCACATTGGCCGTGGTCGCTGCGTTGTATGCCGCGGTCAGCGAGGCATTGGTCAAGCAGCTGTCGCTCGTATCGCAGTTAGCCGCCGCGTAGAAGATCAGCTTCTGCACGCCGCCCGAGGTACCGACGATGGATTGGCTGTCCAGGTTCCACTCGACATAGCTGCTGCCGTCATCGGCGAGGCCGCCGGTGCCGACCGTCACCGTCTGCGTGCTGACCGTAGCGAGGCCGGCATTGCTGGTGAAAGTATTCAGGTCGGAGATGGTCTGGGTCATGGTGCCCCAGCCGATGATGCCCACCGTCGTGGCCGATGCTGTCGGCGTGCTGCCGGCGTCGTAGATGGCGGCGAAATCATTCGCGTTGTGCGGGCCCTGCGTGGCGTTGCTTTGCAGGTTGCTATGCACGCCCGTGGCCGCAGGGTTGGCAATGACATGGCTCATCACGTGCGGCACATCGAAGTTCTGCAGGCCCAGTACCGAGCCGACGATCGAACCCAACGATTGCGGCACGGTAACGTCGGCCGCATTGGCGAAGCGCGGCTTACCCTTGAAGTTGAAGGTCTGCATGCTGCTGCGGAACGCCGCATTGGCACTCATGGCGTTGCCGTCGGCCGTCACCAAGGTGTTGTTCGGGGTGATCTGCACATTGTTGAAACCCGCTTGCTGCAGGTGAGCCACCACGGCCTGTACCTGTGCGTCGGTCGGCGCGTACTGCGCCTTGAACTGAGCCGGGGTCAGATACTTGTGATAGTTCGGGCTACCGACCTGATCGAGCTCGCGCAACAAGGTGTTCAACTGCGACTGATTGCGCAGCTTCAGGCTGACTGCCACATGCAGCGGCTTGCTGGCTTCCAGCGGCATGACCTGGGTGGCATCGACGTGCGGATGCCCCACCATCGACAACGTCGAAACACTATTGGCTGTGTTTTGTTGAATCGCCGCATGCGTACCGGTGGCAACCCAGGTTTCACTGGCTTGTGCTGACAGGCTCATCACCGCCAACGACAGCGCCAGCGGCAACAACGCCTTGCGATACGCCTGCTTTCCCTCACCCCTAAAGCAATTATTACTAAGCATTACCCATCTCCTAGACATTTTCGGGGACGAACGGGCCTTATGCGGCCGCATGGACCCCATCAATAGAAATAGCCGTGCCTGACACGGCCCCAGATTTCATCGTTGTCTAGCGATCCGAAAACATCCGGCACATAGTTCCCCCCGCCACTCCGTGACATGGCTATATGCGAGACGTAATTGCATGACCGTGCGTGCTCGAGTGCGGCAGCCACCGTCATTAAGGATCATCCGCCATCCCTCCAATGGCGAATCATTTGACGCTAAGTAATAAATGAAACCATGTCAATCTTCACTATGTGATTTTTAGCGGCACTTCACCCTAGCTAGGAAAATGTATTAGTCCGTAATTTATTTCGCTAAATGTCACATTATCGAAAATAAATTCGATCGCGTTATTTCCTTCGCCATCGGCATTAATAAACGCTTATCCAAACTCAAATAAAAATTATCTGACGCAATAAAAAACGCCCGCAAGGCGGGCGTCGAATCAATCACTAGATGAATGACTATCGGTGTCGGGCGACTTACAGCATGCCGGTTTCCAGCTTGGCCGCATCCGACATCATCGAATGGCTCCACGGCGGATCGAACACCAGGTCTACGTCCGCCTCGGCGATGGTCGGGATCAATTCGAGCTTGGTCCGGGCATCGTCGATCAAGATGTCGCCCATGCCGCAACCGGGCGCGGTAAGGGTCATTTTCACGTAGACCTTGCGCTGATCCTGCTGCATATGCTCCAGGCTGACGTCATACACCAGCCCCAGCTCTACCACATTGATCGGAATCTCCGGGTCGAACACGGTGCGCAGCTGCTGCCACACCAGCTTCTCGACATCTTCGTCGCTGGCATCGGCGGCCAGCTCGATCGGCGCGGGGGGCTCTTTGCCCAGGGCATCGGCATCGGAGCCGGCAATGCGGAACAGATTGCCCTCCACGTACACCGTGAAACTACCGCCCAGGGCCTGGGTGATATAGCCGATCTGGCCGGCCGGGAGGCTTACCGTCTCGCCCTGGGGCACCATCACGGCGCTGCAGTCACGCTCCAGGGTGAAAGGTTCGCTACTTAGACTAAAACCACTCATGCCTTTACCTGTCTCTTACCTGTTCGGGGCGCGGCTGATCGCCGCTGCCAGCCCGCCATGATACTCGGGCGCCCGGCCAAGCCGGTCATATGGGCCGATAACCAAGGTAAGTCGGGATGATCGACGCTCATCTCAAGGCCCGCCGGGCGATAAGCCCGGCGGGCACCACTGGCCGCCGTCGCTAGTACGGCGCTAAGTCCAGTTCGCTCAGGGGGTCCAGCTGGCTTTGATGCTTACGCCGGAAAACGCCGCATAACCACGCAGTTGCACGTAGTACTTGCCCGTCTTGGTGGTGGCGAAACTGCAGCTTTCGTTGTTGCCGCTCTTGTACGGGCGGCAGTCATAGGTGCTGGTGCTCGGGGCGGAACCGAATTTCACATACAGATCCGCATCGCCACTGCCACCCGAACTGGCAATCAGTAGATTGCGTGCGCCCGCCGGGATATCCACGGTGTAGTTGAGCACGGCGCCGGAAGCCGCCGCCTGACCAGTCACCGCCACGCCATTCTGCAGCGCGGTGGTACCACCGCCGCCACCGGCGCAGCTGACACCGACGCCGGTAAAGGCCGCGGTCACGTCACTCACCGTGTAGCTCAGGTCAGTAGCCGCCTTTTGCACACCGCACGCGCCTGAGTTGAAGGTTTCATCGGCATTCCAATAAATCGCATTGGCACGCTCGAATACCTCAAACGCCTTGCGGGTGCCCCAGCCACTGGTTTTCGCCAACAAGCAGAACGCCTTGTTGTACACGCCGCTGGAATAATGCACATCCAGGCTGCTGGTGTAGTTCGCCGCATTGTCGATCGAGCCGCCATCCTGCGGCGGATTACACATATAGCGCAACGCATCGCCGATGCCGGCACTGGCCTTGACGATTTCGGCACCAACCAGGAAATCGTTCTTGCCACGGTCGTAGAACTCCACCGCCTCACCGGCCATGTCCGAGAACGCTTCGTTCATGCCGCCAGACTGGCCGCTGTAAGCCAGGTTGGAGTGCTGCTCGGTGAAACCATGACTGATTTCGTGACCGGTCACGTCCAGCGATACCAGCGGATAAAACGTGCTCGCACCGTCGCCGAAGTTCATCGAGGTGCCATCCCAGAAGGCATTTTCATAGCTGCTGCCGTAATGCACATTCATCACCAGCACCTGGTTGAGCGGCGGAGCGCCAAACCATGCCTGGTACATGTCATGCACGACGCCACCGAAATGATGGGCGTCGTTGATCGGCGAAAACGCACCGTTGATGCCGTCGCCCTGGCTGGTCGGGCAGATAAAACTCCACAAGGTGCCGGCCCCGGTGGTCTGCTTGAGGTTGTAAGTCTTCACACTGGCGTTCTGCGCCGTACAAGTACTGCCCGACTGGGTCACCTTGAGCGGACCGTAATCGGTGCCGTAGTTGTATTGACCGGTTTTCTGGTTGCCACCCGGTCCATTCGCATCGAAGTCGGCATAGGCAAGCCCGTCCCACTGCTTGATCACCTGGCCGCTGTTGGCGTCGATGATGGCGGTGGGCCGCGACGGCTTGTCGCCATCGAGCACATACGAGGTGAGATAAATCAGCCGGGCACGGCCACTCTCATCAGGATAGACGTACAAATCCGCACGCTCATTGCGCGGTGCATGGCCAGCCTTGGATAACAGGCTGGTGTTGGCACGCAACGAGGCCAGCGCCTGCGACGTGCTCAAGCGTGGCGTCACTGAACTCAGATCGGCCTGCACGTTCTGCAGCAAGCTGCCATTCGCACTCAGCGAATTGCCGCTGGCGTCCTGTTCGACCGCGATGCTGCGACCATAGACCGGCACATTTTTGTAGTACTGCTGCATGCGCACTACTTGCGTACCGTGTGCCGTTTTCGCTGCCTGGCGTGCCACCAGACTGTTATCGGCACTTAACCCCAAGCGAGCAACCAGCTGATTGCTCGGTGTCACCCCTAAGCTCTGCGCGCGCAGGTTTTGCACATCGGCCGCATGGGCAGCCGTGGCGCCGGCCAAGCCCATCAGGGCTAGCCAAACGCTTGCACGCTTATATTTCGTCATTACCTGAGTTGTCATTGCGGTGTTCTCCAAATGGTTATGGGAAAAACGACGCGACGCTGCTGGCTCCTCCCCCAGGCAGCGCGAAGACTCCCTCATGCACAGACATGGCTTGCTTACGAATCAGCAGGCAAGCCGACCCCCTTCCCGCCCCCAGAAAAACAGGCAAGAACCTACGCCGCACCGACAGTGCGTTGATGCGCGATCAAGACGATTGAGGTCACCGTCGAGTCTCCCTCCCGACGATCGTTCGACGCTAGCACGGGCCATCGTCAGCAAAGCGTGAAAACATGCGATTCATGCAAAGAAATTGCGACGCCCATCGCTTTGCCGCTCGTCACCGAGGATGACCGCCCCACCCGCGTACCGACGGCGCCCGGCTATGATGTGCGTTTGCCCAAGGAGCCACCGTGCCCGCACCCGCCTCACGCCCAGTCCGGAACCCGTTGCGTACCTTGGCAAGCTATCTATTGGCGCTGCTTAGCGTGGCCATGCTGGGATTGGCGGCAGGGGCGGTATGGATGCTGCCGACCATGTACACCGGCCGCTCCATGCCCTGGCTGGCACTGCCGCTGGGCTGGCTGCTCGGCCGGGTCATCCGCTCGTGGATCCGTCAAGCAAGCCTTGGCGCCGCGGTGCTGGCGGTCATGGCGACCATGCTGGCGGCGACTTACGTCAGCATGCTGACGGCGGCGGCCTATCTCGCCTGGAATATGGGCATCGACTTTACCGACGCGTTAGCTACCGCAGGCAGCGGCATGCTGCTTCAGTTGGCCAAGCTGACCCTGGCTCCCGCTGACCTAGTCTGTTTTGCGGCCGGCTCTGCGCTGGCGGCATGGGCTGCGTTGCCGCGCAAAGCGCCATCGCCCTGATCGCGCCATCGCGGCTAACGGCAGCGAACCTCGCCTGGCTGCGGCAGAAGATTGGCAAGCGCAGTCGCCGGCTTAAACCAGCACACCAACCAGCACACCCGGCCCTCGGCGTGCTGATCAGGTGCCCGGATCAGGTGTCCAGCGTTTTCAGTTCAGTCACCAGCTGACCGGCTGCGGCCTGGCCATCGCCATAAAGCATGCGCGCGTTATCGGCATAGAACAGCGCATTCTCGATACCGGCAAAACCGGTACCCTTGCCACGCTTGACCACGATAACGTGCTTGGCATGGGAAACATCGAGAATCGGCATGCCATAAATCGGCGATGCCGGATCGGTCTTGGCCAGCGGATTGACGACGTCGTTGGCGCCAATCACCAAGGCCACGTCCGTAACCGGAAATTCGGGATTGATATCTTCCATGTCGGCGATCAGGTCGTAAGGCACGCCGGCCTCGGCCAACAGCACATTCATATGGCCCGGCATGCGACCGGCCACCGGGTGAATCGCGAACTTCACCTTCACCCCACGGGCGATCAGCGCCTGCGCGAACTCCCACACTTTATGCTGCGCCTGCGCCACCGCCATGCCATAGCCAGGCACGATGACCACGCGCTCGGCGTACGCCATCATCACCGCTGCATCGGCCGCTTCGATCGGTTTCTGGGCGCCGCCGATGTCTTGCGCGGCGGCGCCGCTGGCACCAAAACTGCCGAACAACACATTGCCGATCGAGCGGTTCATCGCCTTGGCCATCAACTGCGTCAGCAAAGTACCGGCGGCTCCCACCACGGTACCGGCGATAATCATCGCCTCGTTCTGCAATACAAAACCCTCCAGCGCCACCGCCAAACCGGTAAACGCGTTGTAGAGCGAGATCACCACCGGCATATCGGCGCCGCCGATCGGCAAGGTCATCATCAAGCCGAATAACAGCGACAGCGCGAAAAACGCCGCGATCAACGGCAGGCTGAGCTGGCCGCAAGCGATCGCCACACCCATGCCCACCGCGACGGCCAGCACCAGCATGTTGACGGCGCGCTGCGCCGGAAACACAAAGCGCTTATCCAGCCAGCCTTGCAGTTTGGCAAAGGCAATCAACGAACCGGAAAAACTGATCGCACCGATCAATGCCCCCAACACCGCCAACGCCAATTGCATGGTGCCCGGCGCACTGGCGCCTCCGGCGGTGAACTGATCGCCGCCCAGCAGCGTGATGCTTTGTCCGCTGTAACCAATCAGCTCGACTGCACCGATGGCGGCGGCCGCGCCGCCGCCCATGCCGTTATACAAGGCGACCATCTGCGGCATATCGGTCATCGCCACGCGCCGCCCCGACCACCAGGCCGCCGACACACCGATCAACACCGCGGCGAGAATCAACCCACGATTGCCGATATCGGGCAAGGCCAACGTCGCCAACACCGCCAGCAACATGCCCACACCGGCCCAGGTGATACCGCCGCGCGCGGTGCGTGGCGAACTCATCCGCTTCAAGCCAAGAATGAACAACAACGCCGCGAGGAAGTAACACGCCTTGATCACGTCGGGCAGCCAGGCCATTACTTGCTCTCCTTGTCGCTTACGCCAGGCTTGCTTGATTTGAACATCTCAAGCATGCGCTCGGTCACCACATAGCCACCGGCGGCATTGCCGGCACCGAGCAGAACGCCGAGAAAACCAATCGCAATTTCAAACGATGTATGCGCATGGCCTAGCGCTATCATGGCGCCCACCAGCACAATACCGTGGATAAAATTCGATCCGGACATGAGTGGCGTGTGCAAGATCACGGGCACCCGCGCAATGATCTCGTAACCGGTGAATGCTGCCAGCATGAATATGTATAGCGCCAGGAACCCGTCGATCATGACCTCTCCGTGCCGATTCACCTTTATCGGGGCATCATACGGTTGCGGGTCAACCTACGCGAGCCCGCCGCGTTGAATGCAGGGGTCGAACCGATGGAAACCCCCGATGCGCGCTCCGACAACGCGGATGACGATGCAATGAACAGCATCGCGTCTACGCTTGACGCGGATCTAGTCAGTCCCGATCTGCTGGCTGACGAAGTCCGTGCCACGCCAACCACTATCGACGCCTTTCTGGCGCAGGTGGAGCGGCGTGCTTTTCGCATGGCTGAAATGAATCTCGGCCACCGTGAAGACGCCATGGACGCGGTGCAAGATTCGATGCTGCGGCTGGTCAAGCATTACCGCGACAAACCCGCCCAAGAGTGGCCACCGCTGTTCTGGGGCATTTTGCGGCGCCGCATCGTCGATTTGCAGCGCCGGCGCAAGGTGCGCTCGATCATGGTGGGCTGGCTGGGTGGCGGCCGTGACGACGATGGCGACGAATTGCCCAGCTGGGAACCACCCGATACCGGGCCGGGTCCACTTGATCGGCTGCAAGATTCGCAGTCGTATGCCGATATGGCGACAGCCGTGAAAAAGCTGCCGCGGCGTCAACGCGAGGCTTTCATGCTGCGCGTACTGGAAGGCCTGGATGTAGCAGAAACCGCACAGGCCATGGGCTGCTCTGAAGGCAGCGTAAAAACCCATCTGTCGCGCGCCATGCAACATTTGCGCGATCAATTGGAGGTATGGCGATGAATGCTTTACCGCGAGGCAGCCCAGCATATCGACCCGGTCACCGCAGGTCGCCTGCGCGCGGCGCGGCGTACCGCCCTGGCCGCGGCAGCGCCTGCATCGCGAATGATGCGCCTGCTACCCACCGGCGCCGTGGCATTCACCTTGCTGGCGCTGATGGTATGGTCGCCACTGCTCAACCATCCCAATATGCCGTTGCCGGAAAGCAGCGCCGTTGCAGGTCAGATCGCCGATGTTGACAGCGAATTGCCGCTGGACGCTGTCAATGCCGACCCCAAGCTTTATCAGAATCTCGATTTCTACGGTTGGCTCGCCACCGATGGCAGTCACCAGGCGAATCACTAAATCATGCGTCTTTCTCGCTACGCGCTAGCCCTGTTGTTGGCCGGTCTGCTCGGCAGCCCGGTCACACCATTGCTGGCGCAACAGCTCACGATTCCCGCCGCGGCGCCGCAAGGCCCAGCGGCGCCGCGGCCATGGGAAAGCCTTTCGCCGAGCGAGCGCGAGATGCTGTCGCCGATGAGTCAGGGCTGGAATGCCCTGCCGCCGGCGCGGCAAGCACAGATGCTGGAGCGCGCCAAGCAATGGAACCAACTTCCGCCTGACCGGCGGCAGGAAATCCGGCAGCGTATGGCCCAATGGCAGCAAATGACCCCCGAACAGCGCGAACAAGCGCGCGCCAATATGCGCAAGTTCCAGCAACTGCCGCCCGAACAGCGCCAGCAATTGCATAACGCTTATCAGCATTTCCAGCAGTTGCCGGCAGATCGCCGCGATCAACTGATGCGCCAGTGGCAGCAAACTCACGCCATGCCGGCCATGCCGCATAATCGTGCGCCGTCCGGCTTTCCGTCAGGCGGCGGTCGTGGCAGGCATTAACTGCCGGTCGAGTTAGCCGTGAGATGGCGCCGGCAAAAGCAAACTCTTGCGCCAACGCCACTCATCCGCACCCGCGATCAAGCCTGAAAGCGCGTCTCGCCGGCATGCGCCACACAGCTTTTCGACACCAGCTCGTCGTCAAAATCAGGCTGCAAGACACCGTCGCGTATCAACAATTCGACGAAGTTATACACATTGCGCGCGTACATCTCCGACGCATGCAAAGGTGCGCCGGCAGGCAGGTTAAGCGGCCCCAGAATGCTGACGCCAGCGTGCTCTACCCGCTCACCCGGGCGAGTCAGTTCGCAGTTGCCACCACCCTCCGCCGCCAAGTCCACAATCAGCGCCCCCGGCTTCATACCTTCGACCATGGCTGCACTGAGAATCTTCGGTGATGGCCGGCCCGGCACCGCTGCCGTCGTGACTATCACGTCGATCACCTTGAGATGATCGGCCAACGCCTGTTGCTGAGCGGCGCGCTCCTGCGCCGATAGCTCGCGCGCATAGCCGCCGCTGCCGGCTGCACTCACCCCAAGGTCGAGAAATTTCGCCCCCAGCGACTCCACCTGCTCGCGTGTTTCCGGACGCACGTCATAACCTTCGATCTGCGCACCCAGGCGGCGTGCCGTGGCGATTGCCTGCAGCCCGGCCACACCGGCGCCGATCACCAACACACGCGACGGACGGATCGTGCCTGCGGCGGTGGTCAGCATGGGAAAGAATTTCGGCGCGGCCTCGGCGGCAATCAGCATCGCGCGATAACCCGCCACCGCCGCCTGCGAACTGAGCACATCCATCGCCTGGGCGCGCGTCGTACGCGGCAATAACTCCAAGGCGAATGCGCTGAGCTTGCGCCGCGTCAACGCATCTACCCGCGCCGTCGCGCCGTAAGGCCGCAGCTGGCCCACCAACACCGTGCCTTCGCGCAAAGACTCATAAACCGCATCGTCCGGCGGCAACACACAGGCCAGCAAATCAGCTTGCGCCAATACGCCGGCGGCATCGGTGAATTCAGCATCGGCATATAGCGCATCAGGAAACCCGGCAGCGACACCCGCGCCGCGCTCCAGCAACACACGCACGCCTTTGCCGTGCAGTTTCTTCGCCACTTCAGGCGTAATCGCCACACGCCGCTCAGCGGCGGCGGTTTCACGCAATGCGGCCACGGTGATCGGCATCGTGCATCCCCAGCGGAAAGATTTGTGCATCCTAGCCTATGCGCCGAGCCGCGTCGTCTCTCGGCGAGAGTCATCCAGACTCAGTCAGCTGCCCACCGCACATCTCGTCTCGCTCGTGTTAGGTTTGCTACTCATCTAATGGAATGGATGCATATCATGTCGGAACGCACTACTTACACACGCCCTCTGCATACCCTGCTCAGTGGCATGGCCCTGGGTTTGGCAGGATGCAATCAAGCCATCCCCGATCCGCAAACCCCGGAAGAAATCAAAACCTTCTGTGCTTCCCCCAAACTGCAGAAAAAACTGGCGGCGATCAAAGATCTACGGGCCCGGCAAGCACTTGGCGACACCTGCTTTCGCAACGGCTATTACCTACCCGACAAGCCCAGGGCCTGGTAGCAAAATACCTGGCTTCACATCGTCAATGAGCGGAGTAGACTGAGCCGCCGTCGGTCTTCATGAGCGGTCATGGCGTGCTACCGCGGGTTTCGAACTGGAGATCCCGATGCCTATGCACGTCGATGTCGATTCACTGCTGCTATTGGCCCGCGAAGCACGCGAGCAAGCTTATGCACCGTACTCACACTTTTATGTCGGCGCCGCGGTGCAAACCCACGACGGCCGCCATTTTCTCGGCTGCAATGTAGAAAACGCCGCCTACGGCCTATGCAATTGCGCTGAGCGCACCGCGCTGTTCGCCGCCATCGCCGCAGGCTGCAAGCCTGGCGATTTCGCCCGGCTCGCAGTCATTGGCGACACCCCCGAACCCATCAACCCGTGCGGCTCCTGCCGCCAGGTAATGGCCGAGCTATGCGACACCGACATGCCGGTGCTACTGACCAATCTGCAAGGCTCCGTAAAAGCCACCACCGTGGGCGAACTGCTGCCCGGATGGTTTCGCCTGCCCAAGTGACAACGCCCCTGCTGCTAGCATGACGGCTTTGATGCCGAGCTCGCCCATGTCCTCTCCTCTGTCCCTGCTGCAACAACGCCACTCCGCCCCATCGCGCCAGCTCAGCGAGCCCGCACCGGACGAAGCGACCCTGCACGCAGTGCTGGAGGCCGCGATCCGCGTACCCGACCACGGCAAACTGGCGCCGTTTCGCATCATCCTGTTGCGTGGCGAAGCCAAGCTGCATTTCGGCGAGCAATTGACCGCCCTGGCGATTCGCCGCGATCCGCAATTGCCCGAATCCAACCGCGAAAAAGAGCGGCTGCGCTACACCTTCGCGCCGCTCGTCGTTACCGTCATCGCACGTATCGACCACAGCAGCAAAGTGCCGGCCATCGAGCAAAAACTCAGCGCCGGCTGCGTTGCTCACAACCTGCTGCTTGGCGCTTATGCGCTGGGCTATGGCGCGCAATGGCTGACCGGCTGGGCGGCCTACGATCCTGAAGTCGCCGCGCTACTGGGCCTGGCCGAGAACGAACAGGTGATCGGCTTCGTCCACCTCGGCACCGCGCAAATCGACATCCCCGACCGCGACCGCCCCGAGCTTGCCAGCCTGCTCAGCACCTGGTCGCCATGAACACTGCCAGCAGCCACCTGCCCACCGCTCACCTGATCGATGGCAGCCTCTACGTGTTTCGCGCCTGGCATTCGATGCCCGACGAATTCACCGACAGCGAAGGCCACCCGGTCAACGCCGTGCATGGCTTTACCCGTTTTCTGTGCGAGCTGTTGGAAAAAACCCAGCCCGAACATATCGCGGTGGCCTTCGATGCATCCCTCACCACCTCGTTTCGCAACGCCATCTATCCCGCCTACAAAGCCAATCGAGAATTGCCGCCACCCGACTTAGAGCGTCAGTTCGTACTCTGCCGCGAAGTCGCCGAAGCCCTAGGCATCGTCGTACTCATCGATCACAGCTTTGAGGCCGACGACCTGATCGGCAGCGCACTGTGGAGCCTGCGCAGCCAGGGCTTTCGCAGCGTGATCGTCTCCGCCGACAAAGACTTCGGCCAACTACTGGGCGAACACGACGAGCAATGGGACTACGGCCGCGGCCTGCGCTGGGGCCCGGCCGGCGTACACGAAAAACTCGGCGTGCACCCGCACCAAGTCGCCGACTACCTGGCACTATGCGGCGACTCGGTCGACAACATTCCCGGGGTTCCCGGCATCGGCGCCAAGACCGCCGCCGCCTTGCTCGCCCATTTCGGCGATCTCGACGCCTTGCTCGAACGCGCCGATGAAGTGGCTTTTCTACGCCTGCGCGGCGCCGCCAGCACCGCCAAAAAACTGCGCGATCATGGCGAAGATGCACGCCTCTACCGCCGACTCACCCGCATTGCACTCGACGCCCCGGTTCCCACCGACGCCGATGCCCTGCGCCGTCAACGCAGCGAATGGCCACGGCTCGAAGCACTATGCGAACGCCTGCGTTTCGGCCCGATGACCCGCACCCGATTGAAGTCACTGATCGACTAAGCCGCGACCACCCCTCAACTTGTGGCTGTCATGACCAAGCGGCACCATGCGTACATCCCTTCCACACACGACCGCCCATGAATCAGCCTGTAGACACCATCCCCAGCGATGCCCACGCCAGCGTAGAAACGCTTTATCAAGGCCGTTGGCTAAGCCTGCGCAAACGTGGTCGCTGGGAATACGCCGAACGCAATAATCCCGGTGGCGCGGTGATCATTCTGGCCGTCACCCCGGAAGACAAAGTGCTGTTCGTCGAGCAATACCGCGTGGCGATTCTGAAGAAGACCATCGAGATGCCTGCGGGCCTGGTGGGCGATCTGGTCGGGCAAGACGATGAAAGCGCCTTGCTGGCTGCGCAGCGCGAGCTGGAAGAAGAAACCGGCTATCGCAGCAGCCGGCTGGAGTTCATCCACGAAGGCCCTTCTTCGTCGGGCATGAGCACTGAAATCATTGCCTTTGTGCGCGCCTGGGATTTGCAGAAGGTCGGCCCGGGTGGTGGCGATGAGAGTGAGAATATCGTGGTGCACGAGGTGCCTCGATTGGAGGCCGGCGCTTGGTTGTTTGCTCGCGCTGGTGAGGGGTATTCGATTGACCCTAAGTTGTTTGCTGGGCTTTGGTTTATTGAGCATGGCAGGTTGGGGTGAGGCTTGGGTGTTGGCTCGCTGAGTAGCTTTCTGTGTTTGCGTTACTGGAGTGATCGTCTGCGTTCGCCGCCGGAGTGATCGTCTGCATTCACCTGGTTGATGCTGTCTCGCGAGTTTGTCGCCTGCGGCGGGCTTTCGACCTCCTACCGGAGGCCGAGTCACTTTTCTTTGCGTGGCCAAAGAAAAGTAACCCAAAGAAAGGCCAACCCCGCTTGTCGCCCTGCGGGTGCGTGAGGGCTGGCCGGGCTTTTCGACAGGGCTCCTGCCCTGGCGAAAAGGACTCGGCGTCCCTGCCGAGCCCCCTGCGGGCCTTCTCGTCCAACCCTCACCGACGCACAGGGGCCCCGAAGGTCAAAAGCAGGCGCAACGGCAACAGCGAGAGCCGTGCGGTGTCGTGCCGACTTTCGAACGTGCGACTTATGCCCGGCGACTGCATGCAGTCGCACCTGAGTGCGCGCAGGATGCGCGCTGCTGTTGGGACCCCTATACCGCGGTGAGGCTGGGACGACAGGCCCGCAGGGTGGCAGGCAGGACGCCTGCCACTTTTCGCCAGGGCAGGATGCCCTGTCGAAAAGCCCGCCCCAGCCTCACGCACTCGCAGGGCAGGATGCCCGTAGAGCGCGGCATGGGGGTGGCCTTTCTTTGGGTTACTTTTCTTTGGCCACGCAAAGAAAAGTGACTCGGACCCCGGCAGGGGTTCGAAAGCCCGCCGCAGGCGAGCCAGGTCGCGATACCACCACAAACAAGCGCAAAGCTCCCAAAAAAGGCCCCACTCCCCCAAACCCTAAAGATTCCCAATCCCCGGCCGATTTCAATGTGACGTCGCACTAGCGACCTTCATTTGGATGGATTGCCGCCCATGAAAACCTTGCTCGTTTCCGCCCTGCTACTACTGGCCCCGATAGGCGCCCACGCCGCCTGCGCCCCCACCGACTTCGCCATCCAGGATTTCAAGATGAAGGCCACCGGCAGCGGTGCCGGCCTGCGTCTTAGCCTGAGCGGCCAGTTGGTCAACCATTGCGCCGAAGCGGCAGCCGCGCAGGTGCGTGTCGATGCCAAGGACGCCAGCGGCAAAGTACTGCAGACCAAGCAGGGCTGGCCCGCCGGCACCGCGAATATCGCGCCCGGCCAATCCGTCACCTTCGATCTCGGCCGTCTATTTCGTTACCAGGCGGATATGCAGGATTACACCGTCGGCGTCGCTGACGTGAAAACCTGGTAATTCAACGCCGCACCGAACCCGCACGATTTTTGGCCCCGCAAGGGGCCATTTTTTTGGAACGGGGAACGGGGAACGGGGAACGGGGAACGGGGAACGGGGAACGGGGAACGGGGAACGGGGAACGGGGAACGGGGAACGGGGAAAAGCCTAAAAAGCAGAAGCTGAAAAGCAAGAGAAAAATCAAAGAAAACCAAAAAAGATCAAAAAAGAGCGAGACGCCGCAGGCACCACTCGACCTTCACATTCCCCGTTCCCTATTCCCCGTTCCCCGCTCTTAATTCACTGCAACAAAAACAATTTATCGAACCCCGCCACTCGCAACGTCCCGCGCAACTCGCCGCCCGCATTGACGATACGGATCTCGGCACGCGCGCCACCGGCATGCTCGCGCAGCAACAGCAGCATGCCCAGAGCCGAGCTATCCATGCTGCTCACTTCGCCCAGGTCGATGACATAACTACGAGCCGGCGCACGGCTGCCGAGGCAGGCATCGTGAAAATCGCGGTGTACGGAAAAATCGAAATGCTCGCCAAGTTGCAAGGTCAGGCAATCGAGCTGGGTATCGTGATGCGTGGTCAGGCTCATACGCATGATTCCTCAATAAGTGCTGTTTCCCGCAGGCCGGGAAGACAAAGATCAGAACAATTCAATTTCGCCCGCGTCCATCGTGCTTTGCAGCGCCGGACCGCGCGAACGCAGGCGGGCTTTTTCGCGCTGCACCGCCAGGCGTGAACGCACCCGATGCGCGCGATCGGCCAGCGCCACGGCATCGATAGGGCCGCAGGCCAGCGCTTCGATGTCATGCGTGCACTCGGCGGTGACCTCTTGCAGTTCGACCAGACGCGTACGCGTCTGGTTGATCAGCTGGCTGAGAATGTCCTCGAACTGCAAAGAGCGAATCGTGGTGGATACATCGTTGCCCAGGCCGCGATTGATCTCGACCACCTGATCGGCCACGGCGCTGGTACGGGCATCGCTTTCAGTCACGTGGGCCATCATCGCGTCGATACCGCCCTTGGCCGACAATGCCACGTTGAGATCCTGCGAGGCCATGGCGCCGACCAGCCCGCGCAACTGCTCCATCGCGGCACGGGCGCGTTCGACGTGGCTGCCGATCTGTTCGTTGAACTGATTCGAATGGCTGGCCAGGTTGCGAATCTCCCCGGCCACCACGGCGAAGCCGCGACCCGATTCACCCGCACGCGCGGCCTCGATAGCTGCGTTCAAAGCCAGCAGATTGGTTTCTTCGGCAATCGTGTTGACGTTTTTCAACAGGCCAAACACCGCATCCATCTCCCTCGCCATGCCGTCAATGCGATAGACGATGCGCAGGCTTTCGCGCGACAGCTGCACGATCAGGCCAACAAAATGCTCCAGTAAATCGCCGGTGCGCGCGGCGAAATCCTGCACCGAGACACCGCCGTTCTGCGCATCGATGATTTGCTTGAGCAGCGATTGCTGCAGGCCGGTCTTTTGCGACAAGCCATCAAAGCCACCACCCAGCTCAGACACCGCATCGCGCAGCAAGTCCATCGCCTGATGCAGCTCGCGCGACGCATGGCCCAGCTCATCGACCAAGGCGCCGCGCACATCCTCAAGCGCTTCACGCACCGGGGTGTTATCAGCTGCCGCGGTTTGCAGCACCAACGTATGGCTGGCGCGTGCCGCGCTGCGGCGCGACTCGATCATCCACACCGCGGTCAGCGCAATCACCGACAGTGGCGCCAGCCACAGCGGGTGCCAGAACAAGCAAAGCAGCAATGCCAGCACACTGACGGCGAAACCGTTCCATGGAACAAAGGCCATAGGGCGTGCAGCATGCGATGGATGAATGACTGACATGGGTTTGTCCAGGAATCAGATAGCCGCGCGCAGGACGCGCGCGATAGGTTGGCGCGCCAGCTCCAGCAAGCGCGCCGCGATATGGTCCAGCGGCAGCATTTCGCTGGCCGCGCCCAGCTTCCAGGCCGCACCTGGCATGCCCCAGACCACCGAGCTGGCCTCGTCTTGCACCAGGGTCATGGCACCGCCTTCGCGCATTTCGGATAGGCCACGCGCGCCGTCATCGCCCATGCCCGTCAGCAAGACCCCGATGGCAGGCGCACCGATGCTGGCCGCGACGGAGCGGAACAACACATCCACACTCGGCTTATGCCGATTGACCGGCGGACCATCGTGCAGCCGGCACACATAGCGGGCACCGTCCCACATCGCCAGCAGATGCTGACCGCCCGGCGCGATATAAGCGTGACCATGTTGAATCGGCTGGCCGTCACGCGCCTCGCACACCCGCATCGCCGAGCAATTGTCCATGCGGCTGGCGAAGGGCCCACTGAACGCAGCGGGGATGTGCTGGGTAATCAAAATCGGCGGCGCATCCGGCGGCATCGCTTCAAGCACCACGCGAATCGCCTCGGTGCCGCCGGTGGAGGCACCGATGGCGATGATGCGGCTGCCACCGCGCGAGTCGGGTGTCTGTGCGCGCGGCAACACCGCATCGGCGCTCAACCGCGGCGGCACTTCCAGCTTGCGCACCGTGCTGCGCACCCGCGGCCGGGTAAGCGCGGCCAGCTTCACCTTGGCGCAGATTTCCTGCGCACCGGCAGCGAAGGTGCTCGCCAGGTCGTTGCTGGGCTTGGTGAAGAAATCCACCGCGCCCAGCTCCAGCGCGCGCAAAGTAACCTCGGCCCCCTGTTGAGTCAGCGACGACACCATCACTACCGGCATCGGCCGTAGCCGCATCAGGTTTTCGAGAAAGGTCAGCCCATCCATGCGCGGCATTTCGACGTCCAGCGTCAGCACATCGGGTTCGAGTTGCTTGATCTTCTCGCGTGCGATCAGCGGATCGGCCGCCACACCCACGACTTCGATGACCGGATCACAGGCAAGCATGGTCGACAGCAGTTTCCGCACCAACGCGGAATCGTCGATCACCAGTACACGCACTCTTTGCATTGCTGTTTGCTCGCCTTTGTTAGGGTGAAGCGAAGAACCAGAGATGGGATTCCTCGCCCCTCCCCCTGCACGCAGGGGGAGGCTGGGAGGGGGTAGCTCTGATGGCAAAGCCTTACCCCTCCCCAACCCTCCCCTGCACGCAGAGGAGGGAGCTGATTGTCGCCAAGGTCATCACCGATGCCGCCAAAGACCCGAAGGCAGGCTGCCGCAACCGATCCATGACATTCGCCCATCGCTCTAGAACAACTCCACCTCTCCCTTTATCGGATCGTTTGCTAAACGCTTGAGGTAATGCTGCTCACTATCGACCAGGCGGCTCTGCTGCAAACCGTGCAGCAAGCGCGTGCGCACCCGGCCACTACGCGGAAAAAACTGCACCTGGCGCGGATGTACGTCGCCGACGTCCTCGGCACTCAGAGTCAGGTTCTCGGCTTGCAGGTAGCGCCGCACAAAGGCGATATTGCGACGACCGATATCGGTCATCTGCGCCAACACCCGACCGCCGCCGAAGATCTTCACTTCCAGATCCTCACGGCGTCCGCCGACCTTGAAAATGGCATTGATCAGCTGTTCCATCGCATCGTTGCCATAACGCGCCGCGCGACTCACCGTGGCCGACCAGCCATCACGCTCACCGACCGGCTCTGGCAGCATGAAATGGTTCATGCCGCCGATGCACAGGCGGCGGTCGCGAATGCAGGCCGATACACACGAGCCCAGCACGGTGGAAATCATTTCATCCTGCGCGCTCACATAAAACTCGCCCGGCAACAGCTTGGCCGTCATGCAGGCCTGGGCCGGGTCCCAGAACCGGCGCACATGCTCGAAGCCAGGCAATACAGGGGCCGCGTCGGCTTGCGCCCTGGCCGATGACATGGGCCGATTCATGTCACACGCTTGCGGTAAATAGTGCGACCGATCAGCTCGAAGTCGTCCGACAGGCCATGCATCGATTCAGAATGGCCGAGAAACAAATAACCGCCCGGCGCCAGCATGTTGGCGTAGCGGCGAAACAATCGTTGCTTGGTCGGCTTATCGAAATAAATCACCACATTGCGGCAGAAAATCGCATCGAACGGCCCCTGCATCGGCCATTCGTGCAACAAATTCAGCAGCTGGATACTGACCAGTTCACGCAAGCGCGGGTGCACGCAGGCGAAGCCGTCATAGCTGCCTTCGCCACGCAGAAACCAGCGGCGCTGACGCTCCTTGCTTACCCCACTCATG
>NZ_JAPDPE010000093.1 GCF_026283955.1 Dyella silvatica | reverse complement strand
AGTTGTCGTCCATGCGTAAGGCCAGGTATTGGCCGTCGGGTGATAACCGTGGATTGGATAATTCAGTGTGGCGGGCAAAATCCTCCACCGGAATTACCTCAGCCGCGATGGTGGCTGTGGGTAACAGCAGACAAAGCGCAGGCAGCAGCGCCCGCGCGAATCGATATGACATAACTCTCCCCTTGAACATGCTCCCTGTATTCAAACCGATGACCGGCGAGAGCGCGGCGGTCTGGTTGGATGGCCTCAAGTTGCCTCGGCCCGTCGCTTGACCCTGCTCCCCCGAGCCATACGGCAGCGATCCGTGGGCGAGTATAGCCAGCCCGGGCGGGGCGTCGAGGGGGCTGCGCGCACGCCGCGGGGGTTGCCCGCTACACTTGTCTTTTGCCGCCAGCCCATGTGCCCATGACGCAGCCTTTTACCGTCGCTTTCAACCCTGTGGCCTTCGGGCTGGGGCCAGTCCAGATCCACTGGTATGGGTTGATGTATCTGCTGGGCTTTCTCGGTGCCTGGATGTTCGGCGAGCATCGCCGTCGGCAGGGCCGCTTGCCGGTAAGCCGTGACGCGTTTGGTGATCTGGCTTTCTACGCGATGATGGGAGTGATCATCGGTGGCCGGGTCGGCTACATGCTGTTCTATACCGATATCCACTGGATCTGGACGGACCCGCTGGCGTTATTCCGGGTGTGGGATGGCGGCATGAGTTTTCATGGCGGCTTGCTCGGTGTGCTGGCGGCTGGCTTGTGGTGGTCACGCAAGCACAAGCTGCATTTCTTCGATACGGTGGATTTCGTCGCGCCCTTGGTGCCAATCGGGTTAGGTCTTGGCCGGCTGGGCAATTTCATCAACGGTGAACTATGGGGCAAGCCGAGCCTGCTGCCATGGGCGATGATCTTCCCCAACGCGCGCGAGCAAGATCTGCAGCTGGCCGGTAGCGATTCGGTCTTGGCGCAATGGATGCAACAGTTTCATGGCTTGCCGCGACACCCTTCGCAGCTGTACGAAATGACCCTGGAAGGAGTGGTGATGTTCCTGGTGTTGTGGGTGGTTTCGATGAAGCCGCGGCCGCGCTACATGATCTCCGGGTTGTTCGGGCTGCTGTACGGCTGCTTCCGTTTTGCAGTGGAATTTGTGCGGTTGCCGGACGTGCAGCTGGGCTATCTCGCCTTCGGCTGGTTGACCATGGGGCAGATTCTTTCGTTGCCGTTGATCGCGATCGGTTTGTTGCTATTGGCTATGTCGCGGCGCGCCCCCACGTTGCCATTGGTGGTGGCGGGCGAAACGGCTACGGCAGAGCAGGGTAAGGTTTAAACGATGCGCGCCTATCTCGATTTATTGCAGCATGTGCTCGATCACGGCACTGAAAAAGCCGATCGGACCGGCACTGGCACGCGCAGCGTCTTTGGCTGGCAGATGCGCTTCGATCTGGCACAAGGTTTTCCGCTGCTCACCACCAAAAAACTGCATGTGAAATCGATCATCCATGAGCTGATCTGGTTCTTGCGGGGCGATACCAATACCGCTTATCTCAAAGAGCATGGCGTCAGCATCTGGGACGAATGGGCCGATGCAGATGGCGAGCTTGGGCCGGTGTACGGCAAGCAATGGCGCGCCTGGCCAAAGGCCGATGGCGGCGTGGTGGATCAGATCAGCTGGCTGATCGAGGAGATCAAGCGCAATCCGGACTCGCGCCGCCTGATCGTGAGCGCATGGAATGTCGGCGAGTTGCCGAAAATGGCCTTGATGCCGTGTCACACGCTGTTTCAGTTCTACGTAGCCAACGGCCGTTTGAGCTGCCAGCTGTATCAGCGCTCGGGTGACATCTTTCTTGGGGTGCCCTTTAACATCGCCAGTTACGCCCTGCTGACTCAGATGGTGGCGCAGGTTTGCGGGCTGCTGCCGGGCGAGTTCGTGCATACCCTGGGCGACGCCCATCTTTATAACAATCATGTAGAGCAAGCGCGGTTGCAGCTTACGCGTCAGCCGTCGGCGTTGCCGACGTTGCGGCTCAACCCGGAAGTGCGCTCGATCTTTGATTTTCGCTACGAAGACATCGCCATTGTCGATTACTTGCCGCAACCGGCGATTAAGGCCCCAGTGGCGGTGTAATCACGTAAAATTGACGCCTTGGACAACGCCTTGCGGCGTTCCCTGCGGCTTTTACATCTCATTGATGAATCTAGGATTTTCATGGCTATTTCGCTGATTGCTGCGCTAGACGAAAACCTTGCTATTGGCCGCAAGGGCCAGCTGCCCTGGCATTTGCCGGACGACTTGCGCTGGTTCAAGCAACTGACGGTCGGTAAATACATCTTGATGGGTTACAACACCGCGGTATCTATCGGCCGTGCGCTACCTGAGCGCCAAAACCTGGTGTTGTCGCGCAAGCACGAGGCGCCGTTTCCGGGGCAGCGTACGGTACGTTCCGTACTAGAGGCACAGGCACTGAGCGATGGCACCGGACTCATGGTGATTGGTGGCGGCCAGGTCTACGCCGAGGCGCTGCCGCTGGCCCGCCGGATGTACCTGACCTGGGTGAATGCAGCGACCGAGGGAGCCGACACGTTCTTCCCCGGCGTACATTTCAGCGATTGGACCGAGGTGTCGCGGGTGCATCACAAAAAAGACAAAGAGCACATCCACGATTTCGACATGGTCGAATATATCCGCGGCAATTGATGCCGGCGAACCCGATGCACGTGATGGCTGGCGTCATGCTCGATGCCAGCGGCCGTGTGTTGCTGGCGCAGCGACCACCCGGCAAGCACCTTGCCGGGTTTTGGGAGTTTCCTGGCGGTAAGATCGATGCGGGTGAAATGCCGCTAGCCGCCTTGGCACGTGAGTTGCGCGAAGAATTGGGTGTCGAGGTGGATACCTCGGTAGCCACACCATTGATCCGCATCCCCTGGTGTTACGGTGAGCGCGAATTGTTGCTGGACGCTTGGCGGGTCGATGCCTGGCAAGGCACGCCACGCTCGCTAGAGGGGCAGGCGCTGCAGTGGCTGATTCCGGACGAAGTGGACCCGACGACGCTCGCCCCCGCCGACCTTCCGATCCTGCAGGCCTTGCGGCTTGCACCGTACTACTCGATTACCCCGGCCCATGTGCAGCCGAATGCTTTTGCCGCATGGCTGGCTCGCCTAAGTGATGCGATTGAGCAGGGCGAGCGCTTGTTACAGCTGCGGCTGCCGCTATGGCCGGTGGGCCGCGTACGCGACCTGGCGAGTGCTTTATTGCCGTTGGCTCGGCGTTACCGGGCATCGCTGTTGCTCAATGGCGATATTGAAGGTGCGCGTCAGCTGGGGGCGGGTATCGGCGTGCAGCTGAGGGCTAGCCAGTTGGGTGAGTTGTCGCAGCGTCCACTGCCGTTCTCGCAGCCTGTCGGCGCCAGCTGTCATAACAGCGCCGAGTTGGCACAGGCCTCGTACCTGCAAGCGGATTTCGCCACCCTGTCGCCTGTGGCCGCCACGGCCTCGCATGCCGACGCAGCGCCTTTGGGTTGGTCGCTCTTCTGCGTATTAGCGAAGGATGCCGCTTTGCCGGTTTATGCCTTGGGTGGCATGACACGAGAGCAGGTCCAGGATGCCCGGGCTGCTGGCGGGCAGGGAGTGGCCGGTATCAGCGGCTTTTGGTGAACGAGGAATATCCGATGCGATTACGCGTTTCTGGCCAGCTCAAGATAGCTCGCGTGCAAGCCAGCAACGGCCGTGGTCAGTGCGATTTCATCGGCACTGTTATCAATAATGTCGTCGGCCAAGGCCAGCCGTTGCTGGCGGCTGGCCTGACGATCGAGCATGCGTTGTGCCAGCACGGCGTCGATATGGTCACGGCGCATAAGGCGGTCAAGTCGGACGGGATCAGGCGCATCGACCAGCAGACTGCGATTGACCCAGCGATAGTGCGCGATGTTCTCAGCCAACAACGGAATCGCCAGCAGGCAGTAAGGGCCGCGATCCGCCTCGGCGCTCTCGTGCAGCCATTGGCGCACTCGCGGATGGACGATACGCTCCAGCGCAAGCCGGGCGTCATCGTCGGCAAACACACGCTGGCGCATGGCCGCACGATCCAGCTGGCCCTGGGCATCCAGCGCTTCGGCGCCAAAGGTTTGCACAATGGCCTTTAAGCCCGCGCTACCGGGCGCAACCACCGCGCGTGCCGCGATATCGGCGTCATAGACGGCGATGCCATGTGCTTCAAAGCAGCGTGCTACCGCGCTTTTGCCTGAGGCAATGCCTCCGGTCAGGGCGATCACGTAGTGGTGGCGCTGTGCGGTCACCGCAGCCCGGTCCATTGCATATAGGTCTGCAGCAGTTCGTGGCCAGCGATAAACCAGACCCAGCCCGCGGCTGCGATAAACGGCCCGAAAGGCATCGGTACCTCGCGGCCATGTTTACGCAAGGCGATCAGGCCGCCGCCGACCAGCGCGCCGATCAATGACGACAGCAAGATAATCGGCAGCAAGGCGGTAGGCCCCATCCAGGCACCGAGGGCGGCGAGCAATTTGAAGTCGCCGTACCCCATGCCCTCCTTGCCGGTGAGCAGTTTAAACAGCCAGTACACGCTCCACAGGCTTAGATAACCGATGGCCGCGCCGATGATGGCGGCGGTCGGCAGCACAAAGAGCGGCAACAGGCTTAGCAGTAACCCAAGCCAGAGCAGGGGGTAGGTCAGCTGATCGGGCAGCAGCTGGGTGCGAAAATCGATACCCGCCAGGGCTATCAGCGTCCAGGTAAAAGTCAGTCCGGCCAAGGCCGGCCAGCCGAAGCCGAACTTCCAGACCATGGCTGCACTGAGCAGGCCGCTGAGCAATTCGACCAAGGGGTACTGGATCGAAATGGGGGTCTTGCAATAGCGGCAGCGCCCGCGCAACAACAACCAGCCAAATAGCGGGATATTGTCCAGCACCGACAGCCGGTGTTTGCAGTGAGGGCAGTGTGACGGCTCACGGACAATGCCCGGTGGCAGTGGCGACTGGTCCGCCTCCAGCTCCAGTACATCGCGCGCCTCATTCCTCCAGCTTGCCGCCATGCGCTCAGGCAGGCGCAAGATCACTACATTGAGGAAACTGCCGACAAGCAGGCCGAGCACGCCGGCGATGGCGGTCCAGACCCAGGGAGAGAGTTCGAGCATGCGCGGTCCACCGACGTAAAAAACTTGAAAGCCCCCTGATAGAGGGCTTTGAGATGCGAAGCTTACGCGGTACCGGCAAGTTTGAAGATAGGTAGATAGAGCGAGATCACCATGCCGCCGACCAGTCCACCTAGGATCACCATGATCATGGGCTCGAGCAGGGTGGCGAGGGTATCGACTGCGTTATTGACCTCTTCTTCGTAGAATTCAGCGACCTTGAACAGCATTTTGTCCAGGGCACCCGACTCTTCACCGATGGCGGTCATTTGAACCACCATGTTCGGAAACAGATTGGTTTGACGCATGGCCATTTGCCGCACCGCATCGCCGTAAACGATGCTGCCCGTCGCGCCAGAAACGGCCTCGAGGGCTTCTACCAGCGGCACGCCAGCATGAAAGGTAACGCCAAGCGTGCGGGCAAAGCGGGCAATCGCCGACTGATGCATGATGTTGCCCATCACTGGCAGCTTCAGCACGACGCGGTCCATGAAGTGGGCGAATTTGATCGAGCGCTTTTTCGCCATCACTAGCGCCACGATAGCCGCCACGATGCTTCCGATGACCAGCCACCACCAGTGCTGCATGAATCTCGACGCGCTAACCACGATCTGAGTCGGCAAGGGCAGCTCGGCACCCGCATCCTTAAAGGTCGTCTCAAACACGGGTACGACGAACAGCAGCAGGATCATGGTGACCAGGAAGGCGACCGCCAGCACCATCATGGGATAAAACAAGGCCTTCTTGATCTTGCTTTTGATCGCCTCGGTGCGCTCTTTGTAGGTCGCCACCGTGTCCAGCACGGTATCGAGCACACCGGCAGACTCGCCTGCGTGGACCAGGTTTCGGTACAGCTCGTCGAACTCCACCGGGTATTTGCCCAGCGCCTCATGCATGGATGAGCCGCCCTCGATGCCTTGTTTGACATCGTTGAGCATGTTCTTGAAGCGGACGTTTTTCTGGCCGCCGGCGATGATGTCAAAGGACTGCACCATGGGCACGCCCGAGGCCATCATGGTGGCGATCTGGCGGCTGAAAATGGCAACGTCGCGGGGTTTGACCGTGCTGCCGGTAGAGCCGAACAAAGGCTTGCCACGCTCGCGCACCGTCTGCGGGTTCATGCCCTGGCGACGCAGCTCGGCTTTGACCAGCGAAGCATTCTTCGCCGGCATGTCGCCCTTCATCCGCTTACCGCGTTTGTCCAGGGCCACCCAGTCGTAGGTGGTCAGCGCACTGACTTCGGCACGTTGAGCGCCAAGGCTGCGTGTGTTCTTTGCGGTTGCGGTAGCCGTCGCCATGCATGTTCGGTGCTACGGCCGTCCCAGATCGGCGAATGTCCCTGTTCTTTGAAGGCAAGGGAAGCCTTTAATCCTTGGTAACGCGGTCAATTTCGGCAAGGCTGGTTATGCCGTTCTTGGCCTTGAGCAAGGCGGAGGCGCGTAGATCGTTGACGCCGGCCTTACGGGACACCTCGGCGATCTGGATCGCGTTTCCTCCTTGCAAGACGATTTTCTGAATCTCTTCCAGCATCGGCATGACCTGGTAAATGCCTACGCGGCCCTTATAGCCTTCGTTACAGCTCTCACAGCCGACGGCTTCATACAGGGTGAGCCCGGCATCGATCTCCTCCTGGGTAAAGCCGGCGGCGAGCAGTGCATGGGGTGGCAGATCCATCGGCTTTTTACAGTCATGTAAGCGCCGCGCCAGGCGTTGGGCAATCACCAGGGTGACCGACGAGGTGATGTTATAGGGCGCAATGCCCATGTTCATCAGGCGGGCGATGGTTTGCGGTGCATCATTGGTGTGCAGGGTGGACAGCACCATATGGCCCGTCTGCGCCGCCTTGATGGCGATCTCGGCGGTTTCCAGGTCGCGGATTTCGCCGACCATGATGATGTCTGGATCCTGACGCAGAAAGGAGCGCAACGCGGCGGAGAAGGTCATGCCCCGCTTGACGTTCTGCTGCACCTGATTGATGCCCTCGACGCGGATTTCCACCGGATCTTCGACCGTGGATATGTTGCGCTCGGCCGTGTTTAGGATGTTCAGAGCGGTATACAGCGATACGGTTTTACCCGAGCCGGTAGGGCCGGTGACCAGCACCATGCCATAGGGCTTGTGGATGGCGTCGAGGTAGAGGTTTTTCTGTACTTCCTCGTAGCCAAGCTTGTCGATGCCTAGCTTGGCGGAAGATCCATCCAGGATACGCAGCACGATCTTCTCGCCAAACAGGGTCGGCAAGGTGCTGACACGAAAGTCGACCGCGCGGCTTTTGGATAAATTGAGCTTGATACGACCATCCTGCGGCACCCGGCGTTCGGCGATATCCAGGCCGGCCATCACCTTTAGGCGCGACGAAATGCGCGGCGCCAGCTTCATCGGCGGGCTGGCCACGGCACGCAACATGCCGTCCATGCGCAGGCGGACGCGGTACTGGCTCTCGAACGGTTCAAAATGGATATCCGAAGCGCCGCGGCGAATGGCGTCGACCAGGATCTTATTGACGAACTTCACGACCGGCGCTTCTTCGCCAGCGGTGGCGTCGATGCCGGTGGTTTCGGCCTCGTCATCATCTCCGCTTTCAAGCATCAGATCGTCGAGGTCGCCGTTGCCCATATCCGGCACGGCATTGCTCATCGTGTTGAGCACGCTCTCGATCACCCGGATCAGCTGGCCGCGTTCGACCAGGATCGGTTCCACCATGCAATTGGAGTTGAACTTGATCTCATCCAGCGCATGCGATTGCATCGGGTCGGCGATGGCGACAAATAGCCGCTTGCCGCGCTTGAACAGCGGCAACGCCTTGTGTTTGTTGATCAACGCCTCGCTGATCACGCCCAGCGGCATACTTGCGGGGTTAAGGGACGAAACGTCCAGCATCGGCATGCCGAATTCGGCCGATGCAATCTGAGTGAGTTGGATGCTGTCCACCAGATTGTGGTCCAGCAGCCAGGCGGCCAGCGAGGCCTTTTGCTGGCTGGACTCGGCAACGGCCCGGCGCACGTCGGCCTCTGGCAAGATCCCTTCAGAGACCAATCGTCGGGCCATGCCTGAGAGGCCGGTCAGCGACACTTGCGGTTGCGATGACATAGTTATTGTTGTCCAGCCCCCTGACAGGCTTGGAATTTACCCCAGTTCAGAGCATGGGTCATCCTTACTCGGTCACAGATCTCCCCGGAGTGATCCAGCGCACAATGTTGGCGGCTGCAAGTGGGGTGCCTGGGGAGAGTCGGCGACACCAGGCCCTGGCGCGTTATGATTCTTTGTCTCAACGGGGAATCACCTTGAATCGCTTAAGCATCATCCTGCCGGCCAAGAACGAGGGGGCTGCGCTTGCCGACTTGCTGCCACGCCTGCGTGCAGCCCAGCCAGAGGCCGAGATCATCGTGGTCGACGATGGCTCCACCGACGATACCCCGGCGATCTGCCGGAGCAGCGGGGTCAGTTGTTTATCCTCGCCCTATTCGATGGGCAACGGAGCCGCGATCAAGCGAGGCGCGCGAGCCGCAAGCGGCGAGATTGTGGTCTTCATGGATGGTGATGGGCAGCATGACCCCGCTGATGTTGCACGCCTGCTGGAGCGTTTGGAGCAGGGCTACGACATGGTGGTCGGCGCCCGTGACTGGGGCAGTCAGGCCGGGGTAGGTCGCGGCGTCGCCAATACCATTTACAACTGGCTGGCTACGCGTATGACGGGGCATGTCATTGCTGATCTCACCTCAGGTTTTCGTGCCGTGCGAGCGGACAAGTTCCGCGAGTTTTTGCATTTGTTGCCCAATGGCTTCAGCTATCCGACGACCAGCACGATGGCGTTCTTCCGTAGCGCCTACCCGGTGGCCTATGTGCCGATCAAAGCAGGACAACGTGTCGGCAAGAGTCATATCAAGCCACTCAAGGATGGTGTGCGTTTCTTGCTGATCATTTTTAAGATCGCGACCTTGTATTCACCGCTGAAGTTGTTTGTGCCGGCGAGTGGTCTATTTTTCTTGCTCGGTAGTATCAATTACGGTTGGACTTTTGTTCATGATGGGAGGCTCACCAACATGAGCACTTTGATGTGGAGCGCAGCTGTAATTATATTTTTAATCGGATTGGTTTCAGAGCAGATTACGGCACTCACGTATCGCCCTCGCGACTGAGTATTGCGTTGAATATTTTGCAAAGAATGCACGGTTGTGGTGGCTGCGATTTGGACAGAATCCAAAAGCAGGGCGCTGTCGTCCTGGTGACTAGCTCTTTCCCGATTCTTAATGATGGTAGCGAGGCAGCTGGCTCATTTGTTGTGGACTATGTTGAGGAGTTGGCAAGACACGTACCGGTACGCGTAGTTGCCCCTGGGCTGGCTGATGGGCGTGAATCTTGGTCAAGTCATATCGAGATATTTCGTTACGCTGCACCAGCGCAGCCGTTATCGACTTTGAAGCCGTGGCGTCTTGGTGATATCTACTGGATTTTTCGTGTGCTGCGAGGCGGTATGCATGCTACGCGTGCCGCTTCCGCAAATGGTGCTATGCAAGTATTCGCACTTTGGGGGCTTCCCTGTGGTGAATGGGCTAGACGTGTAGCGCGAGAACAGGCCATTACCTATTCAGTGTGGTTGCTTGGGAGCGATGTTTGGTCTTTAGGGCGTATACCCATTTTGCGCAGTGCATTGGCGCGCGTTATTCGTCAGGCAACGTGCGCATATGCTGACGGCTATCAATTAGCAGACGATGCGACGCGCATTAGCGATGCTCCGGTAAGATTTTTGCCCAGTTCACGCAAAACTAATAATGGAACTCCACCATTACCTCGTTTGTCGCCCCCATACCGTTTGCTGTTTCTGGGTCGTTGGCACCCAAACAAAGGTGTTGATCTGTTGCTGGATGCTTTAGCACTCTTGAATGACAACGATTGGACATGTATCGAGATCGTTGAAATTCAAGGAGGAGGCCCTTTGGACGGGCTCGTGCGCAGAAATATTGCTGCTCTGCAGGCATCCGGTCGTCCAATTTGCGCGGGGAAATTTCTGGACAAGGACGAGGCCGAAGCAGCGATTGTGCGTGCAGACTGGTTGTTGATCCCGTCGAGAGTCGAAAGTATTCCGGTAGTGTTTTCCGATGCGATGAAGCTCGGTCGGCCAGTCATTGCAATGCCAGTAGGTGACTTGCCCCGGTTGATCGATTCTCTTGCGGTAGGGCTGTATGCCGATCAGGTAAGTGCCGAATCATTTGCAAATGCGATGAGGCAGATGCTGCACGCATCGCCGAATGATCGCAGTAAATCGCTACGTGCAATGGCCAGTCGTTTCTCACTGGAAGAATCTGTAGCCGTTTTGCTTCGGGGATGCGAGCATGAGGAGTGAGCTGAGGCGTCGCGTTCTGCGTTTGTTCTGCGCGTTACTTTCAATACTGGCATTGATCTGGACAATGCTGATGCTGTTGCACGCGTGGCCAGAGTTGAGGGTGCACTTGCCTCAAATGCATAAGCGATGGCTACTGGCTGCCCTTATCGGAATGACCATCTCAGGATATCTGGCGTTCGAAGCCTTTCACGTTTTGTTTCGGCAGATGAAATTTGATTTATACGGGCGCCGGTATTTGGCGCACCTGTATTTCATTGCGCAACTGATGAAGCATTTGCCGGGACGTATCTGGGGTATCGCCTATCAATCGACCACCGCGAGTCAGGTCTCACTGACAGAGTGGGTAAGCATCAACGCAATGTACATGGTACTGACCATGGGGTTTGCTGTGTGGGTTGCAGCGACGTTTACTAGCCTGCTGTTCTTTGGCGCTATCTGGGGGACGTTTGTGTTCATTGCTGGCGTGATCGGCTACGTCCTAGGCTGGCATTCCCGATCAACGAGAACAATTCTGTCGCTTCTGGCGAAGTTACCAGTGCAGTCCTTTGTACGGTTAAGTATTGCTCTCCAGCCCTTCTCGAATGCTTCGGTTGTATTCAAGATTCGCGTTATGTTGTTTTTTTCAGCGAGCTGGCTGCTCTATCTGGCTTCTTGGGGTGGTTTTGGTTTGGCTTGGCCGGGTCTTGATGCAGCGGACGGGGTTTACCTCTGTGCCTTGTATACGGCAGCCTGGCTGGTTGGTTACCTCAGTTTTCTTTCCCCTTCTGGGCTGGGTGTCCGGGAGCTCGCATTTGTCACTCTCGCGCATCGTTTTCCAGCGGATGCGGTAGCAGGCATGGCTGTATTTGGACGAATAAGTTTGCTTGCGGTGGATGTCGTACTAGCCTTGTTATTTGCACCTTTTAAGGGGAATCAGGTGAATGAGCATGCGAACTTGCCACAATTTGATGATTCTGGCCTCAATCTAGTTGACCCGAATGATCGGCGTGGCTTGAAGACTGCTTATATCTCTCTGCTGCAGTCGATGGCTCTTGCCAGCTATGTAGGTCGTGGAACGGGCTCAGCGCTTGACCTTGGGTGCGGGTACGGTCGCATGAGTGGAGCACTACGCGAGTTGGGATGGGATGTCGTAGGAGTAGATCCATCCCAGCGAGTGTTGTCAGCCGCAGCAACGATCATGCCCGATAGCAAATGGTGCGTTGGGCGGTTGCCTGAATTGCCGTTTGCTGCAGAAAGCTTCAATTTGGTTATTGCGCAGAATCTTCTGCGGGTTTTGCATTTGAATCAGGCGCTCGATGTTGCGAAGGCAATACCTAACATGGTCAAGCCGCAAGGGCATTTTGTGGTGGTCGACAATATTCGCTCTGGACATCCTGATTACGTATCGGAGGATTGGATTATCTCAACGTTTACAGAGATGAACCTTCGCCTCGTGAAGCGAGTCGCGATTCGTAAGGCGCGTTGGTGGGGGATCTATGCGGTGCGCTATGGGCTAGTGCCAAGTTCTCTGCATGAATGGCTTGCTGCATACGAGTTACGGAGGATGGAGCAAGTGGTTCGACCCCCGACTGCGCAATATCACAATGTTCTCTACGTTTTTGAAAAGCTGATATGACTAAGCACTCCAACTCTGCGCGGGCTGTAATACTCAGCGGCGGGGCTGAGATTGTTAGCGTTTCTATTGCGCAGGCCTTTGAGTCGGCGGGAGTTTCTTATGCGGTAATTTCCCTGGTTAAGCACAGCTTGTTGGCACGTGCCGCTGGTTGTGTTTCCATGACGGACCTCTCGGATGTGGCAGGTAATCCGGAGCGTCTTCGATGTCGATTGCTAAATATTTTGACGGATCTTCATGCGCTTGTAGGCTCTCGTCTTGTTGTGTTTGCAACAGAGGATGGTGGCCTACGTTGCTTGAATGAATTTTCTGCTGAAATTTTGAAGATCGCGGAGTTTCCGCGGGCTCGATCATTAAGGCATGGCGGGCTTGACAAGGCTGAGTTATTTACTTTTCTTTCGGGCACCAGTGCAGCAATTTATATGCCGCCAACAGAAATTGTCTTGGATGTAGACGCTGCGCCCGGGGTGCTCGAACGGTTAGGAAATGACGCGATATTCAAGCCTGCTCTTAAGCCATGGAATATGGATTTACATGACATGGATGGTTCCAAGGTAGTTACTCAAGCGAGATCGGATGAGCCAATCGCTGATTTGCTTAGGCGGTTGCGGAAAGCGTGGCCTTTGTCGCAGCGCTGGGTGGCACAAGCCAGACTGCAGCAGTATGAGATGGGCGAACGAGGAGTGTGGGCGGTTCGTGATGGAGGGACGATGGCTTCCATTGAATTTGTCGAGCGTTGGAAGTATCCCGTACAAGGCGGTACAGGTTGCTGGGTGGAGACGTTAGAAGGAAATTCATTTGTGCCTGCAGCAGTCTCCATCCTTGATGCTGTCGATTATGTTGGGCTGGCTGAAATTCCATTTCTTAAAACAGCTAGTGGTGATGCTCGTCTTCTTGAGATCAATGCTCGCGCGTGGTTGCAGGTTGGCCTCGCTGAAAGAAGTGGATTGTCCCCGGTCATCAAGACACTGCATTTGCTTTCCGAAGGGCCGGCGCCGGCTGCGACGTATAAGTTACGACCAACCGTATGGATCAATATCGAGCGGGCTGTTGCAGCAGCAGCAGGTGGCGGTGTTGGGCCACGTATCGCAGCCTTTGCTGCGTTGATGAGAGCAATGGCTAAATATCCTGAACTGGCTATCTATTCATCGAGAGTGCGTGGCGTAAGATGGCGTTGGATAGGTCGCGTCCTCACCGCTATTTGGAATCGGCTTCGAGGACTTCATGTATGAAAAATGGGCGGCCGCGGATAGGTGTCTTCGACTCGGGTGTCGGCGGTTTGACCGTGCTCAATCGCTTGGTTGCCAAGCTTCCGAATGCGGATTATCACTATCTCGGTGACACAGCCAGGGTTCCCTATGGGAGTCGTTCGTCGGAAACAATCATAGGGTATTCGCGCGATGGCCTAAACTACCTGTTAGGGCTTGAGGTGGATTTACTCGTGATCGCCTGTAACACGTCTTCGGCCATTGCCCTTCCACGTATTGGGCATGAGTTCAGTGTTCCAGTGCTCGGAGTGATTGAAGATGGCGCCGCGGCTGCACTTGATGCTGCAAAGCACGGAGTGCTGGTGCTCGGTACACGTGCGACGATAACTTCGGGTATTTATCAGCGGCTGATTACTAGCAGTGGAACTGGCTTGAGCGTACTTGGCCTCGCATGCCCTTTGTTTGTACCCATTGTAGAAGAGGGGTGGGCCGAAACGCCTGTCGCGGAAGCCGCCATTAAAATGTATATGTCATCTTGTATGGACTACTCATACGATCTCATATTGCTTGGCTGTACACACTTTCCGATTATGCAGGACACGCTACAGCGGATCGTTGGAAAGCATATACGTATTGAGGATCCAAGCATTCGTGTGGCCGATCGCGTAGCCTCCATGTTGCCTGAGGCGGGCAGGTCTTCCGCACCTGAAATTCATTTCCATGTGACGGATTCGCCGGATAGTTTTGTAAATGTAGCTAAGGCAATGGGAGTCCGGGTCACCAACGAGGTAACGCACGTCGATTTGACTGCATTGAATAGCTAATTTGGATTCGTTGTAGCTGACTTTCTACAAATAAAGATAAAACCAGGGAACACGCTAGGGATATTGGCTGCGATCCATACGGCGGCACGTTGACGAACACTGCCTGGCGGCAATAAGTCTTCACTGTCATACCGCTCGGGATTGTTGCTGATGCGTTCTGCGCAGGATTCGATCTCGAATCGTCGTAATAGGTGCCGTATTTTTCGTAAGCCTAGTGGTCGTTCAGGGTAATAGTCCCCCCGCTTCGTCAGGCGCATATACAAATCTGCCAAAGGTCTTGGTAGCCAGCTCAGAAAGAGAAGGCCGTAGTGAGGCTCGACAGGTTCCCACCGATTGGGGCCTGCAAAATAACAGTGCCCACCTTCTTTGAGCACGCGCCAGATTTCATCGACCAGGCGCTGTGGATCATCAGTGTGCTCGTAAATATGATTACAGATGACAACATCGATGGAATCATCTCTGAAGGGTAGTTGCTCACCATCCGCAATCGAGAAAACTATATTGCCACTGGGCCTGATGCCAGCAGATGCGTCTAGATCCACACCGACGCAAAGGGCAGCGTCTTCACGCATGATCTGCATCATCTTGCCTGATGAGCAGCCTACATCAAGAAGAATTCCACGTGGGCTGGGAAGAGCTCCTGTTTCATATAATAACGTTCTGATTTTTGCGGCGCGCTTTTCCCGCGTGCTGAAGTACGCCTCAAAATTTTTTTCTTCGCGCGTAGGCCAACCTTGGCCAATATAGGTCTTGGCTTTTTCTTTTAATGTGGTGCGCCGATTTGACATCTAGGATTCAGCCTCTGAGGCTGTGGATCGTTGCGTCGATAACCCTTTCGACATCCGGATCACTGAGCTTGGGTGATAAGGGCAGGCTGACGGTCTGCCTTCCAATGTTCATTGCGTTTGGCCATTGTTCCGGCTTCCAGCCATAACGTTGTTGGTAATAAGGGTGCTCTGGCACCGATAAATAGTGGACGCCTGTTCCAACGCGGCGAGCGTTCATTGCATCAAGAAATGCATCGCGCGAGATTCCACAGTGGGATTCTTCGATGAATGCAGTGAACAAGTGGTAGGCATGGCGCGTATCGGCTGCGGGAGTCGCAGGTAGTCCAATCGGGAGGTCTGCGAAGGCTTGCAAATACCGAGCCCAGATGGCTTCGCGTTTTTTCCAATTGGCTTCCACACGTGCCAACTGATGGATGCCAATCGAGGCTTGTAAATCCATCATGTTGTACTTGAAACCGGCCTCTACCACTTGGTAGTGCTTGTAACCCTGGTCGCCGAAACGGTGCCATGCGTCTTTGCTCATGCCGTGCAGTGCCAATACCTTGGCTCGCGCTATAAGAGCTTCGTCGCGGCCGACAATCATTCCTCCTTCGCCGGTAGCTACGTTTTTGGTTGCATAGAAACTGAAACATCCGAAATCACCAAACGTGCCGGCTTTGCGGCCATGATAAGTAGTCTCGATGGCATGTGCGCAGTCTTCTATGACAACTAGGTTGTATTTATCGGCTATCGCGGTTATTTGATCCATTTCGCAAGGACGTCCAGCGAAATGTACGGGCAGGATGGCTCGGGTCCGTGAGGTGATGGCTGCTTCGATGGCAGAGGGATCGATATTCTGGGTTCGCGGATCGACATCGGCGAGCACGGGCGTCAGTCCGGCGTGAATGATCGCGTTAACGGATGCACAGAAGGTCAATGGTGTCGTGATAACTTCGCTGCCAGGCTCCAGATTTGCAGCGACCATGCTCACATGCAGTGCAGCTGTGCAGGAGTTGACTGCGGCCACTTTGTTCGGAACAAGGGTTTGATACTTTGCGAAATCTTGTTCGAATTGTGCGACACGTGGACCTGTGCCGAGCCAGCTCGAGCGCATGCACGCGGTAACTTCGTCGATTTCAGCCTGCTCAATGAGCGGGGATCCAAAGACTAGAAAAGGTTCCGTGGCTGAGTCAGAGGCAGAGTTCATTGCTTGGATTGCCAGTGAAATGAGGGTTGATCGATATCGTGTGGGAATATCGATGAAGCGTAAAGGGGGGCTTATCAATTTACAGTTGCAGGAGTCTTTTTTACTTGGATTTCCAGTGATTCGATCACGCCGTCCAGACGCCCCATAACATTTCGCTGACGTAACTGACTAATTTGTTGGCGCGCCTGATCAATTTGCCCCTGAGAGATATACATGCGCGTAAGGCTCTCTCGGTAGACTGGCTCGTTGGAAGATTCTGCTACTGCCGCCTCAGTCATACGTAGGCCTAGTTCACGATCGCCCAATACGTTCCATGCGTATCCACCATATATTGAAAGTAGCCGCGCACTTGGCGCAGGGTGTGAGAGGGCGGCAACAAAAGCATCCTTCATTCTATTCTTTGGCAGGTCGCAATCTTGCGCGCGCGCACATTCGGCAAGCGCACTAAGCGAGCTTTCGTCCTGGACTCCTGATTTATAGCTCTCGAGCTTGGCGATCATGCTGTCCCACCACATGGACTTAAGTGGTAAATGCATCCGAGAATTCATGAAGATCAATGCTTGCTGCGGAAGTATCGAAGATTTCGGTAGGCTGGCTGCTCTCTCAAGCGGAGCATAGGCTAGTTTGGTGAAGGGGGATCCTGGGTCGTAACGCGAGTAAATAATATATGTGCGGCCTAGCTCGTATTGAGCTCGTGGTGAATTCGGAGCGCGCGTCGCAAGTTCTCGTGCTAATCGTAACGAGTCACCCCAGGCGTAGGCGGTCGTGCCAGTTGTCAGCATCCACCACAGCATCAGTCCAATGAGTAGTGTCGAGCCGGTCAGCCGCATTAGTTGTTGGCTTTTCGTCTCAGAGATAGGCAGGCCTCGTCTTGGGATCAAGGACGGAATAATGGCTAATAGCAAACCAAAGCTAGCGAAATAGTTGCGGTGCTCGTAGATCAGCTCAAGCGGTAGGACGGTGCCTGTCAACAAGTGGCAGCCGAGGAATAATGCAATGCCGATGGATGCTAGCGGTCGACTAAGCCGTAGCCAGAGCACCGAGGCAGCGAGCACAGCAAGAAACAGCATGCTGGCTAAGGTGGTCCACGGCGTCAGTAAACCGGTCGAGGTCTGGAAATCGTCATGGTAAAATGACAGCGCGTGCGAGGTCGGTAGCAGCGTCCAGGCGACATAGTCGGCCACGATGCGCGCTTCGCTAAGCAGCCGTGTGCCGAGGGTGAAATCGCGTGTTGCCCAGGCTGAAGGCTGTAGTAGTCCAGGTAGCACCCATATCGTGCCCAGTGCCATCGGTATGACGAATACGACTAGAAATAGTCCGATGACGCGCCAGTCGCGTGCGCCGCTTGGTGATGTGCGGAAATTGAAGAGGACCCACTCGATCAGTAAAGCGTACAGCGGCAACATAACCGCTGTCTCTTTAGCCGTAAGTCCTAATGCAGTAGGCAAGGTGATACTGGTAACGCATAGCAGGAATGATGCGAATGATCGATGTGCGACGAGCATGCTTTCCATGCGCTGTACCACATAGAGCACCGAGGTCAGATTGATAGGAAGCAATAGCCAACTTGCCGCGATCAACGCGGCTATGACGCCTGCACGCCGTGACTCTGGTGTCTCATGCTCGGAGTCAGCAAGTAGCGAATCTGCTTGCATCGCAGGCTTGAGCGTCATGTCTGCCTGCAGCAATGCTCTGGCCAATAAAAACACTAACAAGCCATTCAGTAGATGGATGAACAGATTGGTTAGCTTCATCCAGAATGGATCAAGGCCACTGGCAAGATAGTTGGTGGCAAAGCTTAATGAGGCTAGCGGCCTTTTGAAGTCGCTGGCAGGAGAGGAGAGGGCGGCGCCGACCAGTGAAGCAAGGCTTACATCGGCTGGCTGCACGCTCTTGTTGTCGACAATGTTCGGGTAGTCGTCAAACAGCCAGCTGCCTGAGAGGCCTGGCGAGTACACCATGGCCGTCACGATCATGGCGAGAAGTAGCAGCTTCCAGCCGGTAAGGCGTTGCATGAAGTGAAATCTCACAAGCTCACGCAGACGTTGAGTGATATGGGGTGGCTAGATCAGAAGTAGCCCGCACCCCTGGCTTGGTAAGGGGCGCGCCTTCTTGCAGGGCCATGGTGGATATCCTTGAATTGGGCGTCAGATAGGTTACCTATCCGCAGTGCATCCTCAGATAGTCGGTTGCCTAGCCTGCCAGCAAACGTTCGTCAGGGCCAATCTGGATAAATGGTTGAGGGTTCTTGGGCTCGGGTATGGTTACGTAATGCTTGAAGGATACGGCTGTTGAGCCAATATTTCTGGGAGCGGCATTTATGCGTGGATTCTCATGATTTCGGTGGCCTCAGTGCAAAGTTCCAGTGCTTGGTGATGGGGCGAGTGCCTGCTCTGCCTGGTTCTGCAGCGCGCGCAAGTCAGTATCAGTACCTAGCGATGGTTGAATCTCCATGGCCTGGATGACGACTGCTCGAGCTTCCTGATTACGGTGATTTTCTAGCAGATATCCAGCCAGACGCTTGGCATAACCGGCGACATCTTTTTCGAGCTTCTGTGCCTGCTGCCACTGTTGGACGGCCAGCTCAGGATCATGCAGTGCGGCACCGGCCAATTCCGCATACATCACATGCAAGTTAAGTCGTGTGGGATTGCGCTTGGTGGCAATGTCGTAAGCGCGCGCCAGTTGCTGTGCATCGATATCAGTTCTTCCTTTGAGTCGCTCAGTCGCCAATTTGTCCAACGCCTGATAGGTTTCTGGCCCCATGGAGCGGGTTTGCAGCTTATTGATAAGGCTGTCCCACCAAATGGAGGTGCCATGCTGATCGTGTTGATCTGCTGCAATCAGTAGCAAGGCTTCCTCACCCATGATCGAGGCGCTGGGCAATGCAGAGGCTCGCTTCAGTTCATTGACACTGGCTGAGTAAAGTGGTGAGTCAGGATTATTTTGCGCCATAAACATATAGCGTCTAGCCAGGTCATATGCGGCGCGTGGAGATCCTGGATTGTTGTCGGCAAGGGTTTGCGGCAGTAGCAGGCGATCACCCCAGGTGGCGGAACGGACAGCGGTTAGAAAGCCGAAATTCAACAAGACAATGCCGGCCAAGATTATCGGGATGCGCCGATCAGCATGTCGAGTAGCGAGCCAAATAAGGTCAGCTGCTGCCAGCAGGATGCCGAACAGCGACGGGTAGTTGCGGTGCTCAAATACCAGCTCAAGAGGGAGTGGGGTGCTGGTAAGACTTTGCGCGACAAAGAACCAGCCGATGCCTAGAGCGAATAGCGGGCGCCGGTGGCGTATGGCGATGGCTACTCCTACCAGCCCGAATAGGAATAGGCCGCCCAGCAGTGTTGTTATGGGGTGGAGCAGGTCACGCGAAATGGGGTAGTTGTCGTAGTAAAAATGTAGCTGACTCGGCAGCGGCAGCACACTCCAGCCGATGTATTGAGACAATGCACGTAGCTGGGTCAGCTCGCGTTCCCATGCGTTGTAGTCGCGCCCTGCATAGGCTGCTGCGGTGGTGTAATGTGGGATCAGGTAGAACGTAAAAACCGCCAGCGCGGCGATGCAGCCCATGGCATAGATTACTTTCCATGCGCGTCGAGTGGCGGGTTGGCTCGTATGAAAACGGAGCAGGGTAAGTTCAAGCAGCAAAGCATAGCCTGGCATGAGTACTGCGGTTTCCTTGGCGTAATAGCCGGTTACCGTTAGTGCAGCGCATAGCAGCAGCCAGGGCCAGCTACGCCTGCCCTTGATTTGTTGCTGACGTGCGCGCCAGTAAGTGAGCAAAGCCAGCAGCACAAAGGTAAAGCCGAGCAACTCCATCCTCTGCACCACGTACATCACCGTGGAGACCTGCAAGGGGTGGATGGCCCAGAGCGTGGCGATGGCCAGGGCCCAGTGGCCAATAAGGCGGCGATGTTGGTTGTTATCGTCGGCGTTGCGTGGCTGCCAGCCGGCCAGCAATAACCGCTGCGTTAATAGCAATAGCAGTACGGTATTGAATAAGTGGATGGCTAAGTTGGTGGCCTTGAATCCCCACGTGCTACTGCCCAACGCATAATTGAGCGCATAGCTCAGCATGGCTATTGGCCGCTGGATATTGATATGCGACCAAGCCCACACTTGCTGCCATTCCTGCCAATGCCAGCCGGTGACATGGATGGCAGGATTCTCGGCGAAAATTGGGTAGTCGTCGAAGATGAAGCCACCAGAAAGGCCTGGCCATAGTGCTAGTGTGACCAGTACCAATGCATTAATAAGTGGACTCTTGTCAGGGTGCGGCATCAGAAAAGCAAAGGCCGCCATATGGCGGCCCTTGAAAAACAATACGTAGATGACTTAGTTCTGGCAACTTACCGGCGCATACTTGACTTTGTCTGTGGCAACAAGATCGCTCTTGCAGCTCCAGGCACCACTTGAGTTACGTGCCCAGGTTAAGATATGCGTAGCCAGTTTCGGGTTGGCATGACCACCAAACGTGGCTGTAATGGTCGATCCGGCACTAGCGAGCGTGCCGATAGCCACCTGAGTGGAAAGTAGGTCTGAAGATGTTGCCGTTAGAACGCAACCAGTGGCGCCAATGGTAACTACGCCATTATTTAGGCAGTCTTCCACGGTGACCCTTTGATCGCTGGCCTCACCCATAATACGGGTGAACTGCGACTTGATCACATAGGTCTGGTACTGCGGAATCGCGATAGCAGCCAAGATGGCGATGATCGCAACGACGATCATCAATTCAATCAGGGTAAAGCCTTTCTGCACATTCTTCATGGTGGTTCCTCTTTATGGTTAGCTAACCGTGGTGATGCCCCCTGAGCCCCGGTCCCGTACCCCCTAGGTTGGTCCGGACCCCTCACTCGTCGTCAGGAACGACCAGGAAGCTCACGGCAGTAGCAGCATCTTGTATGCCACATCTGCCGCTGGCAAAAGCCTGCGCATCAGCAGGCGTCCGGATTGTGCATGCCGTCGCAATACGCAACAAGCCAGAAGCGGTGACGCGGTGTTCGTACTGTGCAGCGGTTCGCGTAGTCGCATGAATTAGCTCGAGGGAACTGACGCCTAGGGACATGGCGTGACATTTTTTGTCACTGTGAGGCTTGTTTTAGTTCTTTGTACAACTGATTGGAGTGTATTTAGGATCCAGGTCGGAGTTGCATGACCAGTCTCCGGAGCTGTCTCGGGCAAGGTTGATGTGCTTATCTTGTACAGTGGACACGCCTTTTATTTGGCAGGTGATGCTGCCTGGGCCAGACACCGGAGCGGTTGCAGTAATAGTGCAGCGCGGTGTATCGGTAGGTAGGCCGAGATTGCCGACATCGACGTAGTTGCCATTGGAAATGCTGCCCTGGTTTACCAGGGTTTCGTAGGCGGTGCGTCCAGGGCTGATTTCGCCAAGTGCGGCCGTAGCCTGGGATTTGGCTACGTAAACCTGGTACGCCGGTATGGCAATCGCGGCAAGAACCGCGATGATCGCAACGACGATCATCAGCTCGATCAAGGTAAAGCCGGTGGTAAGACGCTTGCGCGCCATGATGTTTCCCCCTGTGGATAACAAGGGGGATGACGCAGGATCTATACCAAGCGCTGGTCGATTTATCGATGAGGCGGTACGGGCTATCGCATCAGTGAGTTTTCGTGACGCGGTGCTCAATTGCAGGGTTTTCGAGCCTCTTTGCTATGCGCACTGATATGTGGGGGGAATGCCTGCCTTACTTCACCCCATGCATCCAACGCTTGATTAACGGCGTCAGCAGTAGCGCGAGCAGGGCGGAGGCCAGGCCTAGCCAAATCATCTGTTGGAACAATGCCTAGCCACCATGCGCCCATCATCAAGCCGCAGGCTTGTGGCACGGAGAGCTGGGTCACCGCGGCGAGGCCGATGGGTGACAAGGTCACTTCGCCGATCTCGATCAATAAGTACGCCAGCACCAGCCACCACACGCTGCCTAAGGTATCGGGGCCGGCCATATGGTTGCTGATAAGCAGCGGTACGAAGGCGAGGCCGGCGAAGGCCAGGCCGATCGCACTTTTCATTGGCTTGGATGGATTCATGCCATAGCGTTCGAGAAAGGGCCACAACCAGGCCATCAGTGGCGATAGCAGCACGATGAACATGGCACCGAGATAGGTGAGCGAGCTTGCCGATTGCGGCAACACGATGCAGTCGCGCACGATCAAGGCAATGCCGGCCACGGTGAGTGTGCCCAGCATGATGCGCGCGATACGCTGGCTATGCATGC
>NZ_JAPDPE010000092.1 GCF_026283955.1 Dyella silvatica | reverse complement strand
GGCCATAAGCCATGCGGGTGTGGTTCCGCAAAGATGACTTTCACCAAGCCTGAGTCGTAGACGGCGCAGGCCGCAACACCATTGAACAGGCATAAGGACTATCGCTCTTGAGTGAGTAGCCCCTCGAACCATGGGAGGAAGGCTGTGCTTTATCTGTACGACTGTGTGTATGCATCAAGGCTCGCGCGCCCGTTCGCCGGACGCCTGACGGTCATTTCTTTTCGACCTGGATAGAGCCGCGAATGAATTCGCACCGGCCTAGGGCCGGCGCGTTCTTCAGAACCTTGCTTGGCGTCGACTGCCGTGTGGCAGCGCTGCCGCTCGTTTGTTGCTGCAATGCCCGGTCGGGCGTTGCGGCCAGCCGGTGCTTTGTGCACCTAATCTTGATGGAGGTAGTTGACATGTATGTAATCAAAGCCCTTGTACTTGGTTCCATGCTCGCTGTCAGTTCGCTTGCTGTCACCCCTGCTTTTGCCGACAAATTCAGTCCGGCAAACACCACATTCAGCGCCGTCGGCCAGACTAATCTGAGTGCAGGCGGTATCTCGGTTGCCTGTAACGCAGACTTCGTTATCGCTACGAATGCCGTGGGCGCCGGCTCGGTGACGCAGGCAACGTTTAGTGGCAGCAGTTTTCTGTGCGCGCAGATCAAGGCCGCAGGCCTGCCATGGCCGGCAACGCCGACATCGCTCACCACGGTAACCATCAACAATGTGAAGGTCACCGCTCCGCTGGGTATCACCTGCGGTGCGGGCCCGGTGCCGGGCTCCTTGAGCAGCAGCAGATTTGCCTTCAATACCGCGTTGAATCCGGGTAATTGCAGCATCTCCGGATCGCTGACGGTTTCCCCAACTTTGACCATCACGCCTTAAGCAACACCGTTTCAACACGGCACGCACACGGGGCATCGTTCCGTGTGCGTGCGACTTGCGTTACGGCATCTGGCAAGTCGTCGATCAGCATCACGCCATGACTGCACTGACCAAAAAAGTGCAGCTACAGATGAGGCAGGCGAGGCACACATCGGCCTTGCTTGTGCACTGTCCCACCGTATCGATTGTTTGGATGGAGTACTGATAAATGAAAGAGTTCACGCCCCGTTCGATGATGTCTCCTTTAAAAATGGCCGCACTGGCAGCGGCACTGTCGGTCAGCTTGGGTGTATCGCAGCATGCACAGGCTGCAGCTTTTCAATTGCCGACGACGAACGCCGCGGGCTTTGGCCGTGGCTTCGCCGGCGGTTCGCTGTGGGCTAACGATCCGTCGGCTTCATACAACAATCCAGCGGCCATGGCCTGGTTTACCGGTGCCGTCGTCCAGGGCAGCTGGATCGGCATTCGGCCGGATATCCAGTTCAATGGCACCGCCACGGATGCGTCTGGACGCCCGATGAGCGGCAACTCGCCCAACGGCGGTGACAGTTTCATCAACGATGCCTCGGCTTTTTATGTGCAGCCGCTTTCGGACCGTTTCGCCATCGGTTTCAGTTTTGTGGCGCCCAATGGCCTGGTCACCGAATACAGCCCCACCTGGCTTGGTCGCGAGTTCGGCACCAAGACCTCGATGAAGTCGATCGCCTTGACCTTGTCGGCCTCGTACAAAGTGCAGGACAACTTCTCGGTCGGTGTCGGCGTGACGGCACAGCGGACGCGCGCTCAGCTCAATAACGGGCTGGATGTGGGCGGCATCCTGACTTCGATTCCGGAGCTTACCGGCGGACTTCCGCAGGATCCGCTGGAGAATGCGCAGATCAATGTGCGTGTACACAACTGGTCGGCGGGTTACTTTCTCGGCGCGGAATGGAAGCCGACTGAAAATGATTCGCTGGGGATCACCTATCACTCCAAGATCAGCAATCGCCTGCATGGCAAGTACGCCATGTACTACCCCAATGACGGCCAGCCGGGTACCAACGGCGGCCCGACCATCGATGTGCGGGACATGGTTGCCTTGATTCCCGGACTGAATCAGCTTGGCCAGCAGTTCATCCCCGGCTTCCAACCGTTGCCGGCCTTGAATCCCGACGGTTCCAGCGCCTCGGCCCGCCTGGACAACCCGGCATTCGTCAACATCGACTACCTGCATCAGTTCAGCGACGCCTTCAGCATGGGCGCCTCGGTCGAATGGACGAACTGGTCCAAATTCAAGACCTTGGCCTTGTACTCGCAAGGCACCCAGCTACTGGTACTGGATACCGCCTACCGCAACTCGTATACGGTCAGCGTCGGCGGCGACTACAAGTTCAATTCGCAGTGGACCGGGCGTGCCGGCCTCGTTTATGACGAAACGCCGACCCGTTCGCCGACCCGCGATCCTCGGATCCCGGACAATAACCGGCGCATTGTGGCCCTGGGCCTGGGCTATCAGTACAACAACCACTTGAGCTTCGATGCCGCGTATCAGCATCAATTCCTGAGTGATGCGCGCATCCACCAGACCGCACCCATCGGTATTGGCGCAGGCTCGATCGACGGTTACTCCAATAACAGCGGCGATGTGCTGGCGCTGACGGCGACCTACGCGTTCTAAAGGTGTTGCCCAGCCTGCGGCCAGCCGATCTGGGGGCTGGCCGCAGGCTGGATTTCTCCCATAAGGGTGCCATCAGGCCAGGATCAGGCTGGGTTTTGACGCGGGGAGGGCAATTATTCTGCCGGAGTGGCTCCGGGGGCGATGCAGTAGGCGGCCGTTTGGCGTAAAGTTAGCCGTTTACCTACATCCCATCGGAACCGGCAACATGGCACGCCAGAAAGCACTCTCGCTCTACCGCAACATCGGCATCATTGCTCATATCGATGCTGGCAAGACCACCACCACCGAGCGTGTCCTGTACTACACCGGCAAAAAGCACCAGATCGTCGACGTACACGACACCAAGGACGGCAAGGGCTCCACCACCACCGATTATCTGGAGCAGGAACGCAAGCGCGGCATCACCATCCAGTCGGCGGCCGTGTCCACCGAATGGAAAGGCCACCAGATCAACGTCATCGACACTCCAGGGCACGTCGATTTCACCATCGAAGTGAATCGCAGCCTGCGCGTGCTGGACGGCGCCGTGGTGGTATTCGACGGCGTGGCCGGTGTCGAGCCGCAGACTGAAACCAACTGGCGCCTGGCCGACCAGTACAACGTTCCGCGCGTTTGCTACGTCAACAAGATGGACCGCATCGGTGCCAGCTTTGCCCATTGCGTCAAGGGCATCCGCGAGCGCCTGGGCGCCAATGTGCTGCTTTGCCAGGTGCCGCTGGGCAGCCATGATGAATTCATCGGCATGGCCGACCTGGTAGCCGGCGTCGGCTACATCTGGAAAGGCGACGACAAAGACAGCCCGTGGGACACCGTGCCGCTGGACGAAATCGCCAGCCGCGTGAGCTTCACCGCTACGGTCGACCAGGCCTGGGTTGCCGACCTTCCCAAGCTGCGCGAAGAGACCCTTGAGCGCGCCCTGGCCATGGACGACGCCGCCTTCGAGAAGCTGATCGAAACCGGCGAGTTCGACCAGGAAACCCTCAAGCAGTGCATCCGCAAGGGTTGCGTATCGGGCAAGCTGGTACCGGTCTTCTGCGGCTCCTCCTACCGTAACAAGGGCGTGCAGCAGTTGCTGGACGCCGTGGTCGATTACTTGCCCTATCCGGGTGAGAACGGCGGTATCGCCATGGTGGACGAAGACGGCCACGTCATCGGCGACCAGGGCGTGATCGACGAAGCCCCGGCCCGTGCGTTGGCCTTCAAGGTCATCAACGACCAGTTCGGCACCTTGACCTTTTGCCGTATCTACTCCGGCGTGATCAAGAAGGGCGACACCCTGCTCAACGTCACCCGCGGCAAGAAAGAGCGCGTGGGCCGTATCGTGGAAGTGCAGGCCAATGCCTCCAAGGACATCGACGAAGTGCGTGCCGGCGACATCTGCGCCTTCGTCTCGATGAAAGAGACCGAGACCGGCGATTCGCTGTCCGATCCCGCTCACCCGGCGCTGCTGGAGCGCATGCGCTTCCCGGATCCGGTGATCAGCGTGTCGGTCGAGCCGAAGACCCGCAACGACATCGACAAGATGTCCACCGCGCTTTACAAAATGGTCAAGGCCGATCCGTCGCTGCGCCTGGAAGTGGACAAAGAAACCGGACAGACCGTGCTCAAGGGCATGGGCGAGCTGCATCTGGAAGTGACCATCGACCGTATGCGTACCGAGCTGGGCGTGGACGCCACCATGGGCAAGCCCAAGGTCAGCTTCCGCGAAGCCTTCGGTAACCCGGTCGAACACACCTACACGCACAAGAAGCAGTCCGGTGGTTCGGGTCAGTTCGCCGAAGTGAAGATGATCTTCGAGCCCCTGCCTGCAGGCAGCGGCGTGCAGTTCTCCGATGAAATCGTCGGTGGCCGCGTGCCGCGCGAGTACATCCCGGCGGTGGAGCACGCCATCATGGTCGAGGCCCGCGAGGGTCAGGTCGCCGGTTACGAAGTGCTCGATTTCAAGGCACGCCTGATCGACGGTAAGTACCATGACGTCGACTCGTCCGCCTTGGCGTTCGAAATCGCCGGTCGCCAGTGCTTCCGCGAAGCTCAGCGTATGAGTAAGCCGAAGCTGCTCGAGCCGGTGATGGGCCTGGAAGTGGTGACCGAGGCCGATTACCTCGGTGACGTGATCGGCGATATCAACCGTCGTCGCGGCACCGTCAGCGACCAGGGCCAGAAGGGCTTGCAGGCTTTCGTGCAGGGCTTTGTGCCGCTGGCGGAAATGTTCGGCTACATCAACTTCCTCCGCTCAGCCACCCGTGGCCGCGGTACCTTCACGATGGAATTCGACCATTACGAAGAAGTGCCGGCCAACCTGGTCGACAAGTTGATGGAAAAAGAAGCGAAGTAATGCTTCGTTACAGCTGCGCCTCTCGGGGCGCAGCTGCCTGGACGGGTGGGGCGGGTCTTCGTGTGCACTTGGTGGCACCCAGGCTGTTTTGACCTCACCGTCTTCGAGCAGACTCCGGCCAGCGCGCCGGAGTTTTTGCTTGGATCGGAAAGCCGCGGAAAGCATACGAAGCGCAGCAGGCCAGGCGTGGTTACCGGGTTGCGGCGGGCGTCGTGCGTGCCAAGCGGCGCAGGCGGTATTCGTGGCGGCCGACATAAGCTGCCGCCATGGCAACCATTAGCGCGAGCGAATACCAGGTCAGCAGATAGACCAGGTGATTATTGGGGAAGGCGATCACCGTCAGTCCCCCGACCGGCGCCACCGCAGGGTTTTCAGCCACGCCGGCTATGGCGTCCGCATCGACGAAGTAGGGCGCAACCGGGCTTAGCCCGTGGGCGGCGGCCATGGCTTGCACGTCACGTGCATACCAGCGCTGCTGCGCCGGATCGTTGTGACGCATGAAAACATGGGTTTCGCTCATGCGTAGCGGCGTCATCACCCAATAGCCGCTGCCCAGCGCGGTACTTGCCCAAACCAGGGTTTGCCGGTCATACAAAAAGACGCCGCTAAGGCGCACATGCCGGTATTCATCGCTGGCGGTTATCTGCGGCCATTGATCAGGGCCAGGCGCCGCGCTTGCCAGGGCATGCACCCGCTGCTCGACCCGGGCGATGAGATCGAGCTTCCAGGCGCGGCGTTGCACTTGCCAGGTACCCAGCGCCATGAATCCGGCGAAAACCACCAGCGCCAGTATCGCCAAGCAGGTCAGGGCGAACGGCCCACGCGGCCCGCGAACCTCATCCGCCGAGGGCGCCATGATTACCTGATGCCCGATCCGCCAGGGGCAGCCTGGTCTCGACGCATGCTCACGGCAGGTTCTTCATGTCGTGCATCATCGACGGCATCATGTTGTGGTTGAGGTGATACATGACCCAGATCGAACCACTCAGGGTGATGACCACCAGCACGACCGTAAAGATCAGCGCCAACATGTTCCAGCCGCCTTCGGACTTGGTGTTCATGTGCAGGAAATAAATCATGTGCACCACGATCTGCACGGCGGCGAACGCCAGCACGACCAGTGCCGTCGTGGTGGGCTTGGCGAAGCCACCGCTCATGACCAGCCAAAACGGAATCGCCGTCAGGATGACCGCCAGCACAAAGCCGGTCATATAGCCCTTAAGCGTGCTGTGGCTGACACCGTCGTCGTGACCGTGACCGTCGCCATGCTCAAGCGAAGTATCGGTGTGCGCGCTCATGGCAGCACTCCCATCAAATAGACAAAGCTGAAGACGCCGATCCAGACCACGTCGAGAAAATGCCAAAACATCGACAGGCACATCAAGCGGCGTTTGTTTTCCAGGATCAGGCCCTTCTGGGATACCTGAACCATCAGGGTAATCAACCAGACGATACCGAACGTCACATGCAGCCCGTGCGTGCCGACCAGGGTGAAGAACGACGATAAAAAGGCACTGCGATGCGGGCCGGCGCCGATCTCGATGAGATGGGCAAACTCATGCAGCTCCAGACCGATGAAGCCGGCACCGAGCAAGCCGGTAATACCTAGCCAGATCAAGGTGGCACGCTGGCGGTTGCGCTGCATTTCCAGCACCGCGAAGCCGTAGGTGATCGATGACAGCAGCAGCAACGACGTATTGATCGCGACCAGCGGCAACTCGAACAGGTCGGCACCGGAAGGGCCGGCGGCATAGCTGCGGCCCAGTACGCCGTAGACCGCGAACAGGCAGGCGAAGATGAGGCAGTCGCTCATCAGGTATAGCCAGAAGCCCAGCAGCGTGCCGTTTTCCGGATGGTGGTCGCCGGGCACATGAAAGCGCAGGGCTTCCGACGAGCCGGTGCCATGGGGCATGGGGAGCGCTTGAGTCTCAGACATGGTTGGCTAACAGCTCTGTACGCGACGCTTCGACGCGGGCCACTTCGTCGGCCGGGATGTAGTAATCGCGCTTGTAGTTGAAGGTATGCCCGATGGTCACCACCAACAGCGCCAGGAACGAGACCACGACCAGCGGCCACATCTGCCAAATCATGGCGAAGCCGAACACCGTGCTGATGCCGGCCAGAATAATGCCGGCGCCGGTGTTTTTCGGCATGTGGATCGGCAAGAAGCCTTCCAGCGGCCGACGATAATGGTGCTGCTTCATCTGCCACCAGGCGTCGCCGTCATGAACCTGCGGGGTGAAGGCAAAGTTGTACACCGGCGGCGGCGACGAGGTAGACCACTCCAGCGTGCGGCCACCCCACGGGTCGCCGGTGTGGTCACGCAGCGATTCGCGGCGACGGAAGCTGACCACGAACTGGATAATCATGCTGGCAATGCCCAGCGCGATCAGCAAGGCGCCAAAAGCGGCAATCTGGAACCATATCTGCAACGAGGGATCGTCGAAGTGGCTGACCCGGCGGGTGACGCCCATCAAGCCGAGCACATACAGCGGCATAAAGGCGAAATAAAAGCCGACCAGCCAGAACCAGAACGAGCATTTGCCCCAGAACGGGTCGAGCTTGAAACCGAAGGCTTTGGGGAACCAGTAATTGATGCCGGCGAACAAGCCGAACAACACGCCGCCAATGATCACGTTATGGAAGTGCGCCACCAGGAACAGGCTGTTGTGCAGCGAGAAGTCCGCCGGCGGAACCGCCAGCAGCACGCCCGTCATGCCGCCGATGGCAAACGTCACCATAAAGCCGATCGTCCATAGCATCGGCACCTCGAAGGTAATCCGGCCGCGATACATGGTGAACAACCAGTTGAAGATCTTCGCCCCGGTGGGGATCGAGATAATCATCGTGGTGATGCCGAAGAACGAGTTGACGCTGGCGCCCGAACCCATGGTGAAGAAATGGTGCAGCCAGACCAGGTAGGCCAGCACGGTGATCACCACGGTGGCGTAGACCATCGAGGCGTAACCGAACAAGCGCTTGCGGCTGAAGGTGGAAACGACTTCGGAAAAAATGCCGAACGCCGGAAGTATCAAGATATAGACCTCAGGGTGTCCCCAGATCCAGATCAGGTTCACATACATCATGGCGTTGCCGCCAAAGTCGTTAGTGAAGAAGTTGGTGCCGGCGTAACGATCCAGTGCCAGTAGCGCCAACACCGCCGTCAGTACCGGAAAGGCCGCGACGATCAGCACGTTGGTGCACAGCGAGGTCCAGGTGAAGATCGGCATCTTCATCAACGGCATGCCTGGCGCGCGCATTTTCACAATGGTGGCAAGCAGGTTGATGCCGGACAGCAAGGTGCCGACGCCGGCGATTTGCAGCGCCCAGATGTAATAGTCGACCCCGACATCCGGGCTTTGCGCGATACCGGAAAGCGGCGGATAGGCCAGCCAGCCGGTGCGGGCGAATTCGCCGACAAACAGCGACATCATCACCAGCACGGCGCCGCTGGTGGTCATCCAGAAACTGAAATTGTTGAGAAAGGGAAAGGCCACGTCGCGCGCGCCGATCTGCAGCGGCACCACGAAATTCATGATGCCCGTCACCAATGGCATGGCGACGAAGAAAATCATGATCACGCCGTGCGCGGTGAAAATCTGGTCGTAATGCTCCGGCGGCAGATAGCCCACCGAATGGCCAAACGAAATCGCCTGCTGCAAACGCATCATGATGGCGTCGGAGAAGCCGCGCAGCAGCATCACCAAGCCGAGCACGATGTACATGATGCCGATCTTTTTGTGATCGATGCTGGTAAACCATTCGCGCCAGAGATAGCCCCACAGGCGGTAATAAGTCACCACGCCCAACAGCGCCACGCCGCCCAGCAGCACGGCGATGAAGGTGGCCAGCAGAATCGGTTCGTGAAAAGGAATGGCGTCCCAGGTGAGACGGCCAAAGATCAACTTGGCGAGGTCGGGATGATCAGACATCTTGAGCACCGGGGCGCATAGCCCAACGTGAAAAGTTGGTTGAGCAGGTCACTGTGATTTAGCCGTCGGGGTGGTGAAGGGGGCGCCATCAAGATTATTGGCCGAGCACATGGCGCCGACGTAGCCGTTCACTGGTGCACCCAGCAGCCCCAGCCGGCTGCGCGTTGCCGTATCGAGCGAGGTGATGTTGTAAGCGCCGGGAATGCCGAGGCCGCCTTTGGCGTCGAGCGTCATCATCTCGTTCAGGCACATCCGATTGGACTCGACACAGCGATTGAGAATAGCTTGGTAAAGCCCTGCCGAAACCGTGGCGTAATGGTGTACCGGGCTATTTTCGCTGGGCTGTTCGAGCTTGAGATAAACATCGCGATTCAAGCTGTCGCCATCGCTTTTGGCCTGGCTGACCCATTGGCTGAATTGGCCATCGCTCAAGCCGTGAAACTTGAAGCGCATGCCGGAAAAGCCCGCGCCGCTGTAGTTGGCCGAGAAGCCGTCGAATTCGCCGGGCTTGTTGATAACCGCATGAAGTTGCGTTTCCATGCCGGGCATGGCGTAGATCTGGCCGGCCAGGGCAGGGATGAAGAACGAATTCATCACCGTCGACGCGGTGATCTTGAACTGGATCGGTCGATCCACCGGCGCAGCCAGCTCGTTCACCGTGGCAATGCCTTGCTCCGGGTAAATGAACAGCCATTTCCAGTCCAGCGCGACCACTTCCACCACCAGTGGCTTGGCATCGGCAGGTACCGCGCGCCCCGCGGACAGGCGCTCCAGCGGCCGAAACGGATCAAGCTTATGAGTACTGACCCAGGTGAGGGCGCCCAGCGCGATGATGATCAACAAGGGAGCCGACCAGATCAGCAGCTCCAGCATGGTTGAATGATTCCATTCAGGGTCGTACTTGGCGTTCTTGTTGGATGCGCGGTAACGCCAGGCGAATAGCAGCGTCAGCGCTATCACCGGGATAATAATGATCAACATCAACAGCAGTGATGTGACGATTAGATTACGTTGTTGGAGTGCGACGTCGCCGGAGGGGGACATAAGCACTGCTTGGCAACCCGTCAATAAAATGACGAAAGGAAGCAGCAGTCCGCGGAGAGCCTTGATGGACATGGCTGGCGAAGCAACCGAGAAGAAAGACCTGGAAAAACTACGCCGATACACGCGCGGCAGGAATAGGACATTTTGTCCCATGGCAGTAGAAGTGCGTCGGTGCGATGCTGTGAACACCACGTTCTATCACTCCCGCGTCGAGTAAGAACGATGTCGAGCCGATTTGAGGAACACCACATGTCTTCAGCAAACACCATAGCGCACGATGGCACGCCAGTTCATGCGGATCATTCGAAAGTTGCGCCGGGCGAAATCGCCATCGGTGTGGTGATCGGCCGGGCCTCAGAATATTTCGACTTTTTCGTCTTCGGGATTGCCGCGGTACTGGTTTTTCCGGCGGTGTTCTTCCCCTTCGAGAGTCGCCTCGGCGGCATGCTGCTGTCGTTCGTAGTGTTTTCGCTGGCGTTTGTCGCGCGCCCCATAGGCACCGCGCTATTCATGGGTATGCAGCGGCGCTGGAGCCGCGGCACCAAACTGACCGGGGCCTTGTTCCTGCTAGGTACGGCCACCGCCGGCATGGCGTTTTTGCCGGGTTACGACGTGCTCGGCGGCCGTGCGATCGCGCTATTGGCGATTTTTCGTTTTCTGCAAGGCATTGCGCTGGGTGGCTCATGGGATGGCTTGCCCTCGTTGCTGGCCTTGAATGCACCGGCGCAAAAACGCGGCTGGTACGCGATGCTGGGCCAGCTTGGCGCGCCGATCGGTTTCATGCTGGCCAGTGGCTTGTTCCTGTACCTGCATGCCAATCTTTCCAACGAAGACTTTATCGACTGGGGCTGGCGTTACCCGTTCTTCGTCGCGTTTGCGATTAACGTCGTGGCGCTGTTTGCGCGCTTGCGCCTGGTGGTGACTGAGGAATACACCAAACTGATGGAAGAGCGCGAGCTGGAGCCCATCGGCATCATCGAGATGCTGCGGGCGCATGGCTCCAATCTTTTTCTTGGCGCGTTCGCTGCGTTGGCAAGCTATGCGTTGTTCCATCTGGTGACGGTCTTTCCCTTGTCATGGATCGTGCTGGGCACGACACAATCGGTGAATCAGGTCTTGGCCGTGCAGATGGTCGGCGCGGTGGTCGGCATTTTCGGCACCATTGCATCCGGGTTTATCGCTGACCGGATCGGCCGGCGCACGACGCTTGGTTTACTCGCCTGCCTGATCGGTATCTTCAGTCTGTTCGCCCCCTGGCTATTGGGCGGCGGGCGCGCCGCGCAGGATGCGTTCATCCTGGTCGGGTTTGCGCTGTTGGGTCTGTCCTACGGCCAGGCAGCGGGTGCGGTTACCTCGAATTTCTCGTCCCGATTCCGCTACACCGGCGCAGCGCTGACCTCCGACCTTGCCTGGCTTATCGGCGCCGCCTTTGCACCACTGGTGGCGCTGGGCTTGTCGTCCAAGTTCGGCCTGGGTGCGGTCAGCCTTTATCTGCTTTCCGGCGCGGCCTGCACCTTGCTGGCCTTGCGGGTTAATCGCGTGCTGGCTAGTCGCGACTAGCCAGCACGATGACCCGCCCCGGTTAGACGGCCATAAGGCCGTTGGCTTGCCGTCGGGTTCGCGGATGCGTTCGGCAAGTTCGGGGCGCATACCGCCGGCGCAGAGCCGGCCAGCATGCAGAAGCCGATCATAAGCGGCCCTTTATCGCGTACCTTGCGCTGCTCCCTTGGCTTCAGCGGGTGCCATGCCCATGGCCTGAAACAGCGCGGCGGTATCGGCCAGGCGCGCTGCCCGGGCCTGGATTTCGGACAGCTTGGCGTTTTGCCAGCGTTGCTCGCCGAGCACCGTCGTCGGGTACGCCGCCGAACCTAGCCGGTAACGCGCATCGGTGTTCTTGAACGACTCCTGCGCGGCGGTTGCGGCCGCTTGCGCGGACTGCAGCGTCAGTGCGTCCTGGTTCAACGCGGTCAGCGAATCGGCAACATCCTCGAACGCATGAAGCACGGTTTGCCGATATTGCGCCAGCGCGGCGTCATAGCTGGCCACAGCCGCCTTTCGCTGAGCGAGCAAGGCGCCGCCATGAAAAATCGGTTGCGTCAAAGAAACGCCGGCACTCCAGATCGAGCCTGCGCCGGTGAATAACGCGGCTCGACGGAAGGCGGCGGAACCGAGCGAGGCGGACAGCGAAATATGCGGAAACAGATTGGCTGTCGCCACACCGACCTGTGCCGAGGCGGCATGGACAACGGCCTCCGCCGCCAACACATCCGGCCGCTGCTGCAATAACTCAGAGGGAATGCTGAGCGGAACGTCGGCAGGTAAATGCAGCTGCGACAGCGTGAGATTGGATGGCGCCTGATCGGGAGTACGCCCCATCAACACCGCCAGCGTGTGGCGGGCACGTTGCGCCTGGGTACGCAGCGGCGGCAATGAGGTGTCAAGCGTGGCGGCGTTCTGTTGTGCGGCCAACACCTCGTCGTGCGAGGCCGCTCCCAGGCGGTTGGCACGCTCGGTGAGTTCGGCTTGCTCGTGCGCCAGCGCCGACAGTCGTTCGCTGGTGCTGACTTGCTCGGCCAGTGCCGCCGCATTGATCGCGACGATGACGATATTGGCGGCCAGCGTGCGGCGCGCGGCGTCGAGCTCGTAGGACTGCTGGTCGACTTGGGCGGTGGCTTGCTCGACGCTGTGCCGGGTCGCCCCGAACAAGTCGAAGTTGTAGCCCAGCTGCAGTTGCCCGGCATAGACGTTATAGAGATTGGTCGGCGGTCCGAAACTTGGCAAGCCCAGTGCGCGCTGCCGGGTTGCCTGTCCGCCGGCATCGAGCGATGGCAGCATCGATTCGCCGATCTGCGCACGCAACAGTTGATGCGCCGCTTCCAGCGAATGCTTGGCCGCGTCCAGCGAAGGGTTGTTTTGCAGCCCTTCGGCGACCCAGGCGTTGAGGGTGTCCGACTGATACAGCCGCCACCAATCCGGCACGGCGCGTGCGCCCAGGCTAAAGCGCTGCGCCACCCCGTCGGCTTGGCTGCTGCTCGCCGGAGTGGGGTCGGCCGCATAGCTTTTCGGTGCCGGCGGTGTCGGTGGCTTGGCCGGTGGCGCGAACGCGCATCCGGCCAAGGCGATCGACATCGCTATGGCGGTCATCCGCAGGGACTGAGTCATGCTGGCCTGCTTCATGGCGTGGCCTCCTGCGTGGGTGCCGGTTCGTCGGCGCGGACACGGAACCAGGCGGCATACAGCGCGGGCAGATAAAACAGGGTCAGTACGGTGGCGACGGTAATGCCACCCATCAGCGCCGTCGCCATGGGGCCGAAGAAGTTGCTGCGTAGCAGGGGGATCAGGGCCAGCACCGCGGCGGCGGCGGTCAGGGTGATCGGACGAAAGCGCCTTACCGTGGCACCGACGATGGCTTCCCAGCGTGGGTGACCGGCACGAATATCCTGCTCGATCTGGTCGACCAGAATCACCGAGTTGCGCATGATGATGCCGAACATCGCAATCGTGCCGAGCATGGCGACGAAGCCAAAGGGCTGGCCGAACAGCAGCAGTGCGGCGATCACGCCAATCAAGCCCAGCGGTGCGGTCAGCACCACCATGAAGGTGCGGCCGAGGCTTTGCAGCTGGATCATCAGCAAGGTCAGCACGGCAATCATCATCAACGGCATCTGCGCGTTGATCGAGCCCTGCGCCTTGCCGTTCTGCTCGACCGAGCCACCGACCTCAATGCCGTAGCCGACCGGCAAATGGCTGCGCACTTCGGCCAGTTTTTGATCGATGGCGTTGGTTACGTCCAGCCCCTGGGCGCCACCACGGGTATCGGCCTGTACATTGATCGAAGGCTGGCGGTCGCGTTCCCAGATCACGCCGTATTCGAGCCCGTAGCTAACGTGTCCGAGTTGCCCCAGCGGAATCGCCGCGCCGCCCGGGGTCGGAATGGCCAGGCGTTCGATCTGATCAGGGTGGATGCGATCGTTTTTAGGTGCACGTAGATCCACGGCAATCAGTTTGTCGCGTTCGCGGTACTGCGAGACGGTGGTTCCCGACAAGGTCATGGCGAGGAAATTCGCCACGTCTTGCGAGCTGATGCCGAGTTGTCGAGCCTTGACCTGATCGATCTCGAAACGCACCGAGCGCTCGGCAGGTTCGTCCCAATCGAACTGGACGTTCTTGGTGCGCGGGTCGGCACGCATCACCGTGGCTACTTGCTCGGCGATGCCGCGCACCGTGGCAATGTCGTCGCCATTGACGCGGAACTGCACCGGAAACCCCACCGGGGGGCCGTTTTCCAAACGGCTGACGCGGCTGCGTACCGCGGTGAAGTCCTTTTGCAGCATGCCATCCAGATAATGTGCCAGTTGCTCGCGTTGCTCGACACTCTTGGCGGTGATCACGAATTGCGCGAAGTTGGGTTGCGCCAGTTGCTGATCCAATGGCAGATAGAAGCGCGGTGCGCCGCTGCCGACGAAGCTGACGTAGTTACTGACTTCCTTGCGGTCCTTGATCGCCGCTTCGAAACGCTTGACCTGGCGGTCGGTCGCCTCGAACGAGGCACCTTCCGGCAGGCGCAGGTCGACCAGCAGTTCGGGGCGGTCCGAGCTGGGGAAGAATTGCTTGGGCACCAGGCCGAAACCGGCCAGCGAAATCACGAACAGCAACACGGTCAATCCCAGCACCAGGAATCGATGCTTTAGGCAAAAATCCAGCCAGCCGCGAAAGCGGCGGTAAAACGTGGTGTCATAAATTTCGATGTCGCCGCTGTGATGCACGATGGCTTTGGCTTTGGCGCTACGCGCCTCATTCCAGCGCTGCGGCAACCAGCGTGCCCACCATTCCTGGCCGGGCTGGGCGCGCGCATGATGTTCGGGCAGCAGGTAATAACCCAGCAGCGGGATCACGATGACCGCGGCCAGCCAAGACACTAGTAGCGCAATGGCAGACACTTCGAAAATGGAACGGGTGTACTCGCCGGTGCTGGACTTGGCCAAGGCAATCGGCAAGAAACCGGAGACCGTCACCAAGGTGCCGGTCAGCATCGGGAAGGCGGTGCTGGTATAGGCAAAGGCCGCCGCGCGTACGCGGCCCCAGCCTTGCTCCAGTTTTACCGACATCATCTCGACCGCGATGATGGCATCGTCTACCAGCAAGCCTAGCGCCAGCACCAGCGTGCCCAGCGATACCTTGTGCAGGCCGATGCCGAAAACCTCCATGAACAGCGCGGTGGCCGCCAGCACGAATGGGATCGAAATGACCACGACCATGCCGGTGCGAAAGCCCAGACTCAACAGGCTCACCAGCAACACGATGCTTACCGCTTCGGCCACCGACTCAAGAAAGTCGTCGACCGAATGCGATACCGCGTGCGGCATGCTGGTGACCTCCGCCAGCTTCAGTCCGGCCGGCAGGCGCTGCTGCAGCGAAGCCGTGGTCTTGTCTAAGGCCTTGCCCAACTGGATAACGTCGCCGCCTGGCTGCATAGTGATGCCGATGCCCAGCACCGGTTGGCCCATGAAGCGGATTTGCTGACTGGGCGGATCGTCATAGCCGCGCCGGATGGTTGCGATATCGCCTAAGCGGAAAGTCTTGTCGTTGATTCGCAACAAGGTGTTCGCCAAGGCTTCTTCATGTTCGAATTGCCCGGTAGGGCGGACAAAGATGCGGTCGTCGCCGGTGGTCAGTACGCCGGCCGAAGCCACCGCATTTTGTTGATTGATCGCCTGGGCAATCTGCTGCGGGCTGATGCCTAACTTGGACAGCCGCGCGTTGGTGATTTCGATATAAATGCGTTGCGTCTGATCGCCGAGATAGTCGATCTTGGCCACGCCGGGTACATGTAGTAACTCGGTGCGCAATTGATCGGCGTAGTCGTGCAGCTGGGCTGGGGTAAATCCATCGCCTTCCAGCGCATAGATATTGGTATAGACGTCGCCGAATTCATCATTGAAAAACGGGCCTTGCACACCCTGTGGCAATTGAGCGCCGATGTCGGCCACTTTCTTGCGCACCTGATACCAGGTGTCGGGCACGCTGGCCGCGGGGGCCGAATCCTTGATATTGAAAAAGATCAGCGACTCGCCAGGGCGGGAGTAGCTGCGCAAAAAGTCGATCGACGGTGTTTCCTGCAGCTTGCGCGAAATGCGGTCGGTGACTTCCTCTTGCATTTGCTGCGCGCTGGCACCGGGCCAAAAGCTCTGGATCACCATGACCTTGAAGGTGAAGGGCGGGTCTTCCGACTGCGATAGGCGGCTGTAGGACATCATGCCGAACAGCGCAATCATGCCCATCAGAAAAAAGACCAGGGACTTATGCCGCAGGGTCCAGGCCGAGAGATTCAGACGATCTTCGCCGCTCATAGCGGGGCATCCTCCGGGTGCGGCGGGGCGATCGGCTCGACCTTCTCGCCCGCGGATACCGCATGCACACCCTGCATGACGACACGTTCACCGGCATGCAGCCCGTTGCTCACCATGACATCGCGCTCACCGTAACGGGTTACCGTGATAAGGCGCAGTTCCAGCGTCGAATCGTTCGGCCGCACCACCCACACCGCCGGCTTTTCGTTTTGGTGGAAAAGTGCCGTTGCAGGAAGGCGCACATTTTCGCTGCCCGCTGAAGTCGTCGACAGCGCGACGTTGGCCGTCATGCCCAGGCGCAGCTCTTGCCCCGGCGCATCGAGCGACAGCTTGACGCGATAGGTACGGGACTGTGGGTCTGCCGAGGGTGAGATATCGCGCACACGGCCAACAAAGGTTTTCCCGGGCAAGGCCAGTAGCGTCACGGTTGCGCTCTGTCCTGGCGAGATGCTGGCCACGCTGTTTTCCGCCACATCGACAAAAACATCGCGCTCACCTGACCAGGCAAAGCCGAACACCGGCTGGCCCGCGGCCACTACTTGACCTACCTCGGCCTGCTCACTGGTGATGCTGCCGTCCCGATCCGCCACCAGGGTGGTATAGCGCGACTGGTTTTGTGACAAAGCCAGCTGCTGCTTGGCCTGGTCGCGGCTGGCCAGCGCCGAGGCGTAGGCATCGTGGGTCTGTTCGAGCTGCAGCTGGCTGATGAGATTTTGCTTGGCCTGCGCATCGTCGCGGTCACGCTGCTGGGTGGCAAAACTCAGGCGATGCTCGGCTGCGTCGAGCGCCGCTTGTGCCGAGGCCTGGGTTTTGCTGGCATCGGCATCGTCGAGTCGCGCCAGGGCCTGGCCTTTCTTCACGCTATCGCCGAGCCGCGCGTAGCGGACGGTCAACTGCCCGGGTACCCGGAACGACAGCGGCATTTCATAACGGGCGTGAATTTCACCGGGAAACTGCGCGGCCTGTGCGCCATCGACGGCCTTGACCGGCATGGCGATGACCGGGCGCGCCGTCTCGGCGACCGGGGTGTTGTTGCCGCAGCCGGACAACAAGGCCAGGGCCGTTAGCGCGCCCCATAACCAGGGCGAGCGGGGCAAATAGCCACCTGACGGGGAGACATGATGGTGGTTCACGAGCCACTCCTGCACTGGGTACGGCAACGATGGGGTGATCGGCGCGTCAATGGCGATGGCGTCCAGTCAACCTAGGATTCGGATATGCACACTAATACAACTATGTATCTCAATACAAATTAGTATTCAAATGAAGGTTTGATGACGTGTTAGCATGCCGCCATGCCACGTAAGCGCTTGACCCGTGAAGAAAGTCGTGACCTGACCCGCCAGCGCTTGCTGGAGGCGGGCGCGGTCATGATCGCCAAAAAGGGGTTGGCTGCCAGTAGCGTGGAAGATATTGCGGCACAAGCCGGCTACACCCGCGGGGCGTTCTACTCGAACTTCGATAGCAAGAACGATTTGTTCATCGAGTTGCTCAAGCGGGATCACGAGGACATCCAGCAAGGGCTGCAGCAACTCCTTGATGCGGGTTTGTCGATCGAGGATATGCAAAAGCAGTTGGCGCACTTTTATATCCAGGCTTATTGCGGCAACACCAGTTATGTCTTGTGGGCAGAGGCGCGGCTACAGGCTTTACGCGATGCCAAGTTCCGGCTGCGGCTGAATGCCTTGCTGCTGGAAAAGCGCAATGTTATCGCGTACTTCATCACCCAGTTCTGCGCATTGATGAAGACCACCTTGCCCGCGCCCGCCGGCGATCTGGCCTTTGGCATGATGGCGCTGTTCGATGGGGTACGGTTTTTCAATACCAGCATGCCCCATGAAATGTCCGACGCCGCGGCGCAATCCGTGCTGAGTGCGATTTTCAGTGCGACCTTCTTCGATAGCGGCCGTCGATAGCATCCACTCCGGCTGCGCTTGATCACTTATCAACAATGGCCTTGGGGCCGTGCTGAAGAAAGGCCGATCCAGCTTCTCTGCATGAGGGCGTGGCAAGAAGAGTCGGCGCCATTCAGTGGCCGCGTTTGCGCTCGCCTAATGGCGTGGAGGAAAGGCCAGGTCGAAGCAGTGGCTGGAGAGCGATAGATTGGCGTTATAGGCAGGGTCTTTCAGCAGGCCGGCCCCCCAGCGGGCACGCATGAATTCGAGTTCGCGCTGAAAACGATCCTGCTGCTCGGGCGTGGCATCGGCCCCGCGCGAAGCCGATTCCATGTGGTACATCTGCGCGTAAGGCGTCCACACATTGCGGTAGCCGGCGTCGCGCAGGCGCAGGCAGAAGTCCACGTCGTTGAATGCGACCTCCAGGGATTCGTCCAGGCCGCCCACGACGTGGAAGGTTTCGCGGCGCACCAGCATGCAAGCGGCGGTTACCGCGCTCAGGTTTTGCAGCGACAAGCCCCGGTTGTGACTTCCGCCATAGCCGCGCGGCATGTGTAGGTAGGCATGCCCGGCCACACCGCCCAGACCGACGATGACCCCGGCGTGCTGAATCGTGCCGTCCGGGTAATAAAGCATGGCGCCGACGGCGCCGACATGGGGCCGCATCGCGTGGCTGACCATCTCCTCCATCCAGTCGGGGGTGATTATCTCGATGTCATTATTGACCAGTCCGATGATGTCGCCTCTGGCATGGCGTTCGGCAAAATTGTTGATCGCCGAGTAGTTGAAAGGCGCGTTGTATCGCAACACCTGCACATGCGGCATGCGGGCGATCTTGTCCAGGTATCGCAGCGTGCTGCTGTCAGTCGACCGGTTGTCGACCACGATGATTTCGTAGTTGGAGTATGTGCTCTTCGATATTGAGTCGAGGCAGCTTCGCAAAAGCCGGACTTTGTCACGGGTAGGTACGATTAAACTGACGTAAGGGGCCGGCTGGGGGCACGCGAAGCGGATGCGATGAATGCCATCCGCTGCTGTCGTCACCGAAGCGCAAACGCCGACGCGTTGTAAATGCTGTTGCAGCGCCCGCGTGCCATTGCTGTGAACGACATGGTTTTCAGGCGATGCCGGTGCATCGGCTACAGCATGTTCGTGATAAAGCGCAGAAGCTATATGACCGATTTGCGCAGGGCCGGTGTGTTCGATACAGCGCAGCAGGAAATCGTAGTCCTCGCAGCCATGGAATCCCTGCCGGAAGCCGCCGACGGTTTTGACCAGGGCGCTGTCGAAAATGCATAAATGCCGGATATAGTTTTGTGCCAGCAGCAACTCGTAATTCCAGTCCGGCTTGAAGTCCGGATCGAAGCGAATTCTTCGATGATCGATTTTGTCCTCATCGGTATAGATGATTTTCCACTCAGGGTGCTTGCAGACCTCAAGGGCTACTTGGAAGAACGCCAGCGGGTGCAACTCATCGTGCTCTTTGACGATGGCGATGTAGTTGCCGTGTGTATGCTCAATGGCACAATTGAGCGCAGTGGAGTAGTCGCCGCGTTGCTGCAGGAAGGTGCATGTTATGCGGGTATCCAGCTGTGAAAACTCGTTCAGCAACGCGCGTATGTGCGGCTGGTCCGAGGCGTTGTCGGCAATGCAGAGCTCCCAAGGCGGATAGTGCTGGGCGATCATGCTGAGCATGCATTGGCGTAGCGAGGCCTCATCCGTGTTGCATGTGGATATGGCCACCGAGATCAGCGGCTTGCGATCCATCCGGTTCAAACGACTCTTGATGTCTGCCGGTATCGCGTTGCCATAAAGCCTGACCCAGCTCAGATAACGGCCGCTTAGTGGCGTTTGGGCGTTCTCGGAATACTCGCGGTAAAGCCAGGTGGCAAAACTTCTTTGCCCGGAAAAACCCAATCTCAGCATCGCGCTCAGCGTGACCCAGAGTTTTTTCTTGAGCGTAGCGGCCGACTGCACGACGGCAAACAGCATACGGGACGCGGCCTCCAGTTTGCCCAGTTTGCGTAGTTGCGCATGGTCGAGCTCAAACCGACGGTGTGCCACGACATCGAGCCGCAGGCCGATGAGCCGATGGGTGAACCTGGCAATGGCCAGGTACCTGCCGGGCGCGACCTCTTTCAGCGGCAAGGGCAGGTAGCTCTCTTCGTTGATGCCTCTTTTATAGTCGGCGTAGAACGCTGCCCACAGCAGCGGCTGATCGAGCGAGCGCAGATCGAGTTCGAATAAATACCATCCACCGGCCAATGCCTCGCCATAGCGTGGCTTGACCTTGAATTGCCGCAGGTTATGCGTGCCGGCGTGGGACGTAACCGCCGCTGTCGATGAGCGCGCCGTGCGACGAAACGGCTTGACCACCAAATGGGTGGCATGGGCAGCCGTCAGGCCCTGAATGAATCCATTCTCGTTGGTGATCTTGGTGCGCATGCATGTCACCCGTAGTCGAGCAGAATCAGCGCGTATCGTCTTCAATCATCCACAGCAAGGCGTAAATATCCGGATGGTCCGGCCATAGCAGATAAGCATTGATCGCTTCTTTCCGGGCTTGGTGAATATCGCCTGCCTGGAAGTACGCCAACGCCAGCCAATAGCTCAGGTGCGGCGAGTCGGAGACCAGCGCGCGGCAGCTCGCCATGACCTCGATGGCCTCGTCGCGCCGGCCCAGGGTAAGCAGGTTGTAGCCGCAGTCCGATACGAACTGGCCGTTGTGCGGGGCTAGCTTCTTGGCGTGAAACGACGCGTCGGTGGCTTCGCGTGGCTTGCCCAGATGTCGTGAAATAACACTCAGCAAATGCCAATAGGCGGGCCGGTCTTCGCGGATCTTGATGGCGCGTTGAATGGTCGCTTCGGCTTCGTCGAACAGGCTGCTGGCCCGCAGGATATCGGCCAGGAGATACAAGTACGGCGTGCCGGCATCGGGATGCTTGGCCGCATCGCGCGCACCTTGCAGCGCCTTGGCGAGATGGCCCGCGACCTTGTCGTCACAGGCTTCCAGTGCCGTCATGCCATAAGGCGTGGTGTTGTCGAACGCATATATCTCGTAGGCGGTCGAGGGTGAGTGGTCGGAGTCCTCGACTAACAGCCGCCGCTCGGCGACTTCCCAGACGACGATATCGGGTTTCTCCTCGTCAATTGCTTCCAGATGCAAGCGCGAGGTGCCGCCGAGCCAGTCCACCCGCGCAAACGACTCATTCATGAAGATGCCGAGCTCGGTGGCAAACGAGTCGCGCAACACAAAGGCATGACCACGGCCGCGCGTGGATTCGAATCGCTTCCAGGCATTGCGGCCGTCTCCGGAGTAGTTCAAGACCAGTTTGGTGGTGCCGTCGCGGATCGATGCAACAGGCATGTCGGCGGATACCTCGGGCTCGACCAGCGCCCCCATGTCGCCAAAGGCCTGGCGAAACCGATAGCTGACGTCGGCGGCGGTCACCGGATTGAGCGGTGTATCGGCAGGAAAGTGTTCGATCAATGCCTGGTAGGCGATAAAGGCGCCATAGGCCGACCAGTGGGTGTCGTTGGCGCGGTAGATATCGATGCCGCCGCGCGCCGCGATCAGCGCTTCATCGGGATAGATGATGGTCAGGTTATCGATGCCGGAAAACAGCTCGGTGAACTGGCGCGCGGGCGAGCGATCCGACAGCACCATATGGCTGGGAATTTCCTCCCTGAAGATGTAGCGGGCCTCCGGTGCGATCAGCATATAAAGATGTAAGCCGCGCAGCTTTAAAAGCCGCGCCCGCGTTTCCAGCATGCGTTTCCATTTGACCGCGGCCTTGGTCGATATCAGGTCGTTCTTGGCGATAGTGGAGATCACTGGGCTGTCTTGATATTCGCAAAATAGCCGGCTGGAAGTACCTCGCGCGACCACCACTGCGCGGCCTTTCAGTTCCGACGATGGGATGGCCGCGGGCTGATTCATGGGCGGCTCTCGGTCTGGGCCGGTTCGCTATCCAGCGCATCGATCAACGCGCCTACGCTATTGGCCTTCAGTGCAACCCTTTCATCGATGCGTCTGCCGAGACGTTTTCCCAGCCGTATCATCAATACTGTATGCGACAGCGAATCCCAGCCGTCGACATCGCTGGCCACGGTGTGACGGCCCAGGGTGTGTACTTCGACGGAAAAGGTTTCTGCGATCACGGACAGTACCGTTGTGGTCAGCTCGTTCATATCACGCCTTTGCCGTTGATTCGGCATGCAGGTAGCGGGTTTTGTTGGTTTGTCTGCAAAGCTTGCCGCTGGTGGTTTTGACCAGGGTGCCTGGCGCCACCAGAATCACCGATCTCAAGGTCAGCTCCATGCGATCGAAGATCGCCGCCTTGACGGTGCGCTGAAGCGCCATGC
>NZ_JAPDPE010000091.1 GCF_026283955.1 Dyella silvatica | reverse complement strand
CTTCGACCAATGCGCATCACGGCAGGCGCTGCGCAATAAATGCGCCGCCTGCTGCTCGATCCATGCCGGCTCGATGCGCGCGCACATCATGCCCCAGACCTTGCCGCCGATATCGAGGATCTGCGTGGCGAAGATCCAGTTCGGCGGCAGCTTGGACAAAGCCGAGCCCGGGAATACCTGGAAGCGGCGCTCGCGCGTGCTGAGGTAAATACCCTTCTCGTCTTTGCGACCGACCTGGGTCGGCAAGCCGGCCAACAGGCTGCGATGCACGCTCTCATACAGACGATCGGCGTCGTTGTTGTCGGGCACGGGGAGCGGGGAACGGGGAACATGAGCGTCACCGTTGCCCTTATCCTTGCTGCTCTTCGTAGCGCTTTTGTTGCCACTTCTGTTGTCCACCGCCGCTTTGGGTGGCTGCGACGTCAATGCGTCCCGTTCCCCATGCCCCGCTCCCCAAATCTCCTGCGTCACCAGCAACAACTGCCGATGCAGCTCGCGCCACTCGCGCATACGCATAAAGCTGAGGAAGTTTCGCGAACACCAGTCGCGTAGTTTCGACTGGGTCAGCTCTTCGTGCACCGCGTGATATTCGCGCCACAGGTTGAGCACACCCATGACATCGGATTTGGGATCGACAAAGGCCGCATGCTTCGACCAGCATGCGCGCCAGCTGCACGTCGATCGGCAAGCGCGCCAGCATGCGGCCAATCGCGGTAAGCCGGCGCTGCTCGTCGATCGCCGAGATTTCCGCCAGGCGCCGATAACCGTCGGCAACGACGCGCGGATCGGGGGCTTCGAGAAAGGGAAACTCGTCCACCTCGCCCAATTGCAGCGACAGCATGCGCAGAATCACATTGGCCAGCGACGAACGCAGCAGCTCGGGGTCGGCAAACGCGGCGCGGCTGGCGTAATCAGCCTCGTCATACAAGCGATAGCAAATGCCGGGGCCGACGCGGCCGCAGCGACCTTTGCGCTGATCGGCGGCGGCTTGCGAAATCGGCTCGACGTGCAGACGCTCCAGCTGGCTGCGCTGGCTATAACGCTTGACCCGCGCCTGCCCGCTGTCGACCACATAGCGAATGCGCGGCACGGTCAGCGAGGTCTCCGCGACATTGGTCGCCAGTACCACGCGTCGCTTGGTGCCCGGCTTGAACACGCGATCCTGATCGCCCGCGGACAAGCGTGCATACAGCGGCAGAATCTCCGTCTCGCGATATTGCCGGCGCGACAACAACAAATGCGCATCGCGGATTTCGCGCTCGCCCGGCATGAAGATCAGCACGTCGCCGCGCGGATCGTCATGGCTGATTTCATCCAATACCGCGGCCACGTGCTCGGCGCTGCCCTGTTGCATATCGCCGGCGCGCTGGCCACGCCGCGCGGCCAGCTCATCCAGCGAGCGCCAACGCACTTCCACCGGATAGGCACGGCCCTCGACCGAGACCACTGGCGCGCCATCGAAATGCTCGGCGAAACGTGCCGTGTCGATGGTGGCCGAAGTCACGATGATCTTCAGCTCCGGCCGTTTAAGCGCCAGCCGCTTCAGATAGCCGAGCAGGAAATCGATATTGAGGCTGCGCTCGTGCGCCTCGTCGATGATGATGGTGTCGTAGGCGCTCAGCCAGGGATCGCCCTGCGTCTCGGCCAGCAGGATGCCGTCAGTCATGAACTTGATCAGGCTTTGCTCGGAGACCTGATCGGTAAAGCGCACCTGAAAGCCGACTTGATCACCAAGCTGCGTGCCCAGCTCCTCGGCCACCCGGCGTGCCACCGAGCGCGCGGCCAGGCGGCGCGGCTGGGTGCAGCCGATCATGCCCGCCTCGCCACGGCCGGCGGCCAGACACAGCTTGGGCAACTGGGTGGTCTTGCCAGAGCCGGTTTCACCGGCAATCACTACGACCTGGTTTTCTCGAATCAGCTTGACGATGTCGTCGGCGCGCGCGGTGATCGGCAGCGATTCATCCAGCCGGATCGTTGGCTTGGCCGCCAGGCGAGCGCGGCGCCTGGCCGCGGAGATGTCGATGTCGGCCTTTAGCGCCGTGAGCTTTTTCTCGTCGGCCTTGCGCGACAACGCCCGCCAACGGCCGAGCAAACGGCCGAAATCGCGGCTGGAAACGCCATCCAAGGCCTTGCGCAGGGTGCGCAACTGGGCCTCGGGCGTCATCGATGAAGAGGATACGTTACTCATGGGACTGCACATGATAGCCGCACACTATGGCCGACATTGGCAAGATGCATTTCCCCCTGCCGGCCCAGCCCGTTAAGCTCGACCACGTCTCTCATCTACACCACAGGTAAGGAGCACTTCATGGCCGTCTCCATCGGTATCCCCAAGAAAGAGCGCGAACAAATCGCCAAGCACCTCTCCAAGCTGCTTGCGGACACCTACTCGCTCTACCTGAAAACCCATAGCTTTCACTGGAACATCACCGGCCCGCAGTTCAACAGCCTGCACACGATGTTCGAAACGCAATACAACGAACTGTGGCTGGCCGCCGATGAAGTGGCCGAGCGCATCCGCACCCTGGATGTGTTCGCCCCCGGCTCCTACAGCCAGTTCGGCAAGCTCACCTCGATCAAGGAAGAGTCCGGCGTGCCGGACTGGAAAGAAATGGTCAACCAGCTGGTCGAAGGCCACGAGATCGCCGCGCACACCGCGCGCCAGACGATTAAGGCCGCCAGCGGCGCGGGTGACGAAGGCAGTGCCGACCTGGTCACCGGCCGCTTGAAAGAACACGAAAAGACAGCCTGGATGCTGCGTTCGCTATTGAAGTAAACATTCACCTATCCCCCTGCATGCAGGGCCGCGGGAGCGGGCGCAACGCGCATGCTCTCGCGGCCCTTTTTGTTATTGACCGGCGCAGCGGCTCGGGCGCCTCGACGGGTATAGCGGGCAAGATGCTCCTCCCCGCTCGCACTGGCGACCCGCCCCGGTGTTGCGCTGGCGGCTAAGACCGGGCCATGCGCGACAATTCCCGGCACGGGTCTGCAGCTCAAGCCGCCCCGGCTCATACAGGCATCCCTGGACGGTGCCCGAGGCCGGTCCGGCAACACGCACAAAACCCAGCTGTAGCCTCAACGCCTGACCTGAGGCTGACCACCGCAGACGGTCTTTATTGAGCCAATCGCCCAGCGTTAGTAAGCTCGCCGGGCTTTCAGGCCTCGTGTGAGGCGGCCACGGGGATCGTTTTGAGCGTTACACCAGTCAGTCCAGATAGCCGGAATCCTCGGCTTGCAGCCATCCTGCTCGCGCTCGTCGTGGCTGCCATGAACATTGGCCTGTGGTGGTGGAGCAACCTCCCAAACGGCCCCGACGACTGGAAGGGCCCGATTGGCGGCTTTGCGCTTTCCGCGTTCCAGCGCTACCAGAACCCGTTGAAGCTGGACTTTCCCAGCGATGACGAGATCAACAGCGATCTCAAGCTGATCAGCCAGTACAGCCCGCGCATCCGCACGTACTCGATGCTGGAGAATTCGCAGGTCTATCGGCTGGCCGACAAAAACGGCCTGAATGTGCTGGCCGGTGCCTGGATCGACAACCGCCTGGACAACAACGAGAGGGAGATCGAGGCGCTGATTGCCCAGGCGCGCCGCTACCCCACCTCGATCAAGCGGGTCATCGTCGGCAACGAGGTGCTGTTCCGTAACAACGTGACGCCTGAGCAGCTGATGGCCTATGCCGACCGCGTGCGCGCGGCGATCAACCAGCCGGTGTCGATCGCCGAGCCCGCACATATCTGGGCGAAGAACCCGGAACTGGCTGACCACGTCGACTTCATTACGGTGCATCTATTCCCTTATTGGAACGGCATCGCTCGTAAGGACGCCATCGGCGATGCGCTCGGCAGCTACAACACGTTGCGCCAGATGTTTCCGAATAAACCGGTGGTGATCGGCGAAATCGGCTGGCCTTCCAACGGCAACCGCTTCAAGTACGCCGATCCGTCGGTCTCCAACGAAGCACGTTTTCTGCGCGAGTGGTTCAACAAGGCCAAAAAGCTAAACATCGATTACTACGTGATGGAGGCCTTCGACCAGCCGTGGAAAGAACAGCTTTCCGGTCGTACCGAAGCCTACTGGGGCATGTTCAGTGCCGATCGCAAGCTGAAATTCCCGTTCACCGGCCCGGTCACCGAGGACGTGAAGTGGCCGTGGAAGGCTTTCGCCGCCAGCCTGCTGGCGCTGCTGCCGATGATCTGGTTCGCGTACAACTTCCGTCGCTTCAAACTGATGGGCCGCTTCTTCTTCGCCGGCCTGATCCAGCTGGCCTGCGGCTTGATCGTGTGGTCGGCCACGTTGCCCTTCAACTATTACCTGAGCTGGATCGACTGGACCATGCTGGTGCTGTTGTTCCCGGCGCAGATCGCGATCCTGGCGATTCTGCTGATCAACGGCTTTGAATTCACCGAGGTGCTGTGGCGGCCGCGCTGGGTACGTCACGCCGGCATGCTGCGCCCGGACCCGCCGGAGAAACAGCCGTTCGTGTCGATCCATCTGGCTTGCTACAACGAGCCGCCGGAAATGGTCATCGTCACGCTCGATTCGCTGGCCGCGCTGGACTACGTCAATTACGAAGTGCTGGTGATCGACAACAACACCAAGGATCCGAATGTCTGGAAGCCGGTGCAGGAGTATTGCGAGAAACTCGGCAAACACTTCCGCTTCTTCCATCTGGAACCGTGGCCTGGCTACAAGGCCGGCGCGCTCAATTTCGGCCTGAAAGAAACCGACCCGCGCGCCGACGTGGTGGCGGTGATCGACGCCGACTACGAAGTACGCGCCGACTGGCTGGCCACGCTTACCGGCCACTTCCACGACCCCAAGGTCGCCGTGGTGCAGTGCCCGCAGGCGCACCGCGAGTTCGAGCACAACACCTTCCGCCGCATGACCGCGTGGGAGTACGACGGCTTCTTCCGCATCGGCATGCACCACCGCAACGAGCGCAACGCCATCATCCAGCACGGCACCATGACCATGGTCCGCCGCTCCGCCCTGGAAGGCACCGGCGGCTGGTCGGAATGGACCATTTGCGAAGACGCCGAGCTGGGCTTGCGCCTGATGCATGCCGGCTACGACCTGGTCTATGTCGACGAATTGATGGGCAAAGGCCTGACCCCCGCGGACTTCAAGGCCTACAAGAGCCAGCGTTATCGCTGGGCGTTCGGCGCCATGCAGATTCTCAAAGGCCGCTGGAACTGGATGACCAAGAAGGGCCCGCTCTCCGCCGGCCAGCGCTTCCACTTCCTTACCGGCTGGTTCAGCTGGTTCGCCGACGCCCTGCATTTGCTGTTCACCCTGATGGCGATCTTCTGGACCGCCGGCATGGTCGCCTTCCCCGCCTTGTTCAATCTGCCGATGCAGCTGTTCTTGGTGCCGGTGATCGGGTTCTTCTTTGCCAAGGCGATCTTCGGCATCGTGCTTTACCGCGCCCGCGTGCCCTGCAGTTGGTATGACACGCTGATGGCCTCGCTGGCCAGCATGGGTTTGTCGCATGCGATTGCACGCGGCATTTTGCACGGCCTGACCCGCGAGAAGACTTCGTTCGTCGTCACCGCCAAGAGCCGCCGCCTCGGCGGCAGTAACTTCGCCGCCTTCGCACCGGTGCGCGAAGAGTTGTTGATGGCTAGTGCGTTGCTGTTCTGCGTGATTGGTATGGCGGCGAATTACGGTACGCAGTACATCGAGGGCATGCTGTGGATGTTTATTCTTGCTGCGCAGGCGATTCCGTATGTATCGGCGGTGGTTGGTGCCTGGATTGCGCATAAGGCTGGGGATAAGGCGGGTTGAGTGCTTGCGAGGGAAGGATCGAGGGTGATCCTTCTCGGTGTGGGGCTTGGCTTGTTTGTTGTGATAGCGCGAACTGGTTCGCCTGCGGCGGGCTTGCTCGCTTGCTTGCAGTGATAGCGCGAACTGGCTCGCCTGCGGCGGGCTTGCTCGCTTGCTTGCGGTGATAGCGCGAACTGGTTCGCCTGCGGCGGGCTTGCTCGCTTGCTTGCGGTGATAGCGCGAACTGGTTCGCCTGTGGCGGGCTTGCTCGCTTGCTTGCGGTGATAGCGCGAACTGGTTCGCCTGCGGCGGGCTTGCTCGCTTGCTTGCGGTGATAGCGCGAACTGGCTCGCCTGCGGCGGGCTTGCTCGCTTGCTTGCGGTGATAGCGCGAACTGGCTCGCCTGCGGCGGGCTTGCTCGCTTGCTTGCGGTGATAGCGCGAACTGGCTCGCCTGCGGCGGGCTTTCGAACCCCTGCCGGGGTCCGAGTCACTTTTCTTTGCGTGCTCAAAGAAAAGTAACCCAAAGAAAGAGCACCCCCATGCCGCGCTCTACGGGCATCCTGCCCTGCGAGTGCGTGAGGCCAGGTCGGGCTTTTCGACAGGGCTCCTGCCCTGGCGAAAAGGCATCGACGTCCCTGTCGATGCCCCTGCGGGCCTGTCGACCAGGCCTCACCGCGGCAAAGGGGGCCCAACAGCAGCGCGCGTCCTGCGCGCACTCGGGTGCGACTGCATGCAGTCGCCGAGAAGGAAAGGGTTTGTTGCCGTCACGCTGCACTGCTTTGGCTTTGGCTGTTGCCATTGCTCTCGCTTTTGCCTTTGACCTTCGGGGCCCCTGTGCGTCGGTGAGGGCTGGACGATCAGGCCCGTAGGGGCATCGACATGGACGTCGATGCCTTTTCGCCAGGGCAGGAGCCCTGTCGAAAAGCCCGGCCAGCCCTCACGCACCCGTAGGGCGACAAGCGGGGTTGGCCTTTCTTTGGGTTACTTTTCTTTGGCCACGCAAAGAAAAGTGACTCGGACCCCGGCAGGGGTGCGAAAACACGCCGCAGGCGACCAGCTCGCCACACAACACCAAACCAGCGCGCCCCCACAAGCACAAACATCAACACTCATTCACACACACCATCAGGCCCCACCAAACCAAACTCCCCCTCCATCACATTTAGGAATCGTCCGACCCCTCAACGCCCCCCGGTACATTTGCGGTCAACGTTCAGCCCGGTAAGCTGCAAACCGAATGAACTTGTTCAACGAGTCCATTATTCCCTTAGTAGACGGAATCTACGGATGCGCCGACAACGACGCCCTGGCCTGATCACCCTACCCCTGCTGCTGTTTCCCGTCTGGGCCCATGCCGGCGTGCAACTGACCGTGGATGGAGTGGATGACACGCTCAAGGCGGCGGTCGTGGCCGGCGTCGAGTTATCGCAATATGCCAATCGCGAGGTCAGTGAGGCGCAAGCACAGCACTTGTATACGCGTGCCGCCGAGCAGGTAAGGTCATCGTTGCAGCCGTACGGTTATTACGACGCCACCATCGAAGGCAACTTGCAACAATCCGGCAAAGACTGGCGTGTCACCTTGCATGTAAAGCCGGGCGAGCCGGTAAAAGTGACCCAGGTCGAGGTCAAACTGGCCAAAGAGGCGCTCGATATTCCCTCGGTTCGCCGCGCCGAGCGCGCCATCGAGCGGTTGAAAGACCAGCCGCTCAACGATGGCAGCTATGACGCCGCACGCGATGCATTGAGCAGCAGTCTCACTGCTCGCGGCTTTCTCGATGCCAAGCTTGTCACCCACCGAGTCGAGGTCAGTCGCACTACCCGCAGCGCGGTCATCAAACTCGAATGGGATATCGGCCAGCGTTATCGCTATGGTCAGGTGCTGTTCGATGGTTCGCAGTTTCGCGAGGGTTTTCTCACCCGCTATGTGCCTTTCAAGCCGGGCGACTATTTCGATCAAGACCAGCTATTGCAGTTGCAGCAGGCACTGAACGGCGCCGATTACTTTTCGGTGGTCAATGTGCAGCCCGACATCGATGCCAAGAGCCATGGCAAGGTCAACGTAAAAGTCGAGCTGGCGCCGGCCAAGCGCACCATTTATACCGGCGGCCCGTTTATCGGCACCGATACCGGCGTGGGTGTGCGCGGCGGCATGGAACGTCGCTGGATCAATGCGCGCGGGCACAAATGGAAGAACGAAATCGTGCTGGCGCAGCGTTTAAAAACCTTGTCCACCACCTACTCCATTCCGATGCCGGGCAGCGACCAGCGCAGCTTCAATTTCGGCGCGAATTATCGCGATGCGAACACCGATACCTCCAAGTCGCGCACGCTGGAATTGGTCGGCAACGAAACCCGTCTTTGGTACGGCTGGACCCGCACCATCGGCCTGCACGCGTTGTCAGGCACCTTCACGGTCGGCCAAAAGGGCGGTGAGAGCACTAACACGCTAGGCATCGAGCATGGCCGCAGCACCTTGTTCTATCCCGAGGCTTCGTTGTCACGCAAAGAGGCGGACAACCCTACGTTTGTGCGCCGCGGCTGGTCTGTCAACATCACTGCACGCAGCACCGTCGGCACCTTGTTGTCGGACACGCGCTTCAGCGATCTCACCCTCGATGCCAAATGGATTCGCGCGTTTACCAAGCGCGACCGGCTGATCTTGCGCGGCAGCGCCGGCTTTACCTGGACCAACGATTTCAGCGCGCTACCGCCGCAGTTGCGCTTCTTTGCCGGCGGTGATCGCTCGGTGCGTGGTTACGGCTTTCAAACGATCGGCCCGCAAAATGCCTTTGGCCGCGTCATCGGCGGCAAAAACCTGTTGGTCGCCAGCACCGAGGTAGAACATTACTTCACCAAGAACTGGGGCATGGCCGCTTTCGTCGATGCGGGCAATGCCTTCGACGGCGTCGATTACCGGCCGAAGGTCGGTGCCGGCCTGGGCGTGCGCTGGTTATCGCCGGTAGGCATGATCCGGCTCGATCTGGGCACGCCAATTAACGACAAGAACAATCACGGCATCAATCTGCATCTGGTGATCGGACCGGACCTGTGAACATGCGCAGGGAGAACCGCCAGAAAAACATGCAGACCGCACGAGGCCACGACTTCGCCGTTAAGGATGTTGCGCGATGAAAACCTGGATCAAGCGTATCGCTATCGCCCTTGGCGTATTGCTGTTACTGCTGGTGGCAGCCTTGACCTGGCTGCTTGGCACCGGCTCGGGCCTGCGTTTCGCCCTGGCTCGCGCGCAAGGCTTCACCCATGGCGCGCTTAGCGTGCAAGATGCGCAGGGGCGCTTGATAGGCCCGCTACAGTTGAAAGGTGTGCGCTATGCCGATGGCCGTGGCCTCGATGTCAAAGTGGCCAGCGCCGAACTGGATCTGCGCGTATGGCCACTGCTGCGCAAGCGCTTGCATATCGTCAACTTGCAAACCGACGGTATCGATGTAGCACTAGCCAAGCCGGCCGCCGACGAACCGCCTAGTGAAAGCAGTTTTTCGCTCAAACCGCCGATGGACTTCGTCATCGACCGCGTGCACGTCGGCAAGGTGAATGTTCACCAGGAAGATAAGCCGGTGTTCCAGAGCGACAGCCTGGATCTGGCCGGTCAATGGACCTCCAAGGGTCTTCAGCTGAAGACGCTGGTACTGCGCGCGCCACAAGGCCATGCCGATCTCGATGGCACCCTGGCCATCGGCGCCAACCAACAGGCTGACGGCGCCGCGAGCTTTGCCTGGACAGTTGCCGACGTTGAATACGCCGGCAGCGTGGAAGCCCACGGCAATGGCCGGCAGGTGAAGGTAGATTTCAAGCTGCTCCAGCCGATGGTGGCGCAGCTTGAACTTAACGTGGCTCAAAGTGCTGAATACGCCTGGACGGCCAAACTCGACGCACCGAGTTTCAATCCCAAACCGTTGCTCGGAAGCAGCTCACTGACCGCGCTGGCGGTTGCGCTGCAAGGCAGCGGCGATCGCCATGGCGGCACCCTCAACGGCCAACTCGGTCTCAACGATTATCAACTGCGGCTGCAACCGCTGCAGGCGCGCTTCAGTGACGATTTCCACACCTTGAATCTGCAGCAGCTCAGTCTTGCCTCAGCGCAGATCAAGGGCAGCGTAAACGCCAGCGGCACCGTGCAGCTTTCGGCCCAGCCCATCAGCGCCGAGCTGCACGTCAGCTGGCAGGATCTCGCCCTGCCGGCCAGCGTGGCCGGCCAGGATCTGCTCAGCCGCGGCAGCTTGAAAGCCAAGGGCAGCGCCGACCAATTCCATGCCGAAGGCGATATCGATATCGGCCCCCCTGGCAAGTTGGCCAAGCTGGCGTTGAACCTGGACGGCACGCCGCAGGCGATTGCCTTGCACAGCCTCGGACTCAAGCAAGCCCAAGGCAATCTGCAAGCCAACGGCACGCTCACCCTGCAACCGACGCTGGGCTGGCAATTGCAGATCAACGCCAACAAGTTCGATCCCGGCCAGTTGTTCGCCGGCTGGAGTGGCGCACTGGATCTCGACATCGCCAGCAACGGCAGCCTGCCCAAAAACCAGCCCGATGCAGTGCTCGACCTGCGCAAGCTCGGCGGCCGCTTGCGCGATCGCGACCTGAGCGGCCAGGGCAAGCTGCACCTCAGCCCCGATCAAGTCATCGACGGCAAACTCGAACTCAGCTCTGCCAGCAGCAAGGTACGAATCGAGGCCAAGCCCGGCAGCAGCAACGATATCGGCATCAACCTGGCCATCGCCTCACTCGGCGACTGGCTGCCCGACGCGGCTGGTGCCTTGAACGGCGATTTTCGCGCCCGTGGCAAACCACCTAAGCTCGCCGTGACTGGCAACCTGCAAGGCCAGGCGATCCGCTATCAAGAACAAAAGATCGATAGCCTGCGCCTGACCGCCGATATCCCCGACATCAGCAACCCTGGCGGCAAGCTGGATCTACAAACCAGCGGCGTGGGCGCGGGCGGGCTTAGCTTCCAAAGCATCAACCTGCGCGGTGATGGCACCGCGGCGCGGCATAACCTGCAGCTGACCGCGCAGGGCAACGAGCTTTCGGCCGAGATAGCACTCAATGGCGCACTCAAGGGCACCGCCTGGAACGGCACGCTATCTACCTTGAATCTGGAACCCAAGGGACTGCCACGCTGGCGCCTGCTGCAGCCGGCGCAGCTGAGCTATAACGAGGGCGCCATGAGCCTGTCCGAGCTTTGCCTGAGTGCCGGCACGCCGCAACTATGCGTGGCGGCGAAGCAGGATAAAGCCGGCAACCTCGACGCCAGCTACCGCTTGCAGCAGCTGCCGCTGGCGCTGTTGATGAGCGCGGCATCGGCCAACATGCCGATGCGCGGCGACGGCGTGCTCGACGGCAACGGGCAGATCCGCCGCAGCGCCGCTGGCGCGCTCAATGGCACGGCATCGATCACCTCCAGCCAGGGTTCGCTGACCTATCTTGAGCATCCTGAGCACCCCTTGCTGGCCTATCGCGACCTTGCATTGAATGCCGAGCTCAGCCCCAGCAGTCAGCGCGCGACACTGCGCGCTAACCTGGGCGATGGCGGTCAGATCGACGCCCGCGTAGGCATCAGCGGCGCGCAACAGGCGCTTGATGGGCAGATCGAGCTACGCATCGCCAACCTCGGTTTTATCGAGTTGCTGACCAATGAAATCGCCAATGTCAAAGGCGCCATCGACGGCAATTTCCGCCTCGGCGGCACCCTCAAGCAACCGGCCATCACCGGTCAGGCGGCCGTGCGTGGCTTCGCTGCCGAAGTACCCGTGGCCGGGCTCAAGCTCAACGACGGCGCCTTGACCCTGAGCACCACCGATGCGCAGCAGTTTCGCATCGATGGCGGCGCCCGCTCCGGCCAAGGCAATGTAGCGATCAATGGCCTGGCCAGCCTCGGCGAAAACGCGCAAGCGCGGCTGACCATCAAGGGCAGCCAGTTCACCGTGGCCGATATTCCTGCCGCCAAGGTGGTGGTCTCCCCCGACCTGCTGATCACGCAAGACGCCAAAGGCATCGATGTCAGCGGCGCAGTCAACCTCGATAGCGCCGATGTCGATGTCTCCAAATTGCCGGGCGCCGGTGCTACCCGGGCATCCTCCGATGTTGTGCTGGTCGACGAAAAGCAGCAAGAGCAGCAAGCCTCCAAGCTGCCGATTACCGCGCAGGTCAAAGTGGACCTCGGCAACAAAACCCACCTGGTCGGCCTGGGCCTGGACGGCAAACTCTCAGGCGTACTCACCGTCAGCGAGCGCCCCGGCCGCAGCACTACCGGCCAGGGCCAGATCACCGTCAATGGCATCTACAAAGCCTATGGCCAAAGCCTGCAGATCGAGCAAGGCCGCCTGCTATTTGCCAGCACGCCTATCGATAACCCTGGCCTGGACATCCGCGCCGTACGCAAGCTCAACCCCAATGCGACCATCGACGAGGGGCAGAAAGTCGGCCTGTATGTCTCCGGCACCGCGCAGCGGCCGGTACTTACCGTGTTCTCCAATCCAACGATGGAACAATCGGACGCACTCTCTTACCTGATTACCGGCAAACCGCTGTCGCAGGTCAAAGGCGGCGAAGGCAACATGGTCGGCGCCGCCGCGCAGGCATTGGGCTCGGCCGCAGGCGATTTATTGGCCAAGAGCATTGGCTCCAAGATCGGCGTGGACGATATCGGTGTGTCCACCAATGAGGCACTCGGCGGCACCTCGGCCTTCACCGTGGGCAAGTACCTCTCACCGCGTCTTTACCTGAGCTACGGCGTCGGTCTGTTCGAGCCCGGCCAAGTCATTACCTTGCGCTACAAGCTCAGCCACCGCTGGAATTTCGAGGCGCAGAACGCCACCGACTTCAATCGCGCCAGCTTGAATTACCGCTACGAGAAATAACGGGCCACGCAGCAGCCATGCGCTGCTGCGGCCAAGCATCTTCAACCCCTAAGGCGTGACCTGGCGCATTCGCTGTAACTCCTGCCGCAACCAATCGGCGGAGGCCAGTTCGTGACCATCGCAACGCACCATGTACGGTTTGCCGCTCATGCTGCTGGTGCTGGCCGCGCGGGCGATGAAATCTTCGGCGGAATCGATCAACTGCTTGCGTTGCAGATAATCGAGCTTGGTCTTTAAATGATCCTGCGCACTTTTTGCATCGTAGTCGCTGCCGTTACGGATAAAAGTGCAAGTACTGCTGCCGACGAAGGTCAGCAAGGCGGTAACTTCTTTTTGCCCCTGTGCATTGAGCGCCGCCCACGCCGGATGGGCCGCGCAGACAAGTAACAGCGCACCCAGGGATATCGCTCCAACCGTCCTGCCCATCTCAGCTTCCTGACGTGATTGTGGTTAGCCTGGCAACGCCAACGCGCTGCGAGCCGCTAGGAGGCTACATGAAAACCGATGCCGCTATTAAGGCATAACGGCCGCTATCCCCCGGCGAGCGAGCAGAAGCTCAAGCGTGAGGCACGCCTCTTATGCGGGTGAAAAGCGCAACCTGAGATTCCCGCTCAATCAACACCTATGCCCTAGGCTTTAGATGGGCAACAGGGTGCGAGCCCGGGGCATGGGGCATCAGCAAAAATGGATGCAAAGCGTCGAAGGGCCCGGGCTGGCGTGCCATCCAGCCAAATCCAGCATGCGCCCATCGAAGTGCTGGCGGCGTGAACTACCTAGGGCCTGTTCACGCTATTCGCGTAGCCCGCGCCGGGATCTGTTTGCGCGCAGGGCAAGGAAGAGTGAGGGAGTGTACGTCCGTACACGACCGAGCGATGACGCCGCCCTGCGGGCAAACAGACCCGGCCCTTCGGGTTGTCGCTGAGTGGCTGCCAGGTGGCAGCCACTCAACGACAACGCGGGCTACGCTAATAGCGTGAACAGGCCCTAGCCCATTGGTCATGCACACAAGGCCGTGATCTTGGGACTATCTTGGGCGCCTCTTTCACGCCTGGGGACAGTTATGCAGCGATTTCGATGGATTCTGACGGCAGCAGTGCTTGGCAGTGCAACCAGTTTGGCTGCGGCAGACGCGCCCAAGCCAGCGCCAGCCTCAGCCGCCGGCAAGAGCAACTCGTCAGGCGTGGATTTCGCCGGCATCGACAAGGCGGTCAAGCCGGGCAACGATTTCGACGGCTACGTCAACGGCCTCTGGCGCAAGACCGCGGTGATTCCCGCCGACCGCTCCAGCACCGGGATCTTTTTGCAGGTCTTCGAGAAAATCGAGAAGCGCAATGCCGAGCTGATTCGCGATGCCGGCAAGGGCAACCCGGCGGCGGGATCGAATGCACGCAAGATTGCCGATTACTATGCGGCGTATCTGGATGAAGCGACGATCGAAAAGCATGGTCTGGATCCGCTCAAGCCGCAGCTGAGCAAGATCGACGCGATCAAGTCAGCGACCGATCTGGCCCGTGTCCTGGGCGGCGGCCTGCGCACCGATGTCGATCCGGTCAATGCGACCAACTTCAGCACCGCAAACCTGTTCGGCCTGTTCATCACCCAGGGCCTGGAAGATACCTCGCATAACGTCGCCTATCTGCTGCAGGGCGGCCTGGGCATGCCCAGCCGCGACTACTACATCGCCGACGACAAAGAGATGGTGGCGTTCCGCGGCCAGTATCAGGCCTATATCGCCGCCCAGCTCAAGCTTGCCGGCATCACCGATCCTGAGACGAAGGCCAAGGCGATTTTTGCGCTGGAGACCAAGATCGCCCAGGCCCAGCTCAGCCTGACCGATAGCGAAGACGTGCATAAGGCGAACAATCCCTGGCCTGCCGCGTCGTTCGCCAAGACTGCGCCGGGCCTCGATTGGGCTAGCTATTTCGATGCCGCCGGCCTGGGCAAGCAAAAAACCATCGTCGCCTGGCAGCCGGACGCGATCCGCAAGCTGTCGGCACTGACCGCCAGCGAACCGCTGCAAACCTGGAAGGATTACCTCACCTTTCACACCATCAATCACAGCGCCGGCCTGCTGCCCAAAGCCTATGCCGATCTCAGCTTCGGCTTCTACGGACACACCTTGCAAGGCACGCCCAAGCAGCGCGATCGCTGGAAGCGCGGCATCGGCATGACCAACAACGACCTCGGCGATGCGGTCGGCCAGCTGTATGTACAGCGCTATTTCCCGGCGTCATCCAAGCAGCAAGTGCAGCAGATGGTGAGCAATATCCTGGCCGCCTTCGACGAGCACGTCGACACCATCGACTGGATGACGGCAGCGACCAAACAGAAGGCTAAGGCAAAAATCGAGACGCTGAAGGTCGGTGTGGGTTACCCGGAAACCTGGCGCGACTACAGCTCGCTGGATATCCGTAAAGACGACGCGCTGGGCAACCACCTGCGCGCCGAAGCCTACGAGTACCAGCACCAGCTGGCCAAGCTCGATCAACCGGTCGATCGCGGCGAGTGGTGGATGACCCCGCAAACGGTTAACGCGGTCAACCTGCCGTTGCAGAACGCGCTGAACTTTCCGGCGGCGATTCTCGAAGCGCCATTCTTCGATCCCAAAGCCGATGCAGCGGCCAACTACGGCTCCATCGGCGCGGTGATCGGCCACGAAATCAGCCACAGCTTCGATAACACCGGCGCCGAATTCGATGCCCAGGGCCGCCTCGCCAATTGGTGGACGCCAGAGGATCAGGCGCATTTCAAAGCGGCCGGCCAGCGCTTGGTCGAGCAGTACAACGCCTATGAGCCGCTGCCGGGCCTGCACGTCAACGGCCAGCAAACGCTGGGCGAAAATATTGCCGATGTCTCTGGCCTGGCGATTGCCTACGCCGCTTATCAAAAATCGCTTAACGGTAAACCCGCACCGGTGCTCGACGGCCTCACCGGCGACCAGCGCTTCTTCCTGGCCTTTGCACAATCCTGGCGCACCAAGACCCGCGATGCCGCAGTGCGTCAGCAACTGGTCGCCGATGGCCATGCGCCGGGCGAATTCCGCGCGCAAACCGTGCGCAATATCGACGCCTGGTATGACGCGTTCAAACCGGTGGCAGGCGAGAAGCTTTACCTCGACCCGAAGGCACGCGTGAAAATCTGGTGATGACGAGCGTTTCAGAACCACGCTGAAAAGCGGCGACCCAGCGGTGACGGAACACCGCTGGCGTCGGGCAGCATGCTAACGTTGCTCGCGCACGGCGGCCGTGTCCGCCTTTCAGGGAGCCCATCATGCTCGTGAAGTTCTTGCTGCCCGCCCTCTTGCTCAGCACCGCCGTTGCCGCCAACGCACAGCAGGCGGCGAAGGCACCCGCCCCCACCGCCCAGGCAGCCAACACGCTGACGCCCGAGCAACAAGCCCAGCTGGCGAAACAGAATCAACAAATGGCCCAGGCCGCGACCCAGGTGGCGCAGCAGATCGATCAGAACCAGGCCGGCGACATCTGGGACGGCGCATCCACCGTCGCCAAGAGCGTGGCCACCCGCGACGCCTTCATCAAGCAGGCAGCCACTGATCGCAAGACCCTGGGCAGCGTAAAGACCCGCACGGTCGAGGCAGTAACGCGCACGCAATCGAACGGCCAGAAGATCCCCGCCGGCGAATATATCAACGTGGTCTTTGCCACCACCTTCAGCAAAGAAGCCCAACCCGTACGCGAGCTGGTTTCGTTCCATCTCGATGGCGACAATACCTGGCGTCTGGCCGGCTATACGGTGCACTGATCCGCAATGAGATAGCGGCGACGCCGACGGCGCAGCCGCCGTGCCGGCGACGCAATCGCGCCGCTACGGCCATGAGCGCCATCTCGCTGGCACGATGGAAATCGAGCGGCTGGATGCTGCTCATGCTGCTTGCATCGCCGACGGCATGGCTGGGCATGACGATGCCGGCGAACAGCTACCTCGATATCGTCCGGACACGCTCGTGACCCGCGGTCACGGCGGCCAGCGCCAGTGCGCCACACGTCGGCGCGCATGGCGCTGGATGCTTCAAGCAAGACCCGTCAACGAATACCCAGGCCCTCGATGCCGGTAATAGCGTGGCCATCAAAACCGGCCAGCTCGGCGAAACGGCGACCGCGTTCGGTGTAGTCGTGAAACTGGTCGAAACTCGGGGCGCCGGGTGACAACAGCACATAGCCGCCCAGCGGGGTGAGTTCGCGCGCTCTAGCCACCGCAGTGGGCAGATCCGCAACCTGCTCAAGCGCGCAGTGCAATGGCTCGGCCTGCAATGCCGCCGCAATACGCGGGCCATTCGCGCCCTGCACCACGATGGCATGCGGTGGCTGCTGGCCCATCGCGGCAGCCACCTCGGACCAATCCACGCCGCGGTCATGGCCGCCCAGAATTACCGTCACCGCCTGCCCCCGCAGACTGTTCAACGCCGCCAGCGTGGCCTGTGGCGTGGTGCCGATCGAATCGTTGACCCAATACAAACCATCGCGCTGGCCCAGCGGCTGCAACCGATGCGGCAAGGGGTGGAAACTCGCCAAGGCCGCTGCCGCCTTGACCGCGTCGTAGCCCATCAGCTCCAGTGCGCTAAGCGCCGCGCAAGCATTGAGCGCGTTGTGCTCACCGGGAACCGACAGCTCGGCCAGCGCAAATACCTTGCGGTCGGCACGGCAGATAAAACCATCGCGCACATGCCAGCCCTGCGGCTGGCCGAATAAGCAGCGCTGCGGGTAATCCGATGTTTTATCCAGCAGCGTCGCCTGCAAACCGTTCACCAGCAATTGCTCGGCGGCGTCGGCAAGCTTGAGTTTGTCGGCCACGTAGCGCTCGCGCGAACCGTGCCAATCGAGGTGCTCTTCGTACAGGCTGGTAATGACGCCCAATGCCAGCGGCCCGGCTTCGCCGGTTTGAAAGCTAGACAACTCGATCGCCCACAACTCGGCGGATTGGCCGTCCAATTCAAGCAAGGGCATGCCGATATTGCCGGCCAACGCCGTGCGTAGGCCCAGCGCGCGGGCCAGATGCGCCAGCAAGGCGGTGGTGGTGCTTTTGCCCTTGGTACCGGTAACCGCCACGACTCGTGCCTGCGGGTTTTCCGCAAACCACAATGCGGTGCCCGAGGTTACTTTTAGCCCCGCTTCGCGCGCTGCCAACAATGCCGGCTTGTACGCCGAAACACCGGGCGATTTCACCACGACATCGAAGGCAGCCAGGTCGATCGCATCCGGCTCGTGACCGTGCACGGTGAGTGCTGCATCGAAAGCCTGCGCCGACGCCAGCTCGCCTTCGCTGCAAAACAGCGTCAAGGGCAGCTGCGGCAGACGTTTGCGCAACGCCTTGATCGCCGCTTGTCCTTCGCGACCGAAACCCCAGATGGCGACGCGGCGATCAGCAAGCTCAACAATGTGCATCTGGGTCTACTCGAAGGCTAGGCGCTGGCAGGCGCTAGGCAAGGGTGAAAGGTGAAAATCCGCTGGCTATGGCGCCAAGCCAGTGTATCGATGGGCTAGCTGCCTGGCTCATCCCAATAAAACGGTCTGAGTTCTCTCAGTGTTCTGGATTGCCAGAAATGCCCTGGCCGCGTATCCGGCACGGCCACTTCCACATCCAGCCCCCAGAAAGCCAGACGCTCCTGGCAGATACCGCAGGCTGGAAGCACCTGCAGCGGGTCGGCTGCGGACTGTCGATACAAGCACACACTGGCGACGACCGCCTCGTTGATTTTATGGGCCTCGCAGATCGCCCCGGTTTCCGCACACAGACAAGCCGCATCGACGCGCGCTTCGGCGCTGACGCTGGTCAACACCTTGCCGCTCGCGGTTCGCAGCGCCGCAACCACTGCCTCTCCCTGCGGATAACGGTGGTTTGCCAGCGCCACCGCCGCATCGATTAAGGCCTGATCGAGTGGAAAGCCCATGCCCGATTACTGATCGATAGCGGCCAGCGCCGGGCGCAGGCGCGGCGGCACTCGATGACTACCGGCCGGCGCAAGCCATGGCTCCAGCGCCAGTTCGGCGATATCGATCTGCGGCAGGATTTCACTGCGGAAGCGCGCCACCAGGGCGTCTTCCTGCCATTCCGGCCGCTGGCTTAGCGCATACAAAGCCGCGCGCGCCTCAGCGCCCTCGCCGACGCATTCGAACGGCTTGTGATCCTGGTATTCCAGCAAGGCATCGAAGCCGGCGGCCAGGGTTTCGTCATCCAGCAGGTTGCGGCCAAAGATGGAAAGCAGGCGCGGCTTGGGCAGGAACGGCGCCAGCGCCAGAAACACGAAATGGCATTTCGGGCACTGCCCGCACCAGCGACCCGCCGGCTTGGGGCCAAGCAGTTTGAAGTTGCGATTGCAGCTGGAGAACACGTCGAAATACGGCGTGAGCTTGGCGAAGGCACGGGTCACCGCCAACTCCGAATACGGCCGCAGCAACGAGCAATAATCGAGATCGGCCGCGACATGGCTATGCAGCCAGTCACCCAGCAATTGCTCGAAAGCGTAGCCCTTGCTCCATTGGTGATTGACCTGCTGCCCTTCGTATTCCAGCGTGGCCACCGAAGCGGAGCGTTCGTTTGCAAACGCAATGCTGTCGTAGCCGTAGATGATCGCCGCCAGCGAGAGAATCGCCGAGTTCACCGCGGTAACCGGGATATGCCCGTTCCACGCGCCCAGGCGATTGAGCTCGAACAGGCCCGGCGCCAATTCACGCTGGATATTCAACGTCGGCAACCCGGTACGCGCCGCGCACGCAGCGATCAAGGCCGAATTGCCGACCCATACGGCGGTCGCTTCGCCGTCGATCGACTTGATCGCCTCCACCGCCACCAGGGAATCCTTGCCGCCGCCGATCGGCACCAGGCTGCGTTGCGGCAACCCCAGCTTGCCGACCGCCGGCTTGGCCTGACCGCCACGCGGAAACGCAATACGTCCGCGCAAATCCAGGCCGTTGCGATAGGCGAACTCGGCCAGCCCATGCAAATACAAAGCATCGAGCAAGTCGGCGGTGCTGTCGTCCAGCGGCTCACCGCTCACCTCGATCTTTGGTGGCACGCCGGCCTTGTAGTAGCTGACACCGGCAATCAGATGCAGCAAACGCAGCGCGGCGTTGAATGCGTCGGCACGCGCGGCGGGCACGACCGGCGCCTGCGGAAAGCGCACACGCTCGATCAACTCCTCACCGTCATCGAAGGCATAGACCAACTCGGCCACGCCATCGGCATAGCTTGAACGCACGAAACGAAATACCTGGGTCAGACGCGGTTGGATCACATTGCTCACTCGTCAAGTCTCTATGGCGCCGCCCCTCTCCGCACGGGGAGAGGGAGGCAATCAATCGATCACGATTTCTTCAGCCGCATCGCGCATGTTGTACTCCGAAGACATCACCTTGCCATAGGCACCGGCCTGGGCAATCAGCATGACGTCGCCCTCTTGCGGCTCCGGCAAACGGCGATCGGTACCCAGCACATCACCGCTCTCGCAAATCGGCCCGACGATCTGAAACAGACCGGTCGCCGGCTCGTCCAGACGCGTAAGGTTGACGATTTCGTGCCAGGCCTCGTACAGCGCGGGGCGGATCAAGCTGTTCATGCCGGTGTCGATACCCAGGTAACGCAAGGCGCCCTTGCCCTTTTGCTGGGTTACGCGGGTCAACAACACACCGGCGTCGGCCACCAGGTAACGGCCCGGCTCCATCCATAACTGGTAATGCGGATAAGCCGCCTTGACCTCGCGCAGCACCCGATCGAGCGCCGCGATATCCAGCCGCGCCTCTCCCGGATGCGAAGGTACGCCCAGACCGCCGCCGATATCGATAAAGGCGACGCTGCCGATGCGCTCGGCCAGACTGGCCAGCTGCGCGTACACCTCGCCCCAATGACCCTCGTCGAGAATGCCTGAGCCCAGATGCGCATGCAGGCCGCGCACGGTGACGCCATGGGCATCGGCCAGCCGCAGGAAGGCGTCGATCGACTCCACCGGCAAACCGAATTTGCTGCCGCTGCCGCCGGTGCGCACTTTCTCGTGATGCCCCAGCCCGCGGCCAAGATCGATGCGCAGCACGATTTCACGGCCACGGAACAGCTCGCCCCAATGCTCCATCGGGTACAGCGAATCGAGCGACACCGTGGCTCGCGTGGTCAACGCCCAGGCGTAGTCTTCGCGCGGCGCAAAGTTAGGCGTGAACAACAGCGGCGCCGACGCCGGCACTACCGCCATCACCGCCTTCAACTCGCCCGGCGACACGCATTCGAAACCGAAGCCTTCTTCGGCCAGCGCACGCAGAATGCTGGGATGGGTATTGGCCTTGACCGCGTAATGCAGCCGGTCGACCGCCGCCAGCGATTTCAGCTCGCGCGCTTGATGGCGCACGGTGGGCAGGTGGTAAACGTAACGCGGGGTTGCTTGGGCACCGAGCGCCAGCAGTTGCTGCCGCTGTTCGGTGCGCCACCATGCCGCTTCCGGCGCCGGTAGCTCACCGCTGCCGTACAAGGCCTGCCAGCTTGGACCGAACAAGGCGCTGTCGTCGGTGCGCAAGGCGCCCGCGGCAATCAGTAAATCATGCAGGTGCGGCAGCAGCTCATCGACCACGTTCTCATCCACCACGAAGGTGAGATTGAGATTGTTCGACGACTGCGAAATCAAATGAACCCGCAGCTGGCCGAACTCGGCCAGCACGCCAGACAGCGTATGCAGCATCGAGCGCATACCGCGGCCGACCATGGTCACCGCCGCGCAGGGGGCAATCACCTTGACCCGGCAAACCTTGGCCAGATCACTGGCCAGCGCAGCGATGGCATCGGAATCGAGCAGGTTTTCGGTGGGGTCGAGCGACACGGTGACATTGGTCTCGGCCGAACTGATCAGGTCGACCGACAAGCCATGCTGCTTGAACTGGGCAAACACGTCGGCCAGAAAGCCGACCTGCTGCCACATGCCTACCGACTCCATCGACACCAGGGTAATGCCCTTGCGCGCGCTGATCGCCTTGACGCTGGGCGCGTGCTCGCGCACCTCGGGGCCGATCACCGTACCTTCCAGTTCGGGCCGGTTGGTGTCCTTGATCAGCAACGGCACGCGCGGCTCGCGCAGCGGCGACAGGCAGCGCGGGTGCAGCACCTTGGCACCGGTGGAGGCGATTTCCTGGGCCTCTTCGTAATCCAGTCGCTGCAGTAACCGTGCCCCGGCGACCTGGCGCGGATTGGCGGTAAACATGCCGGCAACGTCGGTCCAGATTTCCACCCGCTGCGCTTTCAGCAAGGCACCGAAGTACGAGGCGGAAGTATCCGAGCCGCCACGGCCCAGCAGCACCGTGCGGCCTTGCGATTCGCGCGCGATAAAGCCCTGGGTAATGAAGACCTCGCCGAGTGCGGCCAGCCGTGCGGACAACGCCGGGTCGGGCTTGGCGTCGACCATCGCCGACAGCAGCTTGGTGCGCTCGTTCTGGTTGGGCAGCGCGACGGCGGCAAGACAGTCACGTGCGTCCAGCCACTGAGTGGGCAAGCCGCTATGGCTTAGAAAGGAGGCACCCAGCGCGCTGGACAACAGCTCGCCATGCGCTTGCACCTTGGCCGCCCAGGCCAGCTCGCCGATCGCGGCCGGGCCTTCCTCGGCCAATCGCGCCAAGTCACTCAGGCGTGCGGCGAGCGTATCGGGCAAGGCTAGCTGCATATGCTCAAGCAGCTCGTAGTGACGCTGGGTGATCGCCTTGGCCGCCTCGATACGTTTGCCCTGCTCGCCCTGAGCGCACATGTGTTTCAACGCGTCAGTCATGCCCGACAGCGCGGAAACCACCACCAGCACACGGGCGCCTTCGGCGCGGCGGCTGGCGACCAGTTCTTGGATGTTCTGCCAACGCGGCAGCGTAGCGACACTGGTGCCGCCGAACTTCATCACAATCCAGGGCTTATCAAGTGCGGGGGCGTCCGCAGGGGTTTGCAGGCTCACAGGTTCTTCGCGTCAGTCGTTAGGGTAGCGTCGGAGTGTTGCGCCGCAGCAGCAGGAATGCAATGGGATAGCCGCTAAAAGATTTGGACGTCCATACCTCAACAGCCGGCGGTCACGCTCAGTCTTGCTTTGCCTCGGGCAAGCTGGCTCGGCCATGCAGGTCGAAATCCGGTATCTCCGTCGCGGCCAGCCAGGCTTTTTTCTTGGTGTCATAGCGCAAGAAGTGGATGCCGTCCTGCTTGCGGATACCTACGTATTTGAACTGAAGCATGGTTACCTCGTCGGTATCGTCAGGCAGCGAAAGCGTCATCTCGGGCAGGGGTTTCAGCGTGGACTCATGGCCTGTCTGGCCCTGGCTCAGCTGGTAAAACTGCACCTTGCCGCCGGCGACCACCGCCGTCTTGAAGTACAGCAGGTCAAACGCGCAGTCGATCTTATCCGGCAACAGCGCGTCATATCTGGCGAACTCATGC
>NZ_JAPDPE010000090.1 GCF_026283955.1 Dyella silvatica | reverse complement strand
GCGCCAGCTTCATGCGCTTCAACCAGCGCGGCTCGCGATGATGCTGATCCGCGCGTAACAGCAACAAGCACAGCGCAGGCGTGACGGTCAGCGCGACCAGCAGCGAGGCGAAGGTGGCAAGCAGAAACGCGCCCGCCAGCGGGGCAAAGAAACTGCCCTGCAAACCGGGCAACAGCAAGATCGGCAGAAAGACCAGGCCGACCACCAGGGTGGCCAGTACCACCGGCCGGCGCACCTCGATCGAAGCGTCCAGAATCACCGGTAGGCGTGGCGCATCCGGGCCCGCCTGGCGCAAACGACGCATGATGTTTTCGACATCGATGATCGCGTCATCCACCACCACGCCCAACGCAACCGCAAGGCCGCCCAGGGTCATCGTGTTGATGGTCCAGCCGAATCGCTGCATCACCAGCACGGCAACCGCAAGCGACAGCGGAATGCTCAGGAAGGAGATCAGCGCGGTACGCCAGTTGCGCAAAAACAGAATCAGCACGACCAAGACCAACACGGCGCCGAGCAGCAATGCATCGCGCATGTTTTTCAAGGCCACCTCGACAAAGGTCGCCGGGCGATGCAGCTTCGGCACCAGGCTCACGCCCTGCTCTTTCAGCATGGGTTTGAGATTTTCCAGGGCGGCCTCGACCGCACGAGTGACCTCTAAGGTGTTCGCGCCATACTGGCTGTTCAACGCGATCAGCACACCGGGCTTGCCATTGATGCGCGAGTCGCCGAAAGCCGGCGCCGCAGCCTCGACAACCTCGGCGACATCGGCCAGGGTCACGTTACGACCGGCACGCTGGGTGATGATGGCGCGGCCCAGCTGGGCCGTATCGCGCAGGGTGCCGTCGGCCTCGAGCACCACGCGTTGCGCCGGGGTATCGACATAACCGGCGCCGCGCACGCCATTCGCCGCCGCGGCGGCAAGCCGCACGTCTTCTAAGGTGAGACCAAAGGCGGCGAGCCGGTCGGGATGCACCACCACCTGCCATTCGCGCACCCCGCCGCCGAATACGGTGGCATCGGCCACGCCCGATACCGCCAGCAGGCGTGGCTTGATGGTCCAGTCGGCCAGCGAACGCAAGGCCAGCGGATCGAGCTTGTCGCTGACCAGGCCGAACTTGAGCAAATCCATGGTCGAGGAAACCATCGGGCTCAGCGTCGGCGTCTGCACGCCCAGCGGCAAGCGCGAAGCCGCCTCGGTTACGCGCTCGGCCAATAGCTGGCGCGCGCGAAACGGATCGCTGCCTTCCTGGAACACCACTGTAATCACCGCCAACCCCTGGATCGACTGCGAGCGCACAACATCGACACCGGTACCGCCATTGACGGCATTCTCAATCGATTGGGTAACCCGCTGCTCGACCTGCAACGCGGTGAAACCCGGTGCCTCGACCTGCACCGTGACCTGCGCCGGCACGAATTCGGGAAAGACGTCGTAGCTGGCGGTGCGCAAATGTTGCACCCCAAACACCAGCAGCAAGACAGCAAGCAAAGCGACCCACACCGGGTGTCGCAGCGCGCTGCGAATAATGGCCAGCAACATCAGCTCAGTCCTCGGCCGGGGCGCTGTCGGCGGCAGCATGCACCGGCGCGGCATCGGTGGCGATCAAAGCCTCGACCCCTTGTGTTACCACTTTTTCACCCGCCTTGAACGGCGTGCCGACCAGCCAGCCCGCCGGCGTTATCGCCAAGGCTTGCACGGCACGGCGCTCGAAATGCGTGGCGTCGGTGACCACATAGGCCCAGGCCTCGCCGTTCCAGCGCACGACCGCCGCGCGTGGCAGCCATACACCTTGCTGTATGGGATCGCGCTGCTTGCCATCGCCTTGCGTGTGCCCATGCAGCTGGGCGGTCAAGATCATGCCCGGCACCAGCGACGCCGACGAAGCTTGTAATAGCCAGGCGCCGCTTACCCCGGAACTGCTGCGCGGCAAGCGCCCCAGTACACGGGTATCGAGCAGCTTCTGGTCAGCCAATTGCAAAGTCGCGGTGTCCGCCGCAAAGGTCGCCGACGGCGTGCTTAGCGGCTCGCTTTTCAACAAAACCTCGCGCCCTTCGAGCAAGGCATCGACACGTGTGCGTAAGCTGCCTGCATCGAGCGCGGCGAAACTGCTGCCCCAATCGACTCGCAGCTGAGTACGGGCCTGACGTAATTTGGATTGATCGGCCACCGACTGTGTCCGCGCCGCCTCCACCGCCCTGCGCGACATATTGCCATCGGCAGCCAGCAAAGCCTGCGTGCGGGTGTACTCGGCGGCCGACGCATCCGCCGCCGCCTGTGCCGCGGCGATGTCATCGGCCAGCTTCGCCAGCGCTGAAGGGTCCAGCACCTCGGCGGTCGCGGCGATGGCCAAGGGTGCTTGCCCACTTTGCAGGGTCGTCGTGGCAAGACCCAGCTTTTCTTGCGCCTCGGCGCTGAGTTCGGTGGCGGCAACCGATGCCACCATGCACGGCAACGACAAGGCGGCCCATAGCGGCGCCCAACGGCGGAGAGAATGACGGGCCATTAGAGAGAGTCTCCGGGGAGCGCCTCTGCAGCGGGCTGCAGTAAGCGGGTTTCATCGTTATCCAGGGGCGTGCGTACGGCATCTTCCAATGCGCCGAGCGCCTGCTGGGATTGATCTAGTGCGGTGAGTTGCGCCTGCGTTGCGGTCAACGCAGCCAGTCGCGCATTCAATACGGTGCCGAGGTCGTCCTCGCCGTGGGTATGGCCAAGTTCCGTTTGCTGGGCAAGCCGCTGCGCAGCCTGTTGGCCGCGGCGCACCGCAGCGAGTGCTTGCCGGGCCGCATCGAATTTTGCGTTGGCGCTGGTGATCTCGCTGTCGATACTCGCCTGTACCGCTTCGATATGCCGGCCCGCCGCTTCGCGGCGCGCCTCGGCTTCGGCAATCGGGCCCTGATTCTGATCGAAGATCGGCAGCGTCGCGCTGATATTGAATTGCAGTTTGCGCACGCCATGATCGTAGGTGTAGCCCGGACCAAGCGAGATCTGCGGATACTGCGCGCGGACCTGCTGATGCAGTTCGTTTTCGCGGCTGTCGTAGTCGACCAACGCGCGCTCAAGATCGACACGCGACAGCCGCGCGCGGTCTTCAAGCGCGGCGCGCTGCACCGTCTCGGCCACAGCCGGCGTGTCGAAATCGTCCCAACGCAGCGAGATACCATCCAGCGCCGTTGCCGGCACGCCGACGAAACGCGCCAGCCGCGCATCGGCATCGGCTATGCGCTGTGTCGATGCAGCCACCTCGTTCTGCGCTTGCGCCAAGGTCTGCGCGGCCAGCAAGGTTTCCGTCGAGGCCGTTTCACCCAGGGCATGACGCTGCTGCAAGGCCGATTGCAGCGCCGTGGCCGTCGTCACCGCTTGCTCGGCAGCTTGCTGTTGACGTCGCCCAAGCAGCACATCCGCCAGCGCCGTACGCAAACCACGGCGCACCGCCCAGACTTTTTCGGCGTAATCCAGGCGCGCACCGCGCACACCGGCATCGGCCAGCTCAGCGCGCAGACGTCGGCGCAACATGGTGTCGATCAACATATTGGTGCTGATGCCCCAGAGCCACGGCGAACTGCCCGCCTGCGACTGGGCATAGCGCTCCAAGGCAAGACCGACGCTGGGATTGGGTATCGCTTTGGCCGTCCGTACCATGGCGCCGGCTTCGGTCAAATGCGCACGCGCCTCGGCCAGATCCGGATTCAGGGCCAGCGCGGCAAGCAGTAAATCAGCACGGCCATAGCTGGCCGGCGGCCAATGACTGCCGGCCGGCAACGCGGCTTGCAAGCGAGCCGCGAGCGCAGGATCGTCCAATCGACGTGCCTGCCATTGCGTTTGAGTTTGCGCGGTGTCGATGGGCTTGGGCTGATAAGAAGCACAGCCGCCCAACAGCACCACCAGGGCCAGCGGTAACAGCCGGTACCGTCCAGGCGATAACCGTTGGATGGCAGCGAGCGAAATGGAATGGCGTAGATGCATGGGCATGCATCCTGCGCGAAGTCGCTTAGTGCCGCCTTACATCGAGCCAATCGATCGCGACCCGCACTGACGCGATCTGAGCAAACGCTTTGGCAAGGTGCTGGCCAAGCGATGGCCGCTACACCAAACCGCAGTACACCGATGTATCGATCAATAGGGATCGCAGGCGCAGGCATGCCCAGCGCATGACACGAGGCGCAGAAGAAATGGGCTTTTCATAAGAGAGTCTTGCCAGAGCCATCCAACGGCAAGCGGATGCTTCGCGCGGATGAGGTCTCGATCGATAACGACGCGGGGTGTGTCGTGTGGGCCTGCTTGCTGGCGCCTTCTCTGCGTCTCGTCGAGTCGGCCGCATGCTGCCAAGCTGAGTACACGGCGGCACCGCCTCTTTGATAAGAGGGATGCCGCCACGCTTAACGCGTTTAGTTCTTGGTCGCCGAAGCTGCTGCTTCAGCTTGCTCGCGCACGTCCAGGCGCTGGGCAATGCGGTCGATGTTGGCCAGCGACAGCAGATGCGCATAGATCCAGCCGAACACGCCTTCCTTGAGGAATTCGTGGGTGGTCTTCTCGTCGAGCTGGCGCAGCTTTTCCTCGTTGACCACAAACAGGCCATTGAGGTTGATCGACTTGCCGTCTTTCTGCAGCTGGATGTTGCGCGGCTCAAGCAGGTCGTGCTTGCGCAGCTGCTCCATGAACCACTGCGTGCGGCCGACATGCTGCTGGAATTCGCCGAGGAAGTTCACGGCGTTGCTCAGCAATTCGGTGTCGGTACCGTCTTCTTTAAACAGGCGATCACCCTCGTCGCTGCCGAAGCCTTCATAGGCCTCGTCCAGGAATACGGTGAAGTCGTCGCCTTCCACCTGATCGGCCGGCTTCTCAGCCAGCACGAACGGATAGCGGCGCACGAAAGCCGGAATATAGATATTGGCTTCCCACTGACCCTTGCCGTCGACGAACAGGTTCTCGTTCTGACGCAGGCCGAGCAAGGCCATCGGACCGGCATCTTGAACGCCCTGACCGGCGAACAGGATCGGCAGGTCACGCGCAGCCGCCGGAAACTCCACCCCGGTCAACGGCACCGAATGCACGTTGGTGGCGAATTTCAGACTCGGCACGCCCTTCAGGCGCAGGTCTTTGTGTTGGGTGCGATTGAGCGGCACTGGACGCTCATAGAAAAGGACTTCAGCCACGTTGCTTACCTCTGCCCCGCCGTGCCGGGGTCGCCACCGAAGCTTCCCCTCCCAAACCCGGCGTCGGGTCTACAGATGAACCCGCACTATATCAGCGCTTGTTTACAGCTGCGACCACTGCCTTTTGGCCCCTGTCTGCCTGCGCTGACAGGCATTTGCGCGGGCTTGGCCGATGGCCGGGCAACCCGAACCGGCGGCGTAGCCTGCCAATGCCGCCGCAGGGCGGATTCCGCCACCACCCGGCTTCGTCCAAAGCCCGCAAGCGGCTATCAGAGTGAATAAAAACATGAACTTAGAGGGAACGTGGCGGTGTCCTTAGTCCAGCAAGGCGGACTGGACAGCCGCGACGTCGCCAAGAAACAGGAGCAGCGCATGGAGGAGTTGTTCAATGACGAACTGAGGAGGCTTGAAGAAACGCATTCGGCTTCAGCGGGCCTCCTCAGGACTACATACGGCTAAGACTGAGCAGTTCAGTGTTGTGCGGCTAAGCCAGCAGGCTGGGCTGGCTGGGCCTGCCCCTGCTGGACTTGCTGGGTCTGTTGTTGCTGCATTTGTTGGGCTTGAGTCTGCGTCTGCGCCGCCTGCTGAAACACCTCAGTGCTTCTTTCGAGCGGCGTGTTGACCGCCTGCGCTGCAGGCACGCTTGCCGTCGCATTCAGTGCACCGGGGATCATGTGCTGAGCGGCCCATACATGCGCGCCGTCCTCGCTGAGTGCAACTGCATCAATTCGACTTAGCCCCTGAGACCTCGCTGAAGCCGCCAGCGCACCAGCGATGTTTTCGCTAAGCCTGTCCGGCACACGTCCTTGTTCCGCATCGAGCTGATGCACGCCATCGCGTGCTTGCTGGAACATCGGAAAAGCAGGATGGTCAGGATTATCCATGCGCAGCGGAGCGGTCTGCGCTGGTGGCGCTACTGCGGGTGTCGGTGTCGGTGTCGTCTGCGCCGGAGCTGGCTGCGCTGCCGCCGCATCTGCTTGCTGAGGAGTGGCGGATTGAAGATTAAGGCCGGTCAGCGCGGTGTCGAGTCGCGCCCCGCGGTTAGCCACTGACGTCGGATTATGTACCGCGTATTGTGTCGCGTTGATGTAATTTTGGATGTCGCTTCTGGAAATGCTGTCTCCAAGCTGGAGTGTCCCGCCTGGGAGCTGCACCGAATTCCCCTGTAGATAAGAGGCCATGCCATTGGCCGGCACTGCCGAGCGACCTATTCCGTCAATCGTGTATTGATTGTCGAAATCGGCGATCGCCAACTGCAGTTCGGGGCTACTGGAAATGGCCGTCGCGATGGCGGGATTAGTCGTCTGCAATGATCCTACCAAGGCATCAACGCGATCAATGCTCTTAGTCAGCTGCTCGTTTGTGAACGCATCCATTCTTTCGGAAGGGATTGCTTGCAGCTTCGTGTTTAGCTCTCCCAATTGCGCCTCGGTCAAGCCACCCTGCCGCGACAAATGAGCAATGTCGAGTGTAGAAAATCCATTATCTGCCAGAAAATGCTTCACGCCCCCGTGATCCGATCCCACATCAAATTGCAGAACACCGAATGAGTAGGTGCTGTTGCCCGTACCTGCGTAACTGAAGTGATTCAAGTTATTCGCATTACCGCCATTCTCAGTCGAAAAAAGTACAGCCCTTAGCTGATCTGGGGTCACACTTGTATTAGGCACACTTGTACTCCCTCAAGAAAATTACCATCCCTTAGCCCGCGAGAGCCGCCACAGCAGATCATCCACCAAAGCATTCGGCGTTAGTGAATTCAGCCAGACTTTTCTCTGACTCACCTTTCCTATCAATATTCTTGACCGAAAAATGACCAATCATATCGTCATTACATATTTTAACGTCGGACCTAACAGCTCCACTCTGCAATGTACAGAGGCCACCGAAACTATGATTCCCATGCGCGGTCCCTACCGGGACATCCAGCAACATTGAGCATCCGATGATTTTTCCGCTCATCTTATTTTGCGATAAAGAATTATTAAATGAATCGATACGCTTACTGGCATCTCGGTAAATAACCGAACTCCGGCAACCATCGCCATCAGGGATATTGCAAATCGATTCATCGTAAATAACTTGAGAATTTTGTTGCAGAACCTTAATTCTCGTTTCGTACGCTTCGCTTAGACACACTGAGTCCTGGCATATATTCCTTGTGTACCTAATCCAATTACGCTGCTCTTCAATCAGCGCATCTTTACTTGAAGCCTCGACAGCCTTTAGAGCGCCGTTGTACGCATCAAGAAGCTGACCATCCAAACTGGATAGGTCCGCACTCTTACAAATCATTTTCTCTACATCGCTCAAGGCTTTCTTGCAGTCAAAGCCAGCAGACAAAGCAGCGTCTGTTGTGAGGATCATCATCAGAAAACATGCCCATCGAATCACTTTCATGGTTCCATCCTCTACCAACGCGATGCTCCAAAGCCTAGCTTATCTGCCACTTACATCCCTAGGTGAGCCTTGGAAGTGGTCCATCCCTACAGGACACCATCCTCGCCTCACGTCGTCTCTCATCGAACACGAAGGCGAGCTTCTAGCTGCACATCTCGACGCAGACGACACATGAACCGTCGGAGTAAGCCACACCCACAAGGACTGCGTGATCCAAAGCTGCACCGTAACTCCGCTAAGTGACTGATCGGAAACACCTGCGAAAGGGGCCGTCTTCGCCTAGGGAGTGAGGAAAACATGACTAAACGCGTTGATTTGCACGCGTTTTGCAATCAAATGGGGTTATGCTCGGCAAAATCGCTGCGCTGTTGCATCGCAAGACGCTCTTTCGCTTTGAATGAAGGACGACACATGCTGATGGAAGTGCCTAGCCGGGTTGTCAATTTGCACTCGACCCGGGTGCTATCGCTGGATGCCGCTGGCCGTATCCTTGACTGGATCAGCTGGCAGGAGGCGGTTTGTCTCTACGTCCGCGAGGCGGTTTCCTGGACCCTGGGCGACCCCTGCCTGACCGTGCATGGCGGCCATAACCGCGCCAACGGCGAACAAAGCCTGCTGCACCTGCATCCGATCGTCGCCAGCACCGGCCATTGCCGCGATCACGCCATCGACCCCGCCCCGGCCCTGACCAATGTCGCCCTGTTCGCCCGCGACCGTTATCTATGCCTGTACTGCGGCGAGCGCTACAGCCGCGGCGAGCTGACCCGCGACCATGTGCTGCCGATCTCCAAGCGCGGCCAGGATGAATGGGAAAACGTGGTCAGCGCTTGCCTTGCCTGCAATCTGCGCAAGAGCAACCGTACCCCGCAGCAGGCCAATATGCCCTTGCTGGCAGTGCCTTACCGGCCGAGCTGGGTGGAGCATTTGATTCTCTCCAACCGCAATATCCTGGCCGATCAGATGGAGTTTCTGGTCAACCACCTGCCACGCGATCGCAGGCCGCACATGCGCCTGGCACCGTCACTGACATGAATTGCCCATAGACCGCCTCCGCTAGGCCCTTGCTCCGCCCTGCCGCTGGGCCAACAATATGCGGATGAACGACCTTTCACATTACCCTCATCTGGCGCAGATCGACACGCCAGCCGACCTGCGCCGCATGCCGGACGACCAGCTACCGGCGGTTGCCGACGAGTTGCGCCAGTACCTGATTGAGGCGGTAGCCAGCTCGGGCGGCCACTTTGGTGCCGGGCTGGGGGTCGTGGAACTGACCGTGGCACTGCATCACGTGTTCGATACGCCGACCGACCGGCTGGTCTGGGATGTCGGCCACCAGTGTTATCCGCACAAGATTCTTACCGGTCGCCGTGAGCGCATCACCACGATCAAGAAGAAGGACGGCCTGGCGCCGTTCCCGCGCCGCGAGGAAAGCGAGTACGACACCTTTGGCGTCGGTCATTCCTCGACCTCGATCTCGGCCGCCCTAGGCATGGCTATCGCCGCGCAGCGCAAAAACGATCCGCGCAAAGTCGTGGCGGTGATCGGCGACGGCGCCATGACCGCAGGCATGGCGTTCGAAGCGCTTAACCATGGCGGCGATGTCGAACCGAACATGCTGGTGGTATTCAACGACAACGGCATGTCGATCAGTGAAAACGTCGGCGCGCTTACCAAGATGATGGCCCGCGCCATGGCCAGCCGCACCCTCAATGTGTGGCGTGAGCGGGCCAAGCGGGCGATTCCGAAGAAATCCTTTTTCGGTCGTTTCTTCAAACGCTGGGAAGAGCACGCCAAGGGCATGTTTGTGCCCAGCACGCTGTTCGAAGAGCTTGGCTTTCATTACACCGGCCCGATCGACGGACACAACCTGCCGCAACTGCTGGCGGCGTTGCGCATGGTCAAAGACCTGCCCGGCCCGCAGCTGCTGCATGTGATTACCACCAAGGGCAAGGGCTATGCGCCGGCCGAACAGGCGCAGATCGAATACCACGCCGTGGGTCCGTTCGACCCGCAGGCCGGCTTGAGCAAAAAGGCCGCGCCGGCCAAGCCGACCTATACCGATATCTTCGGTGACTGGCTGTGCGACATGGCCGCCGCCGACCCGCGCCTGCTCGGCATTACCCCGGCCATGCGCGAAGGCTCCGGCCTGGTGCGTTTCTCCAAGGAATATCCGCAACGTTACTTCGATGTGGCGATTGCCGAGCAGCATGCGGTCACGCTGGCCGCGGGCATGGCCTGCGAGGGCGCCAAGCCGGTGGTGGCGATCTACTCGACGTTTTTGCAACGCGCCTACGACCAGGCGATTCACGACGTCGCGCTGCAAAATCTGGATGTGACCTTTGCCATCGATCGTGCCGGCGTGGTCGGCCCCGATGGCGCTACCCACTCAGGCAGTTTCGATCTGTCGTTTATGCGCTGCCTGCCCAATATGGTCATCATGGCGCCGTCCGATGAAAACGAATGCCGCATGATGCTCAGCACCGGCTTTCAATACGACGGCCCCGCCGCGGTGCGCTACCCACGCGGCACCGGCCCCGGCACACCGATCAGCAAAGAGCTTGGCACCTTGCCGATCGGCAAGGCCGAGCTGCGCCGTCGCGGCCATAGCCTGGCCATTCTGTCGTTCGGCTCGATGCTGGCGCCGGCGGCGGTGATCGCCGCCGAGTTCAATGCCACGCTGGTGAACATGCGTTTCGTCAAACCGCTGGACGAGGCGATGCTGCTGGAGCTGGCCAAAACCCACGACGCCTTCGTCACCCTGGAAGACAACGCCATCGCCGGAGGCGCGGGCAGCGGCGTCGCCGAGTGCCTGGCCGCGCATGGCATAGTCAAGCCAATCCTGCATCTTGGCCTTCCAGACGTCTATCTGGAACATGGCAGCCGCGACGAAGTACTGACCATGGCCGGGCTTGACCTGCCGAGCATCCGCACCGCGATTCACGCACGCTTTCCGCAGCTGACGACCACCATCGCTCACGCTAGCTGACGCGCCAATCCCCTTCTCTAGCCCTAGAGAAGGGGATCAAAAGCACCGAATCTACGATAGACCTGGCGACCGACCGCCGCTGACCCGATCACGCCCTTCCAGATCGGATGAGGTGAATACATCGCGATAGCCCTGCGCGAGCAGCAATTCGCTCACTGCAGGGCCCTGATTCCAGCCATGCTCCAGCAGCAGCCAGCCGTCCGGGCTTAAATGCTCGCGGGCGGCATCGACGATATGCCGGATGGCATCCAGGCCGTCATGACCGGAAGCCAGCGCCGCCACCGGCTCAAAGCGTAAATCGCCCTGCCCCAGATGCGGATCGCCTGCTTCGATATACGGTGGATTGGAAACGATCAAGGCAAAGCGCTGGCCGGCCAGGGGAGCCAGCCAATCGCCTTGTTTGAAGCGGATATTGGCGATATCGAATCGTTCGGCATTGCGTTGCGCCACGGCCAGGGCTTCGCCACTGGCATCGGTCGCGGTTACCTGCATGCGCGGTCGCTCGTGCGCGATAGCCAGGGCAATCGCACCACTGCCGGTACCCAGATCGACCACCCGCAGCGGCTGGTCTTCGGGCAGACGCCGTAGCGCCAACTCCACCAGCAGCTCGGTTTCCGGGCGTGGGATCAAGGTCGCTGGCGTAACCTCCAACTCCAGCGTCCAAAAACCGCGACGACTGGTGATATAGGCCACCGGCTCACCGGCCACGCGGCGCTCGACCAGTGCCGCATAGGCTTCCTCGATGCGCGGGTCCAAGACGTCATCGGCATGGGCAATCAGCCAGCTGCGCGGCTTGCCCAATACATGGGTAAGCAGCACTTCGGCATCGACCCGCTCATCGAGGCGCTCGCTGGCGGCAGCAAGGGCTTGGCGTAGCTCAGTCATGCGCCACCTCCTCAGCCGGCGGCGTAGCTTTGGGCTCACGACGACGCCAGTAACCATCGCGTGTCCAGGCCTCAAAAGCCCAGCGCAACCAGCCAATCAATGCGTTCGCCAGCCACAACGCCCATACCAGCATGGCGATCTTGTAAACCCACAACGACACGCTGAAGACTCCAGCGCGCGGCAGTGCCGAAGTCATCTGATCGGCGAACCAGCTCAAATCCGCCGCACTGGAATGATTGCCGGCCACATGCATGTCCGGCAGGCCCAGCAAGCCTTCAGGCACCGCGGAAATCAGCACCCCCAACGCCAGCAAGGTCATCGCCGCCAAGCCGATCTGCAGAAGATTGAAACCGACCCTGCCCAGGCGTGCCGGCGGCGCCCCCTTGGCGCGCAGGCCAAGCAAGATCAGCCACAGCACGACCAAGGCATAAGCGCTCCAGGCAAAGGCGGAAAAGCCCAGCCCCAGCAGCAGCCATTGATGAAAACGCAGCGGCGTCGGCGCATAGCGTGCCAGCAGCCAGGCGACCAGCAGCAACAGGATCAACTGTGACCAATACAGCACCGCCGGCCCCGCCGTCGGGCCCCAGGTCCACAGTACCCAGCGGTCGTTTGGCAGCTTCAGGTTGAGGTCGATATTCGCCGCGCTGGCATTCAAGGCGAACGGCGAAGTGTAGGTGCGTGCGGCGATGCCGTGCGGCTCGCGCAAGCGCAGCTGATAGCTATGCAGGCCCGGCAACAAAGGCAGGCTGAGCTTGCCATCGCGCACGGCGAGATTGATGGCCTCATCGTCGCGCCGGGCCTCCAGCAAAGTAGCTCCCGCCGGCAACGCCATCGCATGCTCACCGCCACGCGTGCTGCGCGCGCTCAGTTGCAAGATGGTTTCCGTGGCCCGATCACCCACGGTGCTGCTCAGTTGCACGCTGTCGAAGGCAAGGCTGTCGCCTGCCGTCGCCTTGGGCTGGCTGATCGCCAACTGCAGGCTTTCGCCTGGCAATGGCTGGAAACGCAACCCTTCGTCGCTCGCGCTTACCGGTACGCCTTGGGCATCGACGTGCCAGATCGGCGCGGCAAATACCCGCCACTCCTCGGCATGATCGGTCAACACAGGCGCCTTCAATGTCAGCGATTCGGACTTACCCTGACTAGCCTGGCCTTGATCGAGCCGGCTGTTCCACTGCACCTGCGATTGGCCGGCATTGAAGGTGACACTGATCCGGCCATCTTGGACGCGAACGTTGTCGCCCAGCGGATGTTCGCCGGGCAGCAGCGGCAATTCCAGGCTAAAGCCGCCATCGAGCGGCGCAATACGCTCAACCGTGTTTTGCACGGTCCAGTCCACGCCTAGCACCAAGCTGCGCGTCAGCCGTATATATGGCGGAAAAGTCTGCGCCAGCGCATCGGCGGTTTTGTCGCCGGTGGTGACGCGGACACGGTTCAACGCGATGCTGTCACCCAGCGGACGGCCTTCGTCCACACCATCCAGCGACCAACCCTGACCATTGAAGGTGACACGCTGCGGCCGCTGCACAAAATGCAGGCTGGTGGTGTCCACAGCTTCGGCGTGATACCGCAGGCTGACACGATGCACGCCGCGATCCAGGCGCACCAGCACCTGATCATCGTGACGGCTTAGGGTGGCGTCAGTGCGGCCATCGACGCTGACGCTGAGCAAGCGCAGGCCTTCATCGGATTGCGGCAGGGCCAAGGCCACCGGCGCGCCGATGTGTGCCTCCAGATCCACCCCGATCGCATCGCCGCTGGCCTGCACATTGGCCTGTGCCACGACGGCACAGTTCGGCACGCACTTAGGTGCTTCGGTAAGGCGATTGCGCAATTGAGTGAGCAAGCTATCGCTGGGCATGCTTTGCGCCTGCGCGGCATGCGGCAGCAAGGCCAACGGCAGAGCCAAAACCAGCAGCGCCGCAGTGGCCCCGCCGATACGCCAAGCACGTGGGCGGGCATGGGACGGGTGTAGCAAGCCCAGCACGACCTTGCCCAACAGCACGATCAGCAAGCCTAGCATCAACACACGCAACAGGCGCACCAGCCACGCCGGCGCGATGACCAACCGTGAGCTTTGCTCGGTAGTGACCGGACCGGACCAGCCGAGTCGGTAATTGTTGCCGGTATCCCAGGTGGGTACGCCGCTGCCGGCCTGGATCACGCTGTGGCTGTCGGTCTCATCGGCAACCAGTTGCCCTGGCGTGATCGCCGAACCGGTCACCGTCACGCTTTCCAACGGGCGCCCACCGCTTGCGTTGCTAGTCAGGTCAGCGGGGGGTGCGGGAGGGGCTGGCGGTGCTGGCAGCACCATCTGTTTCTCATCAAGTACTCCATCAGCCTCAGGCACAGCAGCTGCAGCAGCGGATTTGAGCGCTTGTCTACGTTCGAGTTTCGCCTTCGGAGCCGGCGCCGGAGCCAGCATCGCTTGCGCTTGAACCAGACCAGCGGGCTCCGACGATGCATGCTCCACCGCGCCTTCAAGCTGCGGATGCAAGGCGTAGTTCATCTGGGTTGCCGCGAAGGGCAGCGTCCACAGTGCGGTCAATGCCAATACCGCCGCCGCACCGATACGCGCGCCCAGGCGCAAGCGGCCATCAGGCAAGGCGCGCATCAACAAGGCCAGTGCCAGGGCGACGCCCAGCGTCCAGCGCGGAGCGCCCGATTCATGCTGCGACAGGACCAGAAAGCCCGCGGCCAACAAGGCCCACGGCCAGCCAAGCAAGCGCCCGGCGAGCAAGGCGATCAAGGCGACGATGAAGAGATCGAGCAGGCTCCATTGCGCGATCCACGAATCCGGTGAGCGATCGGCACCGGCGGTACCAATCAGTCGATAGCCAAAGGGCAAATGCAAGGTCGCGTCGATACTTTCCAGCGGCAGCTGCCAGCCGGCGCTGGGGATAGCGCCGCCACGCACCGGCAAGCGCATGCCGGCATCCAGATTCAATGCTTGATCGCGCAGCTCAACACCACTTTGACCGCCGCTGCCGACGGTAACCAGCAAAGGCGTTTCCGCCTGGCTAGCGCGTTGCAACTGCCACGGTGCGGCGACGTCCAGGCGTTGAAGATGGCGTAGCGTGCCAGCGAGATGATCGGCCACGTTGAATCCACCGCCATCGAAATCCAGCCAGATCTGTCGACTAAGCGTGATCTGATCGCTTTGCCCACCTTCACTGCCGCGCGCGCCCTGCTCGATACTCAGGCCCGAGTTGTTGTCGAGCGCATAAGCTGGCGATTCACGCCAGTCACCCGGCACGCCGGCTTGATCGGCATCGGTCGCCTGACCTTGCACATGCGTGCTGCGCAGGTCGGCGTTGTCGACGTAACTCCAGATTTCCTGGCGCGGCCATGGCTCGGCCGGCAAAGATAGGGTCACCTGATTCAATACCTCGGAGCTGCGCGCATTCAAGTTCAAGGTCCAACGACCTGCCCGCAGCTGCACGCGCAAGCGACCGTCATTCTCCAAACGGGCGGGCAGCTGTCCTTGTAGCGAGGTGGCGATAAAGCCCTTGGGTAGCGCGGGCCCGATCAACTGTTCGCGGGCGCTGCCGGTGACATTGAACTCCAATTGGGTTTCCAGTTGCGCCGGCAGGCCGTCTTGCAAACGGCGATACACGCGCAGCGACAACGAGTCGGCCGCGCGCTGCGCGGCAGCCGCCTCACCGAGCGCGAGCTGGTCGCCATTGCGTTCGATCCGGCTTACCGCAACGCCGTCCAAATTGAGTGCCACCAGACCGATCTCCAGCGGCACGCGCACGCGCGCGGGCCGCTCCGTCCAGGGCAGGTTGCCACGCAGGACGTAATCGCCCGGCTCCAGCCAAAGCATCGGTTGGCCGTTGCGGCTTAGCACGGGCAAGGGTTGGTTATTCACGCTGACCTGCTGCGGCCAGCTGTGCTCATCGCCAGGCAAGGCCACCCAGCTGGCGGCATCGACGTGCACATCGAGACTGAAACGGCCGCCATCCTTGCCCGCATCCAGGCTGAGGCGTCCTGGCCATGCGCACTGATAGCTACCGGCACCGGGAGACTGGTTGGCGAGGAAGGGACACGCGTGCTGCGGCACATCGTGTAATACCCATCCCTGCCAGTCGCGCAAATTCGCCGGAATGTCCTGTGCCAGCAACGGCGCGGCAACCATCAGCAGACCCAATAACCAAGCCCAACGGTGATGCATGCTTTTCTCCCTGTGCCCTGAACGGGACACCCCAGTGTAGACGCAAGCGGGCGGACAAAGGGCTACCGCTGACGCAGCGCAACAATTCCTGTTGAAGGCGGGCCATGGCCCATAAAAAAACGCCGGACGGTTGGCACCGCCCGGCGTGATTTAGTGACCGCTGAGATATGCCAAGATCTCGTTAGCGAAGAATCGCCGCCGGGTCTTGCTTGGCCTTGACCGCTGCGCACAGCAAGGTGGCTTCGCTGGTTTGGGCCAGGCCACGCTCAGCACCGGTCACATCCTTCAGGCGTGGACGGAAGAAGGCTTCCAGGCGATCGGCTTCGGCCTTGGAGCAACCGCCACCACCCATCATGCTGGGCAAGCGACCGCCAGCAAAGCTGCCGGTACGCTCGACGATCTTGCTGTAGTTGGTCACCGACCACTGCCACATCGCATCGCGACCGGCCTGCGTATTGCGGCCACCGCGCAGCAGCGCCGCCATCTCACCGACCTTTACATCCTTGCTCAAGGCGTAGTCACGCACACGGCCGGCATCGGCACCTTCTTTGACCGCCGACAAACCGCTCAGGATGGCATTGCGTTGAGCCGGGTCGCTGGTCTTCGGCAATTCAGCGATCAGCACGTCCACCGCCGACTTACCGTGTTCTTGCACCGCTACGCCAAGCGCCACGCCGAGCAAGTCGGAGTCGGCAGCCGCCAGATCCAGACGGCCATCGGCCTTAGGCTTGAGTGCGGCATCGCCCTGCTTCAGCAACTCGGCACGGACCTCGGGCAGGTTGTAATCCACCGCCAGGCTTTCGGCCAAGATGCTGCGCATCAACGAATCGCCATCGGCCTCACCCGCCTTGCGCCGGTAACCAAGCTGCTGCAGTTGCGGCAGATAAGCATCCTTCACCCACTGCACCACGCGAGCACGCTGGGCATCGGTGGTGGCCAGGTTTTCATAAATCCAGTCGACCTGGCGCAGCGGCATCGTCGCCACTTCGCGGATCTTCGAGCCGGTCAGCGGCTTCAACGCAATCAGTGCTTCGGCGGCATTCAATTCGCCGTGGTTGAAACCGGCATTCACGCCATCGCCATAAGCCAGCTGTTCGGCATCGCTCAACTTGCTGATCTGCTTGCCCAGAGTGTCCAGATCGGCCCGGCTTACGCTGAAGCGGTAGTAGCCGCTGGCATTCGCATTGGGCATGACCCAGGTCGATGGGCTGGCGCCTTCGAGCACCATCGAGCCGTCGGCCTTGTCGAGCAGTTCGCAGCTGACCTTGTTGCCATCGGCGGTGCCGTAGCGCACGCATACCGGCACGCCCCAGACGCGTTTGCTGTCACCGGTACTGCCCGTCGGCAGGTAGCGGCTCTGGCTCAGATGCAGGACGGTCTTGCCGCCTTCCTGGCTCAGCTTGGTCTGCACATACGGCACACCGGACTGATTGAGGAAACTCTTGAACGCGTGCTGGAAATCATCGCCCTTGCCGGCCGCCTTGGCGATCGAAGCCACCAGATCGTTGGCGGTGGCATTGCCGAATTTGTGATCCTGGATATAGGCACGCATGCCTTTCTGGAAGGTCGCCTCGCCGACATAGCCTTCGAACATGCCGAGCACGCTGGCACCCTTTTGATAGGTGATGCCGTCGAACGCGGTCTCGATGTCGCCGTTGCCGGTGATTTCCTGGCGAATCTTGCGCGCACTGACCAGGCTGTCGTTATTCATCGCGCCTTGCGCACCACGCACGCGATCGAGATCGGCGCGGTATTCCGGATGCACTTTTTCGGTGACCTTCTGCTGCATCCAGGTAGCGAATGCCTCGTTGAGCCACAGGTCGTCCCACCAGCCCATGGTCACCGTGTCGCCGGTCCACTGGTGGGCCAGCTCATGTGCGGTGACGTTGAACGAACCGCGCACGTAGCTCGCGGCGGAATCCTTGTCGAGCAGCAACAGCCAGTCACGGAAGGTGACCAGGCCCGGGTTCTCCATCGCACCGGCGGAGAAATCGGGTGCGGCCAGCAGATCGAGCTTGTCGAACGGATAACCAAAGCCGTAGTAGTTCTCCAGCGTGTGGATGATGGTTGGCGTTTCGCTCAACACATGCTCCATGCGATGGCCTTCGCCCTTCGCCGCGATACCGCGCAAATCGGTGGCCTGGGTGCGATATTCCGTCGGCGAAATGCTCGGCCCATTCACCACGTCCCACGGGCCCACGCCAAAGGCGACCAGATAAGTCGGCAGCGGCTGGGTGCGGGCGAAGGTCAGCGTTTTCCAACCCTGTCCGGCCGCATCTTCTTTAACCTGCTTGGTGTTGGCGATACCGACCTCATCACTGGGAATGGTCAGGCGCAGGTCGAACGGCGTCTTGAACGAGGGTTCGTCGAAACCCGGGAAAGCAAAGCGCGCACTGATCGGCTCCATCTGCGTCATCGCGTACGGCTGACCTTCGTGGCTGACCTTGTACAGACCCTGCAACTGCTGATTCAGCGGCGCGCTGTAGTCGATCGCCAGGGTCAGCTCCTGCGGCGCCAGCTTGCCGCCGAGATCGATGCGCACGACGCCCTCTTTCGGCGCCACCTCGACGTACTTGCCGGCATGGGTTTTACCGGCAGCGTCGGTCACCGTCACCTTCGACACTTTCAACTCGCGGCCATGCAGCCAGATATGGTCGGAAGCCTGGGTCAGCTTCAGCTTGATCGTGGTGGTGCCGGTGAAATCCTGCTGCTTCGGATCGACCTTGAAGTCCAATTGATACGACTCGGGCATGGCCCAGCGCGGCAACTTGCCCTGTGGCTGGTCAGAGGGCGCAGCAGCGGCAAAAGCCGCACCACAGCAGGCGGCGAGCGCGGTGAGCACGAGAGGGCGGACGAAGCGGCGCATGGAGGTTCTCCAGGGTACGGACAAACCTCCAAACTAGGACCCGCCATGACCTCAGGCACAGTGCCAGAAGGCATGACTGCGGGGTAGACAGCCTGGGCAAGCCTGTTTGAACAAGCCTGGCAGCATCAAGCCGCGGCATGAAAAAGCCCGGAGCCACAGCCCCGGGCTTTCTATCGACAGCAGCGACACAAACAGCGAGAGCACCGCTGCCGGTCAGGATTCGACCACGTCGAAATGCACGTTGGGGTTCACGTCCGCCTCGTAATTCACATCCTGGCGGGCAAAGCCGAACAGGCGCAGGAAGTCATGTCGATAACCGGCGTAATCGGTCAGCTGCGAGAGGTTTTCGGTATTCACCGTCGGCCACATCGCCTTGCATGCCTGCTGCACGTCGTCGCGCAGCTCCCAGTCATCCAGACGCAGGCGGCCTTCGTCGTCGGTTTTCGGCGGCTGGCCGTCCTGGCGATACAAAGCGTCATGGAACAGACGATTGATCTGCTCAATGGTGCCCTCGTGGATGCCCTTCTCTTTCATGATCTGGAAGACCATCGACACATACAGCGGAATCACCGGAATGGCCGCGCTGGCCTGGGTCACCACCGATTTCATCACGCCGACATAAGCCTCCAACCCCTGCGCGGCATGGCGGCTGCGCAACTCGCGCGCGGTGTTGTCCAGATGCTGTTTCGCCTGGCCCAGCGTGCCGTGCCAATAAATCGGCCAGGTGATCTCGGTGCCCACATAGCTATAGGCGATGGTTTTGGCGTGTTCGGCCAGCACCCCCGCCTTGCTGAGTGCGTCGATCCACAAAGCCCAGTCCTCGCCCCCCATCACGGTGACGGTGTCTTTGATCTCTTGCTCGGTAGCCGGCTCGACCGACACCTGCACGACGGTGTCGCGATTGGTGTCGACCGACGACGCGGTAAACGTCTCGCCGATCGTCTTCAACGAGGAACGCACGACTTCGCCGGTATCCGGCAATTTGCGCACTGGCGAGGCCAGCGAATAAACCACCAGGTCGATCGGGCCGCCCATCTCTTGCTGAATCAGCTCGATCGCACGCGCGCGCGTCTCGTGCGAGAAGGCGTCGCCGTTGATCGACTTGCTATACAAGCCGGCCTGCTTGGCCAGCTTGTCGAACGCCGCGGAGTTGTACCAGCCTGCGGTACCGGTCTTGGTGTCGCTGGAGGGCTTTTCGAAGAACACGCCCAAGGTGGCCGCGCCATAGCCGAAAGCCGCGGTGATCCGCGACGCCAGGCCGTAGCCGGTAGAGGCACCGATCACCAGCACCCGCTTGGGACCGGAGGCCGAGACACCGCTGGCCTTGGTGATATCGATTTGTTCAAGCACGTTTTTCTCACAGCCGACCGGATGCGCTGTGATGCAGATGAAGCCACGAACCTTGGGATTGATGATCACGAAGAACCTCTATTGCGCGACAAGACCCGGCATTCTAGATCGACACACCGACCATGCGCTGCCGCAGGGAGCAAAACCCGCCCTCCGGGGCCGCCTGCAAGAGATTCACATCTGTCCGAAAAAGCGCTGAAACCCAGGCTATCTGCCCAGATCGGTGCCACGCCGGTGGCTAAGCCCACTTATCCCGGGCCAGCGGGCATCGCCGCCATAGCCACTGGCGATGAAGCGATCATCGCCAGTCCAGCAACATAACCGCCCTCACGCCGTCACCGGGTAGCAGCCATCAACCGGCGACGTCAGCCTGCTCGAGCGCCACGGCCACCGCGTGGATTACCGCCGCAATACGGGCAGCGCTTTGAATCGGCTGGGCCGAGAGGCCGTGCTTGCGCAAGGTCTTTTCATGCGACTCCAGGCACATGCCGCAGCCATTCACCGCCGATACCGCCAGCGAGGCCAATTCGAAATCGACCTTGTCACCACCGGGGTTGGCCATCGCATTCATACGCAGGCCGGCGCGCAGCGTGCCGTACTCGGCATCGCCAACCAGGTGCACGAAACGATAGTAGATATTGTTCATACCCATGATCGCCGCTGCGACGCGGGCTCCGTTCAACGCTTCGGCGCTGGCGTGCTTGGCGGCTTCTTCGGCGATAGCGGCGGTCAATGGCTTGTAGCGCGAGGCAATCGCCGAAGCGAGCGCGATCACGGCAATCTGTTTTTGAGTCAGACCAGGCGCACCACCTTCGCTTAAAACGGACTCAAGATTGAGACGCAGATCTTTGGCGTACTCAGGCAGTTGGCTCTTCAGGTCAGTCAGGCTCATGGGACACCTCGTGAATTTTGGGCAAAAAAAACCGGCGGCGAAGCGGGCTTCGCCGCCGGTAGAAGTACCGCGCGCCTTAGAGCTGGCTGCAAGCCTCTAAAAGGGAGGGGGATGGCGCGCGGCTGGGCAAGGCAAAGCGGTGATCAGGCGACGTGCAGGGTCTCTTCACCCTTGTGCCAGTTGCACGGGCACAGCTCGTCGGTCTGCAGAGCGTCGAGTACGCGCAGCACTTCCTGCGGGTTACGGCCGACCGAACCGTCGGTGACGTAGACGAAGCGGATGATGCCTTGCGGATCGACCAGGAACGACGCGCGCTGGGCCACACCCTCGCGGTCATTGGTCTTGACGCCCAACGCGGTGATCAGGTCCTTGTTGATGTCGGCCAACATCGGGAACGGCAGATCACGCAGATCGTTGTGATCTTTACGCCATGCCAGGTGGACGAACTCGGAGTCGGTGCTGGCGGCCAGGATCTGGCAATCGCGGTCGGCGAACTGCTCGTTCAGATCGGCAAAGCCCTTGATCTCGGTCGGGCAGACAAAGGTGAAATCCTTCGGGTAGAAGAACACCAGCAGCCATTTGTTCTTGTAGGTGTCGTTGGTGATCGGAAAGAACGCTTTCTCAAGGCTCTCGATCGACACGGTAGCGGTGAGGTTGAAGTGTGGGAACTTGTCGCCAATGGTCAACATGTAGAGCTCTCCTGGTGGCTGGGGTTTACGAAATTGGGGGGTTTACGAAATTCGGGATTTTGCAGAATGCCGCTTGCGCCGCATGCCGCGTATCGAAAGGCAAGATTACGCAGCCAGAGAGGATTGTTCAAATTGATTGTTACCATCACAATCATTGACACCGCCTATCACCCGACAGGCCATAGCGCGGCCCATGCAAAGCTCTTGGACACCCGCCGATGAATCTACGTGACCTGCACTACCTCGTTGCGTTGGCTGAACACCGCCACTTTGGCCGCGCGGCCGAAGCCAGCTTCGTCAGCCAGCCCACCCTCTCGACCCAGATCAAGAAGCTGGAAGAAGAACTGGGCGTGGCCCTGGTCGAGCGCACCCCCCGCAAGGTGCTGCTGACCGAGACCGGCAGGGAAATCGCCCGCCGCGCACGCGGCGTGCTGGCCGAGATCGACGAGATCAAGGCCATCGCGCAGCGCACCCGCGACCCCGAATCCGGCACGCTGCGGCTAGGTATCTTCCCCACCCTGGGGCCCTATTTGCTGCCGCACCTGGTGCCGCTGGTGCGCAACCGCTTCCCGCGGCTGGAGCTGCTGCTGGTCGAGGACAAAACCGAACAAGTCATCCGCATGCTGCGCGAAGGTTCGCTGGATGTCGGCATTCTCGCCCTGCCCTTGCACGAAGACAGCCTGGTCAGCGAGTTCCTGTTCGAAGAACCCTTTGTGCTGGCCGTGCCAGACAATCATCCGCTGGCGCGTCAGAAGCACCGCCTCAAGCTCAGCGACCTGGAGGATGAAAGCCTGCTGCTGCTCGAGGATGGCCACTGCATGCGCGATCAGGCGCTGGAAGTGTGCCAACTCGCCGGCGCCGGCGAAAAATCCGGCTTTCGTGCCACCAGCCTGGAAACCCTGCGCCAGATGGTCGCCGCCAATGTCGGCATTACCTTGCTGCCGACCCTGGCGATCAAGCCGCCTATGTCTCGTACCGACAATGTGCATCTGATCGAATTTGCCGGGCATGCGCCAAGCCGCCGCATCGCACTGGTCTGGCGTAAAAGCTCTTCGATGAACAGTTTTCTCAAGAGCATGGCCGAGGTGTTCCGCACCCTGCCGCCCGAATTGCTGTCGCCCGGCGCCACCGTGACCAAGCTGCCCGCAGCGAAGAAGGCGGCGAGCAAGTGAGCAGGCCCGCCCGCGCCCACCACATCAGCGCTGGCTGAGAAATTTATGCAACGCCTGCTTGGTACCTTGCTGGCACTGCTGATCGGCTGGGGCGCCTTGCAATGGTGGCAACACCGGCCGTTGACGCAACCGCCCGGCGTGCTCGCGCCCAATATTCCCGAGCAAGTGGATCTCGACGACGGCGCGCGATTACAGCGCGATGACATCACCTTGGTGACACGGGCGCACTTTGAACTCACCGCCCGCCTGCTATCGCGCGAGACCTATCATTTCGATGCCGGTTCGGCGCTTTCGCCAATCGATTTCGCGCTGGGCTGGGGCCGCATGTCCGATAGCGCCGTGCTGGCGAAAATCGACATCAGCCAGGGGAATCGGTTCTTTTACTGGGAGGTCGATCAATACCCGATACCACGCCGCGAAATCGAAGTTTCCAGCGCCAACATGCATCTGATTCCCGCCGACCCGGGCGTGCGCCGCATGCTTGAACGCATGCGCCCAG